>CAJJDH010000107.1 GCA_905182905.1 marine gamma proteobacterium HTCC2089 | reverse complement strand
CCGATGAAATTCGAGGGTTGCTAAACTGCCCTCTAGACCCGACAGTTCTCCGGAAACGTCATTCAGGGCATCTTCATCATTTTCTTCACTGGCCATTTCTGCCAATTCATGAAGCTCGGATAAAGATGTACCCAAAGAACTGAGAAGGCTTACGATCTGCTCAAGGTCAGCGCGCTCCCGACCTAACTGCTGGGCGCGCTCAGGATTACTCCAAACGTCGCCGTCAGCCAACTCCAACTCTACTTCCTGTAAACGCTCTTGCTTTTCGGCAAAGTCAAAGATACCCCCGAAGAGCTGAATCGCGTTCTTGCAAATCTTTGATGTGTTCTCTTACGGATGTAATTTCAGGCATATCTAGTGTGGCTTACCGGCGGTTTCAGGAACAATACAAAAGGTCTTTCAAACAATAATAGTTTGAAGCACATTCTGCTCTAGGATCTGGCGCTAATTCTAAGGCAAAGCCTCTATGTACTCCACCATCAGCTGCAGTGTTCGCGAACCAGCGTAATCATTCACTGCAAGTTTGTAGACCATCAGCACGTTGGTAGGCTGTCCACTGAGCATAGGCTGTGAAAACGCTATGGCATCAATAATTTGCTCACCGTGTTTAACGACTAATTTTAGGTGAGTGTCGCCCACTACCCGCTGGCTAACTAGGGTGAATTCACCGGTAAAAAGTGGTTCAGCAAAACCATTACCCCAAGGACCGCCAGCGTCCAGCAACGCAACGGTTTGTAAGTTAAGATCCTCACTGGCAAGAGTACCGTCAGTAAGTAAGCTCGCACTCAACATTTCCTCGGTTGTTACTTGCCCTACCGCTTTATCGAAAACTTTATGAAAGCGCGGCAAATGCACCTTTTTGATACTCAAACCGGCAGCCATTGCGTGGCCACCAAATTTGATCAACAGACCGGGGTAACGCGTAGCAATGCTGTCTAGTACATCACGAATATTTACGCCATCGATGCTTCTAGCCGAGCCCTTAAGCTCATCTGGCGCTAAACCTCCAGCATCTGCAAAGACTATGGCTGGTCGGTGGAATTTCTCGCGCAACCGCCCTGCGACGATACCCACAACACCTTGGTGAAAGCTCTCATGATAAACGGACAAACCTGTAGCCTGCTCACCCACCTCGAATTGTGAAACTATCAGCTCTGCATCGGCGACCATGTCTTGTTGCAAGTGACGACGAGTTTGATTCAACACATCCAGACTGCCGGCTAATTGTTTTGCCTCGCTCTCATCTTCAGTCATAAGGCAGCGGATGCCGACACTCATGTCTTCCAAGCGGCCCGCTGCATTCAATCTTGGTCCAATAGCAAAGCCTAGATCCTGAGCTGAAATACTGCTTAAGTCGCGCTTACCTACCGCCGCCAAAGCCCTAATTCCAGGTCGCGTGAAGCCACGCTGCATGCGCAGTAAACCATTATGCACTAAGACTCTATTGTTACGGTCTAAAGGCACCACATCGGCAACAGTACCTAGAGCAACGAGATCTAAGTACTGGGCTAAATTGGGTTCCTCACGCTGCGTTTGTTGAAACCAATCACGGCTTCTCAATTCTTGCCGCACCCAGCTCAGCACATAGTAAGCAACACCAACGCCAGCCATAGATTTGCTGGAAAATGTTGAATCAATGAGGTTAGGATTAACCAACGCCAGCGCAGCAGGCAGCTTATCTCCAGGTAAATGGTGGTCAGTAATGATGACATCAATACCTGCGGCATTGGCGGTTTCAACTCCAGCAATACTCGCCACACCATTGTCTACGGTGACTATTAAGTCCGGACTTTTGCTTTGCGCTAACTGAACAATTTCTGGGGAAAGGCCATAACCAAAATCGAAGCGATTGGGCACAAGGAAATCAATATGTTCTGCACCAAGAGATTTAATTGCCAACATACATAGCGCCACAGATGTTGCGCCGTCAGCGTCAAAGTCGCCAACAATCAGAATCTTCTCTTGATTTTGCACTGCATCGGCTAGTCGCTGTGCAGCTTTTGCAATATCTGGAAGTTCGGCAGGAGAAAGCAAAGTACTAAGCTTGCGATCCATTTGGGCAATATCGCTAATACCCCGCGCTGCGTAAATTCTATCAAGCAACGGGTGCTCTACACCGACTCCAGCAGGAGGCACTTTTCTGACCAAAATCTGCATGAAGGCCTCGAATTCTTAGTGGGTTGGTGCGACTCGTATACGGGTGATATTTCCCACAACAGCAGCTAATTCAGCAAGATCTTTCAAAGCTGCATTTACGGCTGATTCCACCACCATATCGGTCAAAATCACGATGGAGACTGAGGTATCCGCAGAAGATGGTTCTTTCTGAATCACTGCCTCAATACTAATGCTGTGAGCAGATAACGCACTAGCGACCTGGGCAAAAACTCCGGGCTGATCCAATGTGGGAATCCGCAAATAACAGGCACTTGGAATAGCATCCATTGCCACGCGCTGAATTTGTGTTGCAGTTCCTTGACTCTCCGGTGGTGAGGGCTCGCGCTCACTGAAATTAGTAGCAGCAAATGTGAGTACGTCCGCCAAGACAGCTGATGCTGTGGCTGCGCCACCGGCTCCTGGGCCGCTAAAGAGCGTCTCACCCGCTGCATCGCTCACGACTTGAACCGCATTCATTACACCGTTAACACTGGCAAGTAGCTCTGATGTTGGCACCAGTGCTGGGTGTACGCGAGTTTCTAAGCCCGCATCAGTATTACGGGCAATACCCAAGTGCTTGATCTTAAAACCTAGCTCCTGAGCATATTGAATATCTTCAGCTGCAATTTGCGTAATACCTTCAACATAGAGGGCTGAAAAATCATAGGAAGTAGCAAAACCCAGTGCAGCCAAAATAGTTAACTTGTGAGCGGCATCTACACCCTCTATATCGAACGCGGGGTCAGCCTCGGCGTAGCCCAGTGCCTGCGCCTGGGACAACACTTGATCAAATGCCAAGCCTTCTTCTTCCATCACGGTAAGCATGTAATTACAGGTGCCATTAATGATGCCGTATATGGACTCAATTCGATTAGCCGCCAAGCCTTGGTTCAGCGACTGAATAATTGGAATGGCGCCAGCCACCGCAGCTTCAAAGCGCAACGGTACATTACCTGATGCCAACAATTGATCACCATGGGCGGCGATGACGGCTTTATTGGCTGTGACAACACGCTTGCCGGCTGCAAGTGCACTTTCGATGAGTTCTTTAGCTAAACCCTCACCCCCAATCAACTCCAAAATAACATCAACGTCTGGGTCAGCTACCAAATCGTGAACGTTGTTACTAAACACGCCGCCTAGCAAATCTACCTCAGGTTTGGTGGTACGACTTGCAACGCGTTGTATGCTCAGTTGTACCCCTGTGCGTTTAGCCATCAGGTCGCCATTTGTCGCTATCAAGTGGAGTACGCCCTGAGCAACAGTACCTAACCCTGCAATACCTATTCGAAGTTTGTTCACTAATTTTTTCCGGAGTTTGTAATCAATACTGCTACTGGCTAAAGGCCAGTGTTGGCCTTGGGCCTGAAAATTTCTTCTTGTCTATTTTTGTAAGCGTGCCAGTAAATCTGCTGCCGGCAAGTAACCTGGCAACATTCGACCATCAGATGCAACAATCGCTGGGGTGCCAGACACACCAATATGGCGACCCAAATTAAAATGATCTGACACAGGGTCCGCACATTTTGCTGCTGGAACTTCCACACCTAATTTGGCTTTGGTCAGTGCCCGCTTGCGATCACTAGAACACCATACTGTGGACATTTTTTCATAGGTCTCGCTATCAAGGCCCATTCGTGGATAGGCTAAATAACGAACTTCTATGCCAATTGCCGAATAGTCTGCGATTTCTCGATGCAGTTTTCTGCAGTAGCCGCAATCAACGTCGGTAAAAATATGCACGTAATCTACAGTCTTACCTTGGGCTGGAAAAATGATCATGTCTGCTGCGGGAACCTTAGCTAACAGATCTACACGCTCACTATTTCGGCGCTCCTCTGAGATGCTAACCAGCTCTTCACCCATAGCGAATAACTCGCCGGCAATCAGATATTTGCCATCTCTGGTGGCGAACAATGTTGTGCCACCCGGAAGGTCAATAGCGAACATCCCTTCTACACCACTGGGATATACTTCTAGAATTGGAATGTCTGGGCGCAACTCCAACAAACGCTGTATTGCAAGCTCACTACCTTTAGGCATGTCAAAAGACTGCTCTGACGCCTCAGCAAGCGCTAACGCTGAATTCACAAGCAGAAAAGCGCCCACACCGAGGGAAGACAATCTCTGGAGTACGTTTATTGCCTTCTTCGATCCAGTCAATGCTGTTAATACCATAGCCCTGCCTTCCTATATCAATCGATTATTACCGACGCCTTACGCTAAAACCAAATCAGCCACGCGGGTGGTGCTCTTGAACTAACTCTTTAAGCCGTTGCTGGGCAACATGCGTATAAATTTGTGTCGTCGATAAGTCGCTGTGACCTAACATCATCTGCACCGCTCTCAGGTCTGCACCATTATCCACAAGATGAGTTGCAAATGCATGGCGTAATGTATGGGGAGAAATGTTTTTTGTTATACCTGCATGCAACGCGTACTTTTTAATGGCGTGCCAAAAGGTTTGGCGGGTCATAACACGCCCAAGTCTGCTTGGAAATAAGACACTACCTCCAGACGGCAGCAGGCTTAAACGTGCATCGCGTAAATATAGGCTAAGCCAATCCAAAGCAGTCTCACCGGTAGGCACTAGTCGCTCCTTATTGCCTTTACCCACCACTCTAACGACACCTTGGCGCTGATTTACATTGGTTAACTCTAAAGTCACGAGTTCGGTAATACGCAAGCCACTTGCATACAACAATTCAAGCATCGCCCTATCACGCAAACCTGTGGCAATGTTCACATCAGGCGCAGCGAGTAACGCCTCCACTTGTTGTGAAGATAGCGAACTTGGTAACGTGCGGCCTAACTTAGGATGGGCAAGCTTCTGCGTCGGGTCATCGACCAAACGCTGAATGAAAATCATATGACGATAAAAGCCGCGCAGAGTACTGAGCCATCGTGCTGAGCTTCTATCACTAACCCCGGAGAGTTTGCGCTCACCGAGAAAACTAATCAGCGCCTCATTATCAGCACCGAGCAATGTCATTTTGCCTTGACTGCTTTGCTCTAACCACTGGGCAGTTGCAACTAGATCTCGGCGATAAGCCATCAAAGTATTTTCGCTTAAACCGCGTTCAAGCCAAAGCGTATCGAGGTATCCGTTGATATCCTCCTGATTTTCTACAGCCCCCTGTTCCGACAAGAGCAATCCTTCTAAATGAGTAGTATATATATGCGACACCGACTGGAATGAAGTCAACCAGGGCGGCACAAAACAGGCTAAAGGGTAGCGGAATTTGTGCTAACGGTACATTGTGGAGGAGGTAGTTGAGGGGGGGTTGGCTATTTGGGCTGACGCTTTTTAGTCGGAATGAGGACAGCTCTTTTTACGTGTTGGGGCGAATACCCAGATCGGCATGGGTTCTTATATTCGCTTCTTGTATTCGCTTCTTGTATTCGCTAGTTGTAGTCGGGTCTTTTACTCGGTTTTTAGCAAATCTTGCAGACCACTACTTTTATCACCCTCGGACTTGGGGTGATCTTGTAACATATACGCAGTAACGCTCGTAAGTTACAACCCCAATTGGGCTGCTAGCAACGTCCTGCTGCAGCCATTGGGGTTGGGCAAGGCGATTACTTGGCCTTAACTTTCTCTTTAATACGCGCAGAACGACCAGAAAGCTCACGCAAGTAGTAGAGTTTCGCTTGGCGAACATCACCTCGGCGCTTTACTTCAATACCTTTGATCAACGGGCTATGTGTTTGGAAGGTCCTTTCCACACCTACGCCGTGGGAGATTTTACGAACGATAAAGGCAGAGTTTAATCCACGCTGCTTAATCCCAATAACAACGCCTTCAAAAGCCTGTAAACGTTCACGAGTACCCTCTTTAACAAGCACTTGGACACTTACCGTATCACCTGGGCTAAATTCAGGGATATCGTTCATCTGACTGTTTTCGATTTCTTCGATTATCTTATTTCTGCGCATTTTCTCTACTCCGTTGCATTGACCGCATTGCGACCAGCAAAACATTCTTCCAGTAACTTTCGATCTTCCTGACTGAACACTCGCCCAGTAAGCAAGTCTGGTCTTCGATCCAAAGTTCGTTTTAGCGCCTCACGGCGACGATACCGAGACATTTGTTTATGGTTGCCGCTTAGGAGTTCTGCAGGCACCACATCCAAACCCAACTTCTCGGGGCGCGTATAGTGAGGGTAATCGAGCGTTCCATCAAGGTGTGATTCATCAATTACTGACATTTGATTGCCTAAAGTGCCCGGTAAGTGCCTTGCAATGGCGTCCAACACCACCATCGCGGCTAATTCGCCGCCACTGAGCACATAATCGCCTATCGACCACTCTTCATCCACATGCCTCTGAATAAAGCGCTCGTCTATTCCCTCATACCGCCCGCAAATCAAAATCAGCCCTGGCATTTGACCACAGTCGATGCCTTTGGCCTGACTAAATACCTCACCTTGAGGGCTCATGAGTACGACCCGAGTATTCTCCGGAGCATCTGATTTTGCCGCCTCAAGTGCTCTGAGTAGTGGTTCAACCATCATGACCATTCCGGGACCGCCACCATAGGGACGATCATCTACGGTCCGGTGTTTGTCCGTGGCAAAGTCTCGAGGGTTATAACAATTGAGCGAAATAATACCTTGGTTCAACGCACGACTAAAAACGCCGCTACTAGACACCGCATCAAACATTTCAGGCAATACTGTAATAACGCCAAGCCACATGGGATTCGCCCCTAAGACCAATCCAAATGCCATTCAACGCTAATACGCTTGGCAGTTAGATCTACGCTTTGTAAGTATGGTTCATGAAATGGGATTAGGTGGTCGCGTTCTTCGCCCTTCACTATGAGAACATCGTGGGCACCGGTTTCAATTAGGTGATCCACCCGGCCTAAGCATTGCGCTTCTTGGTTATAAACCTCACATCCAACTAAATCGTGCCAAAAATATTCAGCATCTGCGACATCGTCGGATAGTGTTAGCGCGTTCCTAGGTACCCCGATAAGGCTGCCACTATAGGTATGCGCATCTTCAGGGTTCTGAATATGATCCAAACGTACAATGTGCCCATTCTTGTGTGGCTGGCAGGCAGGTTTAGCAAGGGCCAACCATTGGGCATCCGACGACCTTTGCAGGTACCAAGGCGTATATTGAAGAATATTTTCTGGGGGGTCGGTAAAAGACTGGAGCACTTGCCAGCCTTTGACACCGAAGGAGCGACCTAACCTTCCGACCACGATTATATCTAGACTCATAGGTTGAGTACCGCTGGAAGGTATGACTCTGAGGAGGCATAACGCCTCCTACAATTACTCTGCAGCTGCTACAGCTTCTGCTGGGCTTTGCTTGCGAGCTTGACCGATCAACTGCTGAACGCGGTCACTAGGCTTTGCGCCTACACCGATCCAGTAATCTACCCGATCTAAATCAATCCGCAGAACTTCTGCTTGGCCTTTTGCCAGCGGGTTATAAAAACCAACACGCTCGACGAAACGTCCGTCTCTGGATGAAGATCTATCTGCTACCGTTACGTGGTAGAAAGGGCTTTTCTTAGCGCCGTGACGGGCTAATCTTATCGTTACCATAGTGTTCTCTTTTGTGACAAAGGTCGCTTGCGAAAGGCGCGATATTCTATAGCATCCGCGGCCTCTTGCAAGGGTCTTATTTCGTTCTTATGTAATCTTATGCAATTTTCTGAGCTGGCCTTTTCGCCGGTCTTGCACTCACCTTTGAGGACCCAGTTTAGCGCCTACGCATTCCCGGCGGCATACCACCTGGCATCTGCATGCCCTGCATCCCTTGCATGCCACGCATCATTTTTTGCATACCGCCCTTGCGAGAAACTTTTTTCATCATCTTCTGCATTTGCTTGTGCTGTTTCAATAGCCTATTCACATCTGCAATCTGAGTCCCACTACCCGCAGCAATACGCTGTTTGCGCGAACCATTGATAACATCTGGGAAGCGCTTTTCTTTCGGTGTCATAGAGTCAATGATCACGCCCATGCGTTTAAACTGGCTGTCATTCACTTGGGATTGGGCTGCTGCTGGCAGTTGAGACATACCGGGCATTTTGTCTAGCATGCTACTAATACCGCCCATATTCGCCATCTGATCCAACTGATCGCGAAAATCTTCGAGGTCAAACTTTTGCCCTTGCTGCATTTTCTTAGCAAAGCGTTGGGCTTTGGTTTTGTCGACTTTGCGTTCAGCTTCTTCAATCAACGTGAGCACATCGCCCATACCCAATATACGAGAAGCTAGGCGATCAGGATAAAAGGCTTCTAAAGCATCTGTCTTTTCACCAACACCCATAAACTTAATAGGCTTGCCGGTAATGGCGCGTACGCTTAACGCCGCCCCACCTCTGGCATCACCATCAGTTTTCGCTAGTACGACCCCTGTTAAAGGTAACGCATCATTAAAGGCTTTGGCTGTGTTAGCAGCGTCCTGCCCAGTCATAGCGTCCACTACGAATAAAGTCTCTATCGGCTTAATCGCCGCGTGCAATGCCCGTATCTCGGCCATCATTGCATCATCTACAGCCAAACGACCGGCGGTATCCACCAAAAGCACATCAGCGAGCTGAGCTTTCGCTTCATCAATGGCACGGTTAACAATGTCTAATGGTTTTTGCTCGTTTGTAGAGCTGATAAATTGTGCACCAACCTCGCCAGCTAGTGTTTCTAATTGAGCAATAGCCGCAGGTCGATAAACATCAGCACTAACTACAGCCACCTTCTTCTTTTCGCGCTCCTGTAAAAAACGCGCAAGTTTTGCAACGGTCGTAGTTTTACCCGCCCCTTGCAAACCTGCCATGAGAATAACCGCTGGTGGAGTTGTGGCTAGATTTAATGCCGAGTTAGCCTCGCCCATGACTTGCACAAGTTCCCCATGGACAAGCTTAATAAATGCCTCGCCTGGGTTCAGGGCACTGGCTACAGTCAGTCCAATGGCTTTAACCTTAACTTGATCTATAAAGTCCTTAACTACTGGCAGCGCAACATCTGCCTCCAATAGCGCCATTCGTACATCACGCAGGGCATCGGCAATATTTTCTTCGGTAAGGCGTGCTTTACCCGTAATCTGCTTAAGACTTTGGGAAAGGCGATCTGAAAGGCTCTCAAACATGACTTTGCTATAGGTCCAAATAAAACGAGCCAGCAGTATAGCGCGATGTCTCGGCAATGGCCTCAACAAATGGCATGATTGACGTTGCCGAAAAAAATAATCCGTCGAGTGCCATTGAGATAGGTTTTGGGAATATATACAGGCTGTGAGGAATGCACTCTTAGGCCTTCACCCGAGCAGATGGTTATGCCAAACTTCCTTTTCAAACAGCCACTGAAAAACACTATTATTATCGCGACTGAATCCGTGATCACTCAGGTTTACACATGTACAATCTGACCCTCTTCGTATCCCTCGCAGCGATAGTTTTCTACGCGTTAGGATTCGCAACTCTGTGGCGGACGGCAAATTTCGGATCTCACACTAAAGAGGTTGATTTTTCTGCCATCGATGACGGTACAGACAACAACACAACTGCTCCAATCAGCTCGTATTGGTTAACATTGGCTGCAATCATTGGCCATGCCTTTGCCTGTGTAAACACTCTACTCGGAGAAGCCGGTCTGTCCCTAAGCCTTATTGGTGTAAGTAATTTGGTTGCTGTGGTAATGGTTTGTGTTGTTGCGGTGAGTAGCACCAAGCTGCCGGTAAACAATATTTTCCTACTGCTGTTTCCAATCAGTATTTTCAATCTGCTTTGCCTAAACCTAATTGACCCAGGTAAAACTAACGCCCTTGATCTAAACACAGCTCAAGTAGCCCACATACTACTTTCAATTACAGCCTACGCCGCGCTAATGACTGCGGCGCTACAGTCAGTACTTCTAGCCGTCCAAGAGAGTCGCCTGAAACGCCCAAGTAAAGGTCTGTACGGTCTATTACCGGCGTTGGAAACCATGGAACATCTACTTCTAACCATGTTGTGGATTGGTCTAGGACTGCTGAGTTTATCTATTATCACAGGGCTGATTTTTCTTGAAGATATGCTTAGCCAACGCCTAACCCACCACACAATTTTAACCAGCCTTTCGTGGCTAGTTTATGCGGGCTTCCTCGTAGGTCACCATATATTCGGTTGGCGAGGTGTCACAGCGGTGCGCTGGAATTTGGCAGCCTTTGCACTCTTGGTGCTGGGATATTTTGGCAGCAAATTCGTCTTGGAATACCTTCTATAATCATGGATATAAACGACCTACCTATCGCTTACCTGTTCCTTAGTATCGGTGTTTTGATCCTGCTTTCTGCATATTTCTCCGGCACCGAAACGGCGATGATGGCGCTGAACAAATATCGCCTGAGGCACTTGGTTAAAAATAAGCACCGCGGCGCCAAAAAAGCGAGTCGCATGTTAGAACGACCAGATCGGTTACTGGGCGTTATTCTTGTCGGCAACAACTTAGTTAATTTTTCGGCTGCAACGGTCGCAACGATTATTGGATTCAACTTATTCGGCGACACCGGCGTTTTGCTCGCGCCTTGGGTATTAACTTTCGTTTTTCTAATCTTCGCAGAAGTAGCGCCAAAAACTCTGGCAGCAGAAAAACCCGAAAACTGGGCTTTTAAGGCAGTCTACATATTGCAACCACTACAACGCTTACTCCACCCTGCTGTAGTTTTTGTAAATGCACTGAGCAATGCTTTAGTGCGACTCTTCCTCACAAAAAAAGATGACCAAGATGATCAGTTAACTAAAGACGAACTAAAAACTGTTGTCAGCGAAGGTGGTCAATCCGTCGGTGAACGTCAAACAATGTTGGGTCGTATCCTTGATCTTGAATCCGTAACCGTTAATGACATCATGGTGCCACGGAGCGAAATCGTTGCTGTTAATATCGATGATGATATAAACGAAATACTGACCATAGCCTCCGCAAGCCAACACACCCTTTTGCCAATATACAAAGACAACTTCGGCAATATTTTGGGTATTTTGCACCTACGCAGGCTCGCCCGCTTAGTGCAAGTTGACGAGTTCACAAAGGCCGACTTACTGCAACTGGCAAGAGAACCTTACTTCGTACCAGAGGCAACACCACTGCACACCCAATTATTGAAATTTCAAAAGGAGAAACAGCGCTTCGCACTGGTTGTAGATGAGTATGGCGATATACAAGGCATTGTGACGTTAGAAGATATACTCGAAGAAATTGTTGGCGAGTTCACTAGCGATTTCGCGGCGAATAACCCAGAGATATTAGCTCAAGAGGATGGCTCCTATTTAATCGATGGCATGGCCGTGTTGCGTGACATCAACCGCGCGTTACGTTGGGACATCCCCACTACCGGCCCGAAGACTATCAACGGCTATGTATTAGAGCACTTGGAAACACTACCGGACTCAAATTTGTGCCTGCAAGTAGATAACTATCAGATTGAGACCGTGCAAATTAAAGACAATATGATTAAAGCATTGAAGATCCGTCAAGTTGAGCCTGCAGTTGATCAATCAGAGCAATAACAAAGCCAAAACCTCTTGCTCAGCGTTTCTTACGCAAAAAAAACGGAGCCCAAAAGCTCCGTCTATTACTTCTCTTACAATCCGCTCTCGAACTAATCCTTAGACCAGCGTCTATTTATAGCCGAAATAATTGCGTTAAGCCCCGCCGTAATCGTATTGCGGCTAAGGCCAATACCATAGCTGCGGCCATGGCCATCAGGGTCTTCTACAGCTAAAACACAAATTGCTTGGGCATCGCTACCACCCTCAATCGCCGTCTCTTGATAACCAACGACTACCAAAGGCTCATTCAAAGTTTCAACCATAGCGTTAACGAAGGCTTCAATTGGACCTGAGCCTTGACCATCTATGGTCACAATATTTTCGGATACTTCAATGCGCGCAACACAGCGTTGATCATCATCACGACCAGGCAACAGATCATAATCAACCAATTTGTAGGGCGCTTGGTCGACTACATATGTAGCTAATAACGACTCATAAATTTCATCCGGCTTAATCTCACGATCAAGCTTTTCAGTCATACCCTGCACCACTCCACTAAACTCAACCAATAACTCTCTGGACAATGTAACGCCATACACTTCCTCCAACAAAAAGCCTACACCGCCTTTTCCAGATTGGCTATTAACGCGCACGGTCTCTTTATAAGAACTACCGACATCTTCCGGATCAATGGGCAAGTAAGGCACTTCCCAACTGTTTCGATCCACCTTTGAAATACCCTTTTTAATAGCATCTTGATGAGAACCGGAAAAAGCAGTGAAGACTAAATCACCCGCATAAGGATGTCTCTCGGGCACAGCTAATTTGTTCACCGCTTCAGCGGTTTCGCGAATTTTTGGCATAGCGCGAAAATCCAGCGTGGGGTCTACCCCTTGGCTAAACATATTCATAGCCATGGTGATTAGGTCACAGTTACCTGTACGTTCACCATTGCCAAATAATGTGCCCTCAACACGTTGGGCACCTGCCATTAAGCCTAGCTCTGTGGCGGCAATACCAGTGCCTCTATCGTTATGTGTATGCAGACTAATGACTGCGCTGTCACGACGCGGAAAGTTGCGGCAAAACCATTCGACCTGATCCGCATAAATGTTTGGCGTAGCCATTTCTACCGTACTGGGCAGGTTAATGATCATTGGCGCTTCCGGCGTTGCCCCCCAAGTATCGGCAACCGCGGTACAAATATCGGATGCAAAATCTAACTCCGTACCGGTAAAGCTTTCGGGGGAATACTCGAAAATCACGTTGGAATCAAAATCTTTCAGCCCTTCCCGCACCAACTCAGTACCTTGTACAGCCAAGTCAATAATACCTTGGCGGTCCATACCGAAGACAACTCGACGCTGCAATTCCGAAGTGGAGTTATATAGATGGAAGATAACATTGGGAGCACCTTCAAGGGCTTCAACAGACTTCTTAATCAACTCTTCACGGGCCTGACAAAGAATTTGAATGCTGACACCTTCAGGAATTCTATCTTCGTCAATTATCCGACGAATAAAATCAAAATCTGGTTGTGAGGCAGCAGGGAACCCTACTTCTATTTCTGCGAAACCTATCTCTAGTAGCAGGTCCCAAAGGCGCAATTTTTCATCTACATTCATTGGGTCAATAAGAGCTTGATTACCGTCCCTGAGATCTACACTGCACCACCGAGGTGCTTGTTCAATGATTTTGCTCGGCCATTGACGATCGGGTAAATCAATCGGCTTGAAAGCTGAGTATTTGCTAAATGGCATAACGCCTATGGCGCGTCCGCTTTGAGGTTGATGACTCATGATTTTGTCCTAAGAACTCGTTCTATTTCTTTCGACTCTTACATTCTACTCATCAGCACCCAGTGCAATATTTTGCTGCCAATAAGTCTTATGTTGTAAAAGCCTCAGTATATTACCCAACAACGACCTCGCTGTCGGATTTGATGAGATTTTTTTTGGGTGGGACTATGCCCTGGGGTTTAGAAGTTTTGCCGGGGCACCGGCAGGAGTCCTAGAGCACTAGAGAGAAGGCTGAGTATTAGGTTTGCACTTAGAGAGCTCGCAACAAGGTTAGTTGCGAAAAAACCATAGGCAGCAGGAAAAGACGCTGAAGCCAGACGCCCCTGAGCGTTAGACATTGAGAAAATTGTGTCTAGTGTTTCCTTAACCATGACGAGACTATAATTCGAATCAAAAATTATGCAACCCTGGCGACGGTCAGAGCGTAATTTCGACAGTTTGGGCCACGCCTAATGCTTTCTCTCTAGCCTTAGCAATATTTTCCCCCAACGCCAAGCCAACCCCCATACGCCGCTCACCGTGCACTTCTGGCTTTCCAAATAGGCGCAACTGAGTATCTGTGGCAACTAAGGCTTGGTGCAAATTGCCAAAAGCTACCTGATTGGAATCACCTTCCACGATAATGACCGCTGACGCAGCCGGCCCGTGGTTTTTGATACTTGGAATCGGCAAACCTAGAATGGCCCTCGCATGCAGTGCGAACTCACTAAGGTCCTGACTGATAAGTGTTACTAAACCTGTGTCATGTGGCCGTGGACTAACCTCAGAAAAATAAACCACATCATCTTTAACGAAGAATTCAACACCGAACAAACCCAGTCCACCTAATGCGCCAGTTACTTCCTCAGCAATTTTCTGGCTGTCTGCTAGAGCTTTGGCGGTCATTGATTGGGGTTGCCAAGACTCTTTGTAATCCCCACCTTCCTGACGATGACCTATGGGTGCACAAAAGCTAGTGCCACCTGCGTGACGTATGGTGAGTAGTGTTATCTCATAATCAAAATCAACAAAGCCTTCAACAATAACCTTACCTGCGGCACCGCGCGCGCCCTCTTTTGCATAAGTCCACGCAACGCTTACGTCATCGCTACTGCGCAAAGTGCTTTGGCCCTTCCCAGAACTGGACATAACAGGTTTAACTACACAGGGAAAACCTATCTCCGTAACAGCCTCAAGAAACTCGGCCTCACTGTCAGCAAATTTATACGGCGAGGTTCGCACCCCTAACTCTTCGGCGGCTAATCGGCGAATACCTTCACGATCCATGGTGAGTCTTGTAGCTTTAGCCGTTGGAATCACATTCAGACCTTCAGCCTCAAGCTCCACTAGGGTTGGCGTAGCAATAGCTTCTATCTCGGGCACAACCAAATCTGGCTTTTCCTGCTCAATAATTCTGCGCAGCGCTTGACCATCAAGCATATCAATCACGTGACTACGATGAGCCACTTGCATTGCCGGAGCATTGGCGTAGCGGTCTACAGCAATGACCTCAATCCCAAAGCGCTGCAGTTCTATGACTACTTCCTTACCTAACTCCCCTGCTCCGAGCATCATTACCTTCTTGGCAGAGGGCGACATGGGTGTACCTATGGTTATCCGATCTGAATCCTTCAATATAGTCATCTAATGCCCCGCTATTTGTGACCTCTATCTGCCACTTTTTGGACTGTTGTTTTGCGTTTAATCTTTAGTCGTAGCTTGCTGCTGGACGTTTAGCTGTTCACGAAAACGTCTAGCGTTTTCAACATAATGCGCTGCACCCATTCGGATACCAGCAGCTTGCTCATCGCTGAGGGTTTTAACCACCTTGCCGGGTGAACCCATCACCATAGAATTATCGGGTATTTCTTTGCCTTCTGTGATTAGAGCATTAGCGCCAATAATGCAATTTTTGCCAATCTTGGCGCCGTTTAAGACAACCGCATTAATACCAATTAGCGAGCCTTCGCCAATATCGCAGCCATGCAACATTACCTTATGGCCAATGGTTACATGGGCGCCAATGTTCAGTGGAAATCCCGGATCGGTATGCAGCACAGAGCCATCTTGAATATTCGATCCCTCACCTACAGTAATAAGGTCGTTGTCACCACGCAGCACAGCGTTGAACCAAACGCTGGCATCCTGTTTAAGCAACACATTGCCGAGCACCACCGCATTATCAGCTACCCAATAATCACCCTCAGCACACACCTCTAGATCGCCCAATTGATATAACACGCTGCATCCCCAAAGTTAAATTCAACAGCCATGGTAATGAAGCCGAGGCCAATACTCCATTTGAAGTGAGGGTTTTATGCAAACTTGTTGATCAACACTAGTCTTTTATAAATAGCAGCCCAAAATGCAACAAAATGTTTTGCCTTAATGCACCTCATCTCGCCGAGCACGGGTATACTGCACTTATGAAATTTTGCAGCAAATGCGGAGCTACCGCAGAACAAACAATCCCTGAGGGAGATACCCGCCTACGCTCTGTTTGCACAGTGTGTGAAACCATTCACTACGAAAACCCAAGGGTAATCGCGGGAACGCTACCCGTCTGGAAAGATCAGGTGCTTTTATGCAAACGGGCCATCGAGCCAAGGCGAGGTTACTGGACCTTGCCAGCTGGATTTCTGGAAAACGGCGAAACTGTTGAAGTGGGAGCCGCTAGAGAGACATTAGAAGAAGCCAATGCTCGGCTAAACAACACTCACCTGTATACCATCTTCAGCCTGCCACATATTTCCCAAGTCTATATGTTCTTCCGCGCCGATCTCGCAGACCTAAACTTCAGTAGCGGCAGCGAGTCGTTAGAAGTGGCATTGTTCAGTGAAGCAGAAATCCCTTGGGATGAACTGGCCTTCCCCGTGATTAATAAGACCTTAGAATACTATTTTGCCGACCGCCAGAATGCTGCGTTCCCAACGCACTACGAAGATATTCTTTTCAGACGGCGCCAGTGAGTAGTGATACTAATGGGCCTTTTATGGCATAACTCACACTAGGGGTCTAGCTGACCAGATAAAAGCCAATTTTAGACAGCGATCAACAATATGATTGAAGACGTTATTCGGTTTTGGTTTCAGGAACTTGAGCCAAAACAGCATTTTGCGAAAAACCCTCGCTTAGACAAACTTATAAAATCTCGCTTCGAAGAGATTTACCGCCAGGTACTCGTCGGCGACCAAGACGACAAAATAGAAACCACCGAAGGTTGCTTGGCAATAGTCCTTGTCCTTGATCAATTCTCACGCAATATTTTTCGCAATCAGGCGCAAGCATTCGCTGGAGATACTAAAGCCTTGAACGTTGCCCAATACGCAGTGAAAAACGGTTTTGACAAGCTACTAACTGCGCATCGATGCTCCTTTCTTTACATGCCGTATATGCACAGTGAAGATGCAAAAGTGCACGAAAAAGCTGTCGAATTATTTACGCAATTGGGCATTGCGAGCACGTTGAACTATGAAAGACGGCACAAGGAAATTATCGATCGATTTGGCCGTTATCCGCACCGCAATGAAATTCTTGGGCGATCCTCCACACCAGAGGAAATCACCTTTTTAAACCAAGCGGGAAGCTCGTTCTAACGTCGCTACTTCACCGCATTCCTAAATAACCGCATCCAAGGGCCATCTTCACCCCACTGCGCATCTTGATAAACATTCTGCACTGACCTAAATACCCGCTCGGGATGAGGCATCATGATCAATACCCGACCATCCGCGGCGGTTAATCCAGCTAGACCTTCTATCGCACCATTGGGGTTGTCTGGGTACAAATTGGCAACCTCATGTCGCGAATCCACATATTGTATCGCCAGCTGTTTGTGATCTTTCAGCAGCTGTAAGCTTTCAGGTTGAGCAAACTCCGCTCGCCCCTCTCCATGAGCAACTGCCACTGGCATTACACTGCCCTGCATGCCCTCTAACCAAGGCGTTTGCACATCGTTAATTTTGACCATCACCGTGCGGCCTTCAAATTGTTCACTACGATTGCGCACAAAACGCGGCCAATGTTCAGCTCCAGGAATAAGGTCTTGCATCTGGGCGATCATCTGACACCCATTGCATATGCCAAGGGTCAATTTATCGCTCGCAAAGAATTCCGCAAACTGTTCTCTCACCTGCCCATTGAACAATGCACTCTTTGCCCAGCCACCCCCACCACCTAATACATCACCGTAGGAGAATCCTCCACAAGCGACAAGGCTGTGGAACTGCTGCAAAGAAAAGCGCCCACTGATAAGGTCTGACATGTGCACGTCTACGCTTTCAAAGCCAGCACGATCAAAGGCGGCCGCCATCTCAATTTGACCATTCACACCTTGTTCGCGCAGAATCGCTATTTTGGGGCGAACGCCTGTAAGTATTGTTGGCGCCTCACTTGGGTCGAAGGTTAGCTTTGCATTCAACCCGGGATTATCAACTCTGTTAGAAGATATATTAGAAAATTCTTCTTCCGCACATGCAGCACTATCGCGCATGCTTTGCATCTTATAACTGGTTTTCGCCCAAGTACTTTGTAACTGTGCTCGAGAATAATCTGCAACCACACCAGTGCCGTGAGATATAACGATCCGATCATCCTTGCGCAACTTGGCCACAGGAATGCAGCGTCCTGGGACCGCCCCCTTCAATGTCTCATATGTGGCAATAGAGACTTGTGCTACAAACCCTGCTTCTTCATTGAAAAGGGTTTCGAGCAATACTAGATCCGAGTCAATGGCAATATCTAAGCCCAAGCGCCCTGCAAAAGACATTTCCAGTAAACATGCCAAAAGTCCGCCATCAGAACGATCATGTAAACTTAGGAAATCTCCCCGCCGCTTACCCTGAACAATTAGTTCCAGAAGCGCCCTGAACCTTGCTATGTCATCAATATCCGGAGCGGTGTCACCCATCTGGGAATAAACTTGGGCCAGACAGCTTCCCCCAAGCCGTTGCTCCGACCCTAAATCCAACAACACCAATACGCTGGAATCATCGTCTACCAACTCAGGAGTCACCGTATTTTTAACATCTAAGACCGGTGCAAATGCAGACACGATTAGTGTGACAGGAGAAACTACTGACTTGTCTCTACCCTCTTCTTGCCAGCGAGTTTGCATAGAAAGAGAATCTTTACCCACCGGAATAGCAATACCTAACGCAGGACACATCTCTTCGCCAACAACGGTAACAGCGTCAAACAGTGCCTGTTCTTCTGCGTTGGAACCAGCAGCTGCCATCCAATTTGCGGACAACACCACGCGTTCAAGACTTTCAATATCTGCACTAACCACATTTGTAAGTGCCTCCGCAACAGCCATTCGAGCAGCGGCCTTAGGATCTAGCAAAGCCAATGGACTGCGTTCTCCCATAGCAAACGCTTCACCTCGATCGGTATTAAAACCACTAAGCGTCACCGCTGCATCGGCAACTGGTACTTGCCAAGGACCGATCATAGGTTGAGTGGCAACCAGCCCTGTAATGCTTCGGTCGCCGATGGTGATGAGAAACTGCTTGCTCGCTACTGCAGGAAACTGCAAAACCCGATCAATGGCATCGTCCAGTGTAACTTGAGCCAAATCTAAAGGCTTCAGCGCGAGTTCTTGGCGCACAAAACTTCTACTCATTTTGGGCGCTTTGCCCAACAATACGTTGAGGGGTAAGTCTACGGGCGCGTTGTCAAAATGCGCATCTTCTACTAACAAATCGCCGCCAGAGACAGATTTACCAACCACTGCATATGGACATCGTTCGCGCTTACAAATCTCTTCAAATTCAGCCAACTGAGTCGCTTGAATACCCAAGACATATCGCTCCTGGGCTTCGTTACACCAAATTTCCAATGGCGACATGCCTAGGTCGGAGTTCAAAACATCGCGTAACTGGATACGTCCACCGGTCTGTGCGTCGTCAATGAGTTCCGGCAGCGCATTAGATAATCCACCCGCACCTACGTCGTGTATCAGCAAAATGGGGTTATCCGCACCCAATGCACAACAACCGTCAATCACTTCTTGGCAACGGCGCTCCATCTCAGGATTGCCCCTTTGTACTGAAGCAAAGTCTAAATCCGAGGAACTACTACCCGACGCCATACTGGAAGCTGCGCTACCGCCCAAACCAATTAACATAGCTGGGCCACCCAGTACGACTAGTGCTGTACCTTCGGGGAAACTTTCAGAATGCACATGCTCTTCACGCACTGTGCCGACCCCACCAGCCACCATGACAGGCTTGTGATAACCACGAACCACACACCCGTCAGTGTCAGCAGCATACTCAAAGGTTCTGAAGTAACCGTTAATTGCTGGTCGACCAAATTCGTTATTGAAACTAGCTGCACCAACAGGCCCTTCCAACATAATGTCCAACGCAGAGACCATATGTTCAGGCTTTCCTGTAGTAAGTTCCCAAGGTTGCGGCATGTCCGGAATGTTTAAATGCGATGTTGTGAAACCAGTGAGCCCTGCTTTGGGTTTAGAGCCGCGACCAACTGCACCTTCATCACGAATCTCTCCCCCCGAACCCGTTGCTGCGCCTGAAAACGGTGCAATAGCGGTGGGATGATTATGGGTTTCCACCTTCATTAAAATATGTGCGGCTTCACTCTGATAGGCGTAGCTTTTGCTCGCTGCATCTACCCAAAGTCTTTGCACTAAAGGCCCTTCAATAACCGCGGCATTATCACTGTAAGCACTTAAGATACCTCGGCCATTGATCTGCTTGTAGGTATTCCGGATTTTGCCAAACAGTGATATTTCTTGCTGCTCACCATCAACCTGCCAATCGGCGTTGAATATTTTGTGACGGCAGTGCTCGGAGTTAGCCTGAGCAAACATCATCAGCTCAACGTCACTTGGATCTCTTGCCAATTCGGTATAAGCGTTTTCTAAATATTCAATTTCATCTTCAGATAGCGCCAAACCCAAGCGCTGATTTGCTTCGTGCAGGGCAACAACTCCCTGACTTTGCAGTGGAATCTGGGCCAAAGGTTTAGGCTGGGCGGTAACGAAGAGTTGAGCGAAATCCTCGGACAGCAAATAGTCCTGAGTCATACGATCATATAGCGGCGATTTGTCCAACTCTGCCAAATCAAAGTCTTCTCGCACATACCAGCGTACTCCGCGCTCGACCCTGAGTACTTGGGTCAAACCAGATAGCAAGAAGATATCCGTAGCCTTACTCGACCACGGCGATATGGTGCCCAAACGAGGTACAACTGTACCGGCAAATTTCCCATTTGCTCGGGGTAATTCTTGTGCGGGTCCGTAGGTAAGGAGTTCTTGAGCTTGAGCCAATTGCTCGTCATCCAATTCCACACTGGAATGCACAATGTGAACAAATTCGGCATATACAACATGAGGTGCAATTTGCTGAATCTTCTGTAAAGCAAAAATACTCAGCGCCGCAGCGCCATTTAAAATAGCAATCGTATTGTTCACGCCCCCAGCATTAGCGGATTGCGACTTGCCATCGGTATTTTCCATCAAGGATTCCATCTAGTTAGTAGTTGTTCTGCAATATTCTGCGCAGTTTACACAAGGCATCTTTAAGGCGCTTTCGACCATAGCGCATTAACTATTGATGCGCCGCGCAGCAAAAAAATCTTGCATACGAGCCCTGCACTCCTCCTCGAGCACGCCATAAGTCACTTCAATATGATGATTTAGCCATCCAGCATCACCAAGCGAGTGGCTGACCACAGCACCAGCTTTAGGTTCAAGTGCCCCTATCACCAGACGCTGAATTCTTGCATGTATCAACGCGCCAAAACACATTGTGCATGGTTCTATGGTGACATAAAGCGTGGTGTTAGGCAGACGATAGTTTGAGCTAGCCAGTGCTGCTGCCCTTAAAGTTATAATTTCAGCATGTGCCGATGGATCATGACTTAAAAGTGGTTGATTAAAGCCTTGGCCGATCAATTCACCACCTTTAACCAGAACTGCACCTACAGGCACTTCCCCCGCTGCTCCGGCCTCATCAGCCAAAATAATAGCTTTACGCATCCAAGCTTCGTCGCTGTTATCCAATGATTTTGCGCAAGTGATTTCGGAGTCGCTATATTAACAGCGCCAGCGACGAATCAAACCATTAGTGAGTATCTTTGCCCCGATTCGGGAAGAAAAAGATGCCTAAAGCCCAGTAACCGTATAAGAACGCAAAACATTCTTGGTTACTCGGCCCCACGGGCTTTCCTGCACGCGTTTTTGGTGTTTGGCAAAGGCCTTCCCGTCTTGGAACTCTTCATAGACATCGAAAATATTTGGTTCACTAAGTCTTTGGGTGACAACAAATACGACACAACCAGATTCGGCTAGGGTTAACGCAACATGGTCCGGCAAATGATCCAAAATTGCCTGCACTTCCTCCAAATATGATGTTGACCTAACTTCTACCTATACCTTGTGGGAACAAATGAAAAGGAGTTTAAGCCCAAAGTGAGGAAATCAATGAGGAGCGGTAGTGGGGTTACC
>CAJJDH010000106.1 GCA_905182905.1 marine gamma proteobacterium HTCC2089 | reverse complement strand
AATCCGTCCACTTCCACCGGCGCAATATTTTTACCACGCGATGCCCAAACGGGACTGTGCAATGACTTCACCCCAGTTCTAGGGTTGGTATAAACAAGCGGAATTAACCAGCCCGGGTCACCAACGCGTAAACGTCGGCGGACTAACAAACCGTCAAGGAGCCGTTTATCCTCGGCGGATAAATCTGCGTAAGCTGCTGCGGTATCTGCATAAGCAGTTTCGCCATTCAAGGGTAATTCATTGCGCCGCTGCATCAGTTCAGGCGACGACTCTGCGTGATAATAGCCAGGTTCACGTGGCCGCGGGCTGACCCAAGTACCCTCGGGACTATTACGAGTAGTTGGCGCAGCTTGTACATAAAACATGCTAGTGGATAGCGGCACAGGTTCAAACTCAATATCAGTATGCCAGTGTAAACTACCCATAGCTTGTTCCTGGGCATTGGGCCCACTACCAAGCAAGTTAGTTACAATGTATACGGCAAGGCTATTGGCATCTTCAATACATTGCAGCTTATCGGGAAACGCCTCACCACATTTTGTGTGAGCCTGTTGATCAATCGGTGGCAGTTCAAGTGGTGCGTTATTGTTTTTGTACTCCGCGTAGTTAGCATAATTTTTGGGATGGGGAATGGGCGCGCCAAAATGATTGGCAATCCGCTCGAGGTAGGCGAGCCGAAACTTATACTGGTCTTGATTGGGGAACGAGATAACACTGAAACGATCTAACAGATCCACCATCAACCTAGACTGTTCAGGTTGCAATGGCTGAGTTAGATCGACCCCAAAAATACGCCTACCCATACGTGAATCATCAACTAGTGGTGCAGTGTATGTACCAGCGCCAAATACTTGCTTTAGCTCAGCATCAAAGTCTGCAATAGATTTAGCGTTCATTTTTGCTCCTCTTCTATCTAGTTTTCCAATATTGCGGCCGTTTAATGCGCAACATTCATGGCGCGTGGCGGGCGTACGACTATTTCTGCAACGTTAACTTCAATAGGTTGGGTGACCGCATAAAGTACCGCTTTAGCCACGTCATGGGCATTGGCGAGCATTTGTTTGGCATTCTGCTGTAGCTGATCCAAAACTTCTGGCGGCAGATGCTCACCTTCCTTAGCGTCTATATCCATACCCGACATGGAGATAATTTTGTTCACAAATTCACGCGGAAAGTTACGCGCAAAATTAGTCGAAGTAGCACCAGGCATTACATTGGTAACGCGAATAGTGTCTTCCTCGAGCTCATCGCGCAGGCTAGATGAAATCACGTTCACCGCATGCTTCGTAGCCCCATAAACCCCTGAATTGTTGCGTTGGGCAGAAACCGAGGAAATATTTACAATATGGCCTTCTGCTGCACAACCACGCATAGCTTTTACTGCACCTTGGCAGCCTACAAGTAGGCCCAAAACGTTAGTCTCGAGCATTTCACGCCATGCTTGTGGATCGCCGTCGATAATAGAATCGGGATATTCTAGCCCTGCATTATTAACCATAATATCTAAACGCCCCGTAGCCACCACCGCAGTGTCAATAAGACTTTGCACTTGCGCAATATCTCGAATGTCACCAGTTTGTATACTGGCCACGCCCCCGAGATTTTCAATATTCTGCTTACTTTCATGCATAGCTTGCTCATTGCGACCCGCCAAAAACACGTGTGCTCCAGCGCCGCCGAGCTTTTCTGCAATTGCACGACCAATACCACTAGAAGCACCTGTAACGATGGCAGTGAGATTTTCGAGAGGTTTTGAATTTCGCATAACTGACCTTTATGGGTAAATGTTCCAACGGCACTGTGGATTTCCATCATAGGTAGCCGCTGTTAATACGCTTCGATTAAAGACAAAATGACGAATATTGATTATTTTGTCAATATTTAGAGGGCCACTAAAACCCTCTTCAGCGCAAAAGTAGCTCGACGAGCATCATAGCGTTTGAGAAGATTGGGGTATGACAAAAGACAGCAAACCAACAGCTATCCTAGAAGCGGCGAACAAACAGTTCAGGCAATACGGTTTTAAAAAAACTTCCATGGAGGACATAGCCAAGCAGACGGGTATTTCGCGGGCATCCCTCTACTCTTACTTTAATGATAAAGACGATATTTTTCGCGCAGTCTCAGCAAAAATTCATGAACATGCTTTGGCATCTGCGGAAAGTCACCTGAACGCTACCGGCAAAGCCAACAATCTTGCATCGCGAATTGAAAAAGCACTGTTGGCGCGCCATAAACCATTTCAAGACGCGGTCACTAAATCTACTCATGGCAGCGAACTTTTTGATGAATACAGCCGCTTGTGCGGAGACATTGTCGCGAACTCGAATAGTCGCTTCCAATACATACTAGCTAACACAATGAAAGCAGCTGTTAAAACAGGCGAAATTGATCTCAAAGCAACTGGCATTACCCCAGCGGCGGTAGCGACAATATTGAACCTTGCAACCGCCGGCCTAAAACATGGCGCACAGGACAACGCGACGTTTGTCAAAAGAACTAAAGGTTTGGTAAAGATTTTTCTTAGCGGCTTGAGCACGCCTTAATCCAATCTATTTCAAAATTGAATTCGCCGTCATTGCCGTCGGCAATCATAACGCCTAACTCCGCAATGTCTGCCGCGGCTAGCGGTGGCTCGTTGAGCTTACGCCCGCGCCAGCTAGCCTGAAATAGGGCAATAGGCAACACTACTTCCTGCCACTCTCCAACGGGTGTTGCAAAATCCATACGATAAGAAATGCGTTGATTTTGCGCGCGCAGCAACAAAGTGTAGGTACGCCCATCTGATCGGACACGCAGTGCTAAATGACTGAACCCATCTAAGCCAAAGTCCGTCAGGCTACTGCGTACAGAGGCAAAACCGCCACCATTAGTATTAGTAGATCCAGTAAACGTTAACAAGCCACCTTCTAGCCTGAAGTCGCTGTTAGAACGCCCACCCATCACGGTATCGTTGACCACGCGCCATTGTAAATCCGCAGATTGCGTATCGAATGAAGTAAGCACCAATTCTTTTCCGAGCGCGGTCACCGCGCCTACCATGGGGGGGACAAACAGATACATAATGAGCAACATTTTTGTGATTTTCATCACATCAAGGTACACATGCCTTTGTGAAAGCCGCGTCTAAATAGTTCGAGTGGGCTGGGCATCTAAGCCTGCTGCTTAAACTAAAAGGCCGCACCCCTTTTGCCATTGTATCAAGGACATTATCAAAAGCCTGATTTTAGTAGAGGCGTGCAAACTGCTAATAACTATTACCTAGTAATGACCAAGCAATGATCTAGCAATAAGCTAGAAATAAGCTAGCAAAAGCAGGCTCTTAACTCAGCTCTAAGCCTTTCAAATTGCCCTTACTTCGCCATTTCTCCATGAGTGAGAAAAACTCAATTGGGCCACCGCCATACATATTATTTTGCGGCTTAGTGTTCACCTTGCCTTCGTTGTTGTAATACCCGGGCGTGCATTTCTCCTGAAAGTCTGCGGTTAATCGCGCTTTCTCTATAATAGTTTGCACCCACGCCTTTTCAGCGGCTTCACTGGCCTCGATACGTGTTGCGCCCCTTTTACTCGCCTCACTCAAAATATGCGCTAAATGTACACTCTGCTCGTCTAGGGAGTATGTATAGGTCGCGGTAAAACCTGACTGCGCAGGTCCAAAGAAAAACGCATTGGGGAAACCTCGGGTGTGCATACCATGAAAGGTCGAAAGACCGTCCGCCCACTTTGCCGAAATAGATTGCCCAGCAACACCGTTGATTTGATAACCCGCTCTACGCGCATAATCCGTGCCGACCTCAAAACCTGTGGCAAAAATAATGCAATCTACCTTGTACTCCTCGCCATTGAAGACAATGCCATCTGCAGTGATTTGATCTACGCCTTTGCCATCAGTATTAACTAGCGAAACATTGGGCAGATTAAATGTTGGCAGGTATTCGTCATGGAAACACGGTCGCTTACAGAACTGACGATAGTAGGGTTTTAACGCCTCTGCAGTTTGTGCGTCTTCAACTACTTGGTCAGCCCGTGCGCGCACACCTTCCATTTTTTGATAGTCGGCCAACTCCATTTCTCTGGCCAGATCCATATAGTCGGTGACTTTCTTAGTTAAATACGGTTTAAACCCTTGCTTGTAACGCTCTGCCGACACAACAGATGTCAGCGCCCAAAGTGCCATACGCGCTTTCGAAGGCGCTTTGTCTTTTAAATTGCCGAACAATAATCGAAATGCTTCGGTCCAGCCGTCGGACACAAGGTCCTCTTTCACCGGCGCGCCGACCATAATTGATTCAAAATTGCGCCGTCGTTCATTGTGCCAACCCGGGGACTGCTCTGTCATCCAGTTGGGGTCGGTGGGCTTATTGTTACGCACATCAATGGAAGACGGCGTACGCTGAAATACATAAAGGTGTTCAGCAGATGCACCTACATGGGGTACGCATTGCACGGCAGTGGCACCCGTACCAATTACTGCAACGCGCTTATTCGCCAAGCCGGTCAGACCGCCATGAGCATCACCGCCGGTGTAGGCATAGTCCCATCGGCTGGTATGAAAGGTGTGGCCCTGAAAGTCACCAATACCCCTAATTGCCGGCAGTTTTGGTCTGTTCAATGGGCCATTAGAGTGAACTACAAAACGCGCCTTCAGCGTGTCTTGACGGTCCGTTGCTACAATCCAACGCCCCTGGGATTCATCCCAATCTGTGGAGGTGACTAGGGTTTGTAAAAGCGCGCTTTCATGCAACGCATATTTCTTGGCGATCACATGGCAATATTCTAGAGTTTCTGGAGCGTTAGTATATTTTTGCTTCGGCACAAACCCAGTATTTTCCAGCAGTGGGAAGTATACGTAAGACTCAATATCACAGGAGGCACCTGGGTAGCGATTCCAGTACCAAGTACCACCAAAGTCACCGCCTTTTTCGATAATCCTAAAGTCATCAATACCCGCTTCACGTAGTCTAGCTGCCGCAAGCATGCCGCCAAAGCCGCCACCTATAATGACCACTTCCACTTCTTCATCAATAGCCTCGCGCTGCAGCTCATTGGCTATGTAGGGATCTTCTACAAAATAAGCGAATTCGCCTGTCACCTCTTGGTATTGATCGTTACCGTCTACGCGGACTCGCTTATCCCGTTCTTCTTGGTATTTGCGACCCAATGCATCTGGATCAAAATCGAAATTTGTCGCGTTCATGAAATCCCCTTACAACCTGTACTCTAAATTTCCTAGAGTCCGAAAGGTATAGAAAAAATCGCCACGCGCCAAGCCGTTCACTTCACCCGCTTCAGATTCCATAAATACTACGCAAACAACCATCAACACACTGTTTACGTTTACATTTACGTTTACCTGCACCATTGCCAAACCACTGGATTGAAAATATTCGACAGCCTATTCAAGTAGCCATAGGCCTTAGAAAAAGACTTACCGGCTTCCTCAAATTGAACTCGGCCCTGCAATCCGTCATTAGTGTGCACCACTATTCACACGTTGTATCTGTTCAAAACCTTTTATGATGAATTGATGCGCTAGCAAGCGGCTTTGAATTTGTTCGGCTTGCGCGCAAGCACGGATAGATTTCGCGGCAAGCAAACTAGGACTTATGGGACGCTACTAACCTAGCCTCGCTGCACTGTCGCAATTACTCGGCGAGGCGAATTTTTGGTGTCGGCGAATTTGACTATGTCTTCGCCGATCTGCCGTTTACCTTCATCGGAACCATAGAATCGTTCGCGCAAATCGCTTTCGCTGTTACAGCAGCAAAGTGCTAGACCATTCCAGTCTGGCCCTGCGAATCGGTGCACAACTTGCAGCTGGTAGTAATGGGTCATGGTGAGATGCACATTCAACGCAAGAGGTGCGTGATTCTGGTGCCAGTGATTGTCTGCAGCCGCAGGACCAATTTTGGGGTTAGCGATCATTGGAAAAATACCCACACACCCGGGAAGTTGATCTTCACCGAGCGCGCTCAAAGGTTGGTTTAACATGGTGCGCTCGCTGACTAAATATAAGCCTGCATCTGCTTCATCGCCCAATTGCAAAAGGCTTGGAGAAGAACCTAAAACGAGTGTTGCAAAAGGTAAGTGTTGTGTTGCGTCAGCGGACGCGGTAAAAATTCGATGCTCACCGTGACCGTCCAACGGCGGTAAACCAGTTTTCTGTGAAAAGACAGCCGCAAATTTTAGTACCGACATTTGAACTCCTCTACCTTTGTTTGTCGCCAAGCGCACGCGTAATGTAGCGAGGCCTAGCCTCATTAAGTCTGATCCAACTTTTGCCCACCTCAGGTTCCTGCATTAGCTCAATCACATCTTGAGCCAGCATTTCAGGCGGCATAAAGCGTGCCTCTGCGGTTTTTTGCGCCTCTGGGATAATCGCTGTATCCACGGCCCCGGGACAAAGGGCATGAATACCAATACCACGGGCTGCCAAGTCAGGCCCCAAGCTCCGCACCAAACCAACTACCGCGTGTTTGCTCATAGCGTACAGCGGATCAATGGCATAGGGCGTGACTCCAGCAAGCGATGCTGTCACCACAATAGCTGCGCCGGAGGATAAAAGCGGTAGGAGTGATTGTAAGCCAAAGACGATGCCATCTACATTAACCCCCATCATGCGGCGATAACGATCAATGCTGACTGCTTCTAACTGATACTCTGTCAGCGGCGCCTCAGGCGGCGCTGCTTGTATACCAGCATTCAAATGGATATTGGTCGGCGACCCTAGCTCAGCTTTAGATGCTAATAAGAATTCCACCAACTGATGCCATTGTGCCTGATCGGAAATATCACAATGTCTGTAGGTTGCACCGGTTTCAGCGGCAAGAGCCAGACCTTTTTGATCATCTACATCTAGCGCCAGAACCTTTGCCCCTGATTGGCTAACTTGCCGCACCACGGCAGCACCAATCCCTGAAGCTGCGCCCGTTACAATCCAAAAAACAGGTTTCTTGTCATCTACCATTACACTCCTCTTATAGCGTTGATTGAAGCGGCGATTGGACTGCTGGCCCTCAAGCCAGCACAATCTAGCCCCGCGTTAAGCGATGATTCTTACCGGCATCTTCGAATAACCATTAACAAAATTAGATTCCACACGCTCCACCTCGCCAACTATCTCAATACGTTGCCAGCGCTTGAGTATCTCTTGCCAAAGAACCCGCATCTGCATTTCAGCCAACCGCATACCTAGGCAGCGATGCAAACCAAAGCCAAAGGAAAGACTATTGCGCGAATTCTGCCGTGTAATATCGAGCTCATCGGAGTTATCAAATACTGATTCATCGCGATTTCCAGAGTAGTACCACATCACCACCTTGTCGCCTTTCTTGATTCGCTGATCACCAATATGAGTATCCACCATGGCTGTTCTGCGCATATGCGACAAAGGTGTTTGCCAGCGCACCACCTCAGAAATCATATTGTCTAACAATTCAGGGCGTGCTTTCAGAATGTCTAATTGTTCTGGAAATTTATGGAACGCGTTTATGCTGGCGCTCATGGTATTTCGCGTAGTGTCATTACCACCCACTATGAGCAACATCAGATTGCCCAAAAAGTGCGTATCTGGCTGGTCGGCTGTGACTGAATCCTGAGCCAACATAGTCACAAGATCAAAATTCGCCGGGCCATCTTTGCGCTCTTGCTTAAGCCTTTTGAAATAGGCCAAACACTCCATCAACTCAGATATACGCTGCTCCTGACTACCTACAATTGGCGAGTCGGCTTCCGCAGTTGTCACGTCTGACCAACGCGTGAGCTTATGCCGATCTTCAAAGGGAAAATCAAACAAGGTCGCCAACATCATTGTGGTGAGTTCTACAGAAACACTTTCTACCCAGTCGAACTCCTCTCCAACGGGCAATGTATCTAATAGACCTTGTGTACGTTCACGAATAAGGCCCTCAAAGCTTGACAAACTGGTCGGCGCCGCAATTTTGCTAACGGCTTTGCGCTGCGGGCCATGTTCAGGAGGGTCCATGGTAATAAAACTTTTAACAAAAAAATCACCGTCTGGATCTCCAACAATATCGTCGTCAATCATAATGCCACCGAATATCGCATCAGATGAAAACTCTTGATGGTTCTTATCCACCGCCATGATATCGGCATGCCGAGTTACCGACCAAAAAGGTCCATAAGCACTGTCTTTACAGTAGTGTACGGGTTGCTCAGCGCGCATCTGCTCAAACAAAGGAAGTATTCGTTCCTCGCTAAAGAGTTTTGGATTGGCGGGGTTTACGTCTGCTAAGGATGGTTGCACAGACTCTTGTATGGATTCGCTCATAATCTCGTTCTCCCAAAGAAATTACCGACAACTTGAAGCTAGCATCTTATTTGTGGTGTTTCCACAAACATTAGCCAGCACCTTTTTGCAAGTTAGGGGCTTCTATCCTTACAAACGATAGCAAAGCTTTTCAACCATAATAACGCCGAAGCTCCTCAACCACGGCAGCACCCAACGCCACTTCTTCTTCTGGGTGTTCGGCGCAGACTTTTAGATTAAACAAGCGGCAGCCTGATTCAATGTAGGGTGCCAACTGCTCAGCTACCTGTGCAGGTGTACCGGACGGGGTATAACGCTCGAACTGAGAAAATGGGATTTGATAAAACGACTCCATACCTTTTTTCACCGCAGCATGAGCTTTAGCAGGATCTTTACTGTCCACGCCAACCCATGGCTGGTAACCATGACACCAGTCCACATCACCACGACCTAGCTCCTGCGCCTCTGTAGCAATTGTTGCAACTGCCTCAGAGAACCTAC
>CAJJDH010000105.1 GCA_905182905.1 marine gamma proteobacterium HTCC2089 | reverse complement strand
GCGCATTGGTGCCACTCTAAATGCTAAAGGGTGTTTCGGGGAAGCGACTGAAGTCGGTCGAAATATCTTAGATTTCATCGTACAAACCCGCTTAGATGAATTGCCAGCAGGGTTGCACAGCGACATTTCGAAATTCTTAATGTCGATTACGGACGGTCTAGGCGTAAACCCATGTCTACCGCACCCGGTCGATATTTTTCGATGTAAAAAACCCCAGAGCGATTTTTTTATTGCATAAAAATCAAATGTAAACATACAAAAGCTAAGCAAATAGCAAATCGAAAATTATTAGATTGATTAAGTATTATGGGTACCTGTTTCCCACGCCCTTGCACTGCCGCGCATTGCGCCCACATATCGGCCTTAGGCTAACCCTGTAACAATATACGCGGGCACTTTATTGCTCTTGCCCTTAACTTCTATCTCTTTGCGTTCCGACACAAGCACGTGTTTCTTCGCATGTTCATAGGTGCTTTCGGAGATCATGCAGCCTTTTGCTGGTGCGCTGCTCTCTAGGCGCTGCCCAATGTTCACGCTGTCGCCTATCATTGCGTACTCTAACCTGTGGCTCTTGCTACCCAGGTTACCCAAAATGACATCGCCGCTGTTCACGCCAATTCGGATTTGAATTTCTTCAAAGGACTCTTCGTTAAATTCTTTGAGCTTTTCCTGCATCCGCCAGGCGGCCTTAACCGCATTAATTGCATCTGTTTCGATGTTCCCTGAGTCGAATCGAGCAACAATAGCGTCGCCAATAAATTTGTCGATGATGGCTCCGTGCTCTGACAAAACGCCGACCATTAGGTCAAAGTAGGTGTTGAGTAACTTAATTATCTTGCGTGGCGAGTAGCGCTCGCACTTCTCAGAAAACGCGACAATATCGGTAAACAATACGGTGATATATTTCTCGGACCCTATGTTCGCCCTCTTGCCGCCGTCCACCATATCTGTGACCGCTTTCAGCGTATCTGAGGCAACAAATTTAGCTATGGCCTCTTGTTCTTTAGCGACCTTAGCGCTGGCGACAGCGTCCTTTATGGCGTGCTTCAACTGGCTTAAGACGAAAGGTTTCGTTAAGTAGGAAGATACACCAAGCAATTCGCCCTTCTTACGGTCTAGTGGGCTGTCCCTGCTGGTGATCATAATAATGGGTATGTCGCGAAACTTAGCATCATCGCGGAGTTCCAAACAAAAACCCCAGCCGTCCAGCACGGGCATGTCGTAATCTGAGGTCACAATGTCGGGCTTAAACTGGGCCATTTTTTTGTAGCCATCGAAGCCGTTCACGGCAAGCTCAACTTCGTAACCAAGTTTTCTGAACATTGAGGCAATCATTTTGCTGACACTAGGGCTGTCATCTACAACCAGCGCCTTAAGACGCTTGCCGCGCGGTGGCAACGGGAAATGGTCCTGGATCTTTTTCAAATTCACTGCTGAGGCAAATGGCGAAAGCAATACCTCTTCTACGTCACAACGAATAATGGACTCAATCTCATTCACGTCACGACCTTGATAAGCCACAACCATTGGTACGTCTTTTAACTGGCTACATGCCAGTTGTGACTTACGTAAATCTAAGGCGGTCTGCTCAGACAACTTATACTCGGCAATAATAAAGTCTGGCACCTTCTCAACCCCAGCATTCAATGCTAATTCCGGTGCATCAAAAAAACTGACTTCGTAGCCCATTTCACGCAATGCGAGCAGTAATTCAGTGTTGTCCCGCACGCCCACATACATCACTTCATTTGGAAACGAAAATGCTTGTCGCATAGCGGCATTGACTTTTGCCGCTGTGAACGGGCTTTGCAGAACATGGTCTGGCCGAGGAAATAAAGTAACTTCAGATAGGTCTTCATTAGCCGACATGTATATGCTGACAAATACGTTACTCAGATCTGACTGATCTCTTATTTGCGCCAACAGATCCTTACTCTCGCCGCGCAATACCGAATAGTCGATGAGAATCATGCCGAAACTCCCACCTTTCACTTCGTGAATGACGGACGGGTTGGCTTCAATGAGCGTGACTACCCCGCCACTGCTCTCACAGGCTTTACCAAGCGCCGTAGCAATGGATTTGGCCGCATATATAATGGCAATCGTCTTATTCATATCTAATGGACTCTAGCGCGCTAGACGATGGCTCTTACAACATGAGCCGTCCAGCCTAAGCCACCGTACTCTCTATACCCTTTGGTTTTGGAAGAACCAAGAATGTATCTGCGACCATTTTGCGTAAACAAGCCTGACGCGGTATCACCGGGTTCTAATGTGACATTTTCTCCGCCTCCATCAAATTTGCTGCCCACAGGAAAGTTTTCAACATCGGTAGACGCAATCACCATGCTTTGGTCATTGACATAAAATGCAGCGCCACCTTCCACAACATTGTTAGTCAACCTTGGTAGGCAACCATCAAGAATCGGTAGCGCGATATTTTCCCAGTCAAAGAAGATACCAAGCACACCCTTAGATGCGCCCTTGCGCTGCCCATTCTCCAAGATGCCGCCACAATAAATCAGCGAAGTCTTCTCGTTTTCTAGTTCACTGTCACAAACATCCTGTACGGCAAAATCAACCGAATCGGAAATTTGCTTACCTTGGCGAAACCAAGAATGCTCAGAAACATTAATGCGTTGCAAACGATCCTTATTTTCTGCTTTAGAGGTGGCCACAATCGAGCCGCCAGAGTCAGCAATAACGAGGTCTCGATACATCGTATACGAGGCGTTAATTATGCCAAGACGCTTACTTGCCTGATCTAAGTTCTCCTCACTTGGATTTTGCAGGGCTTCCCAAAAAGCGTGATCCGTAGACCACCAGCGCACATCTGCGGCACGCTCAAATAAATTTCTATCAATAAGATCTACTGCTTGCTTACTGAAGTTCTCCAACGCCTTGAAGTTCTGTACAAGCATGTCCGAGGACATTTCAGACAACAGCGACTCCATTCTACCTCTAACCGAATCACCGGTATGCGTTATCTGATCGAATATAGGCATAAAACTTTTGCCCGCATTACCTAGATCAGTAGCAAGCACGATTCCATTAATGGATATAAGCTGTATTTCTTTCTTCTTCCGCTCTATTTCTTGATAAGTTAATTTATTCTTTTCCGGTATCAAGTTGGAATTGACCAATTCTTGAGTTGAAATGTCGGAATCAAGGGAGCTGTCCGACCGTTGAAACATCGAGGAATATGGCAGCACTAAATGACTTATCCACCCCAAC
>CAJJDH010000104.1 GCA_905182905.1 marine gamma proteobacterium HTCC2089 | reverse complement strand
TTACCAGCGCCGCTTCAACGCCTACGTCTTTACCCTGCTCCAGCATGCCGGCCACAGAAATAGACATACGCCGCAATGTCATAAAGTGCGACGCTAGACGACCAATGGCCGCAGCCTGATGCGGGCTAGGATTGTCTCCACAGATACGCACCATTTCTACAAACACGCGGAATGCGGAGAGAAAACGCTCAGGACCACTGCGCTCATAGGCAAGCTCAGAGGTTACTTGCTGCCAGCCGTTACCTGGCTCGCCGACAATACGATCTTTGGGTACTAGTACGTCCTCAAAGACCACTTCATTAAAATCTTCGCCGCCGGCCATATTGCTGATGGGGCGCACCTTGGCACCGTCGTTCTTCAAATCAACAATGATCTGGGAAAAGCCAGCATGCCGGTTTTCAGAGGGCGCTTCGGTTCTAACTAAACAGATAATGTAATGGTTACGGTGAGCATCAGTGGTCCAAATTTTGGTCCCGTTAATACGGTAGGCATCGCCCTCAGCCACTGCAGTAGTGCGTACCGAAGCCAAATCTGAACCCGTATCAGGCTCACTCATACCAATAGAAAAATAGCTTTGACCGCTGGCAATACCGGGGAGGTAACGTTCACGTTGCTCTGGCGTTCCGAAACGCAGAAGTAACGGTCCGCTTTGACGGTCAGCAATCCAATGGGCGCTAACAGGCGCGCCCGCTGCCAGCAATTCTTCAGTGACAACCAAACGCTCAAAATTGCTCTGTTCGCCACCACCATACTCGCTAGGCCAGGTCATACCAATCCAACCCTGCTGACCTAATTTTGCGGAAAATTCCGCGTCGTGGCCAGTTACAAAATCCGAATTAGGTTGTGGCATGTGGTGTTGATTATCAGCAACAAAGTCTCGCACTTTCTGCCTTAGCGTCTCGGTTTTACTGTCCAATGTTACTCTGTCGAATTGCAGCATACTGACCATCACTTGTTTATTAGATTTTTCAGCCCAGCAATCTACGCCAGCCAGCAATTGGGTGCAAACCTAGACAGCACTATACAACTGTGGGTGCGGCCCGTCGGCCTGCCATAAAGAACATTAATATCAACAACTTAAGGTTAGCTGCGTATTTCTATACTCGCTTAGAACTTCCTAGACAAAAGATAGCCTTGCTGATTTTGGCGAAAAAGTACTTAGAGCGAAATTAGCCATGAGTAATAGTCCTCTCTACACAGCTGTGGCACCATTAACGAATGCTAGAACCTACCGATTTAAAATACGCCTTCGAGCCGGTCTTCACGGATATCCGCGAACGCTCCACTGTTGTTGAACGCTTCATCGACCGTAACTTGTACCAAGTTTATATGGCGACTCTCTGGGCCAACGTTGTACTTTCGCCCGGGGAAGCTGGGATAGAGGAAGAGGATTTAGAGGGTCTTCATGACCTAGTGGTAGAAGAGTTGTCTGAAGTATTAGGTAAAGGTACTACACTGAATACTGTATTCGAATTCATCAGCAGCAAGCCTGGTGAGCAAGCCATGTTGGAGGCTAAGCTCAACCAAACCCATAAAGATCTACTACAGTATTTTTCCAGCATGATTTTGGACCCAGAAGGTCACCAACGTTGGATGAGCGAAATCCGCGACAATATGAAAAAGTAGTTTCTCTACAAAGAGTCAGCCACCGGTAAGAATCAAACTACTTGTATTAGCCCGTCACATTAACAATGAGCTTGCGCTCTTTAACATTATGACGATGCTCCCAAACAAAAATGCCCTGCCAGACACCCAAAGCCAATTGCCCTTCGATAACGGGCACCGACAAATTTACAGCCGTTAAAGCGCCCTTAATGTGCGCTGGCATATCATCAGGCCCCTCTTCAGTATGGGTATATAGCGGATCATTCTCCGGCACCAGTCTATCTAGCCAATTCCCCAAGTCAGTCAACACCGCAGGATCCGCGTTTTCCTGAATCAATACACTGGCAGATGTATGTTGGATAAACACCGTCGCCAAACCCTCAGCAACACCAGCTTTCTCAACATAGGATTTAACCTCGGGCGTTATGTCATAAAGCCCTTGGCCATTAACCGGAAGAGAAAACTGATAATTCATAGGGGCTCCATATAAGGCCAAAAGCAATTTTTTGTGCCTTAGGGTAAAAAATAAAATTCTAAATACGGGTAAGTTCGTTAATGCTCACATGTAAGTATCGCCAATCGGGTGCTCGCGAAATGCGTACCTTACATGTGCCAGAGACTCAGGACGGGAATATAGGTGATCATTGCCAAGGCAACCAGCAAAATCAACATAAATGGGAGCGTTGCCGAATAAAGTTCTAGCAAAGGCTTCTTAAATCGATAACTGGCAATAAATAAATTCATTCCCACTGGCGGGGTGAAGTAGCCCACCTGCATATTAGCCAAAAATATTATGCCCAAATGCACTGGATGAATCCCATACCCTACAGCAACCGGCAATAACAAAGGCACCATAATGACCAATGCCGAGAAGATGTCTAACATTGCGCCAAGCGCCAAAAGCAAAACATTCAACAACAGTAAAAACCCAAGGGGACTCTTAATATAAGTCTGCATTGAGACCATCAGCTGCTGGGGCACTTCAGCGTCAACCAAGTAATTGGTGAAGCCTAGGGCAATGCCTAAGATCATCAAAATCCCGCCTACCATGACCATAGATTCAACAGCCACGCCGCCCAATTGCTTAAAGGTTACTTCTTTATAAAGTACAACTTCGGCAAAAATGACGTACAAGGCGGTGACCGCGGCGGCTTCGGAAATGGCAAAAACACCGCTAAACACCCCGCCGAGCACAACAAAGGGTAATGGAATTTCCCAACGTGCGGCCCACAGCGCATCACCTACATTTGCCCAGCTGAATGGCACACGAGGAATGGCTCCACCGCGGTGCTTCCAAAGAGTCCATGCTGAGAGCAGCACCAACATTAAACATAATGGTACAACTCCAGCGACGAATAGCTGAACAATGGTAAAGGACTCGCCCACATCTATCTGCTGGGCAATCACTCCGTAAAGAATAAGTGGTACCGAGGGCACCAATAACAAACCCAAACTGCCCGACGTTGTCACCAAGCCGGTGCTGAATTTTTCCGAGAACCCGCCCTGACGCAAGGCCGGTAACAATAAAGCTCCCAGTGCAACAATGGTGACACCTGAAGCACCGGTAAGGGCTGTGAAGAGCGCACATGCGATAAACGCCACAATGGCTAAACCACTAGGTAAGAAACCAAACAAGCTTTGCATGACATTAACTAGGCGAGTCGAAGTATTCGATTCGCTCAGCAGGTAACCGCTGAAAGTAAATAGCGGCAGGGCCACCAGTAAAGGCGTATCAACAATGCGATACAACTCAATAGCCACAATAGCCAATTCAATATCAGCGCTATAAAAGCCCAACATAGACGCTGCAAGCAGTACAGAAAACAATGGCGCGCCGATAGCCGCCATAATAAGGATGATAACGACACCAAGCCAAATCATTGGGGTTTAATCGCTAATAGCGCATAACGAATAGTCATTACCGCACCACCGAAAGGCATAATAGATTCACAGATCCAAGCGGGCACATCGCCGAAGGCAATGGCATTGTCTATAAATTCATAGCTAACAAATTGATAACTGCCCCAAGTAAAGAGGACCAGTACAGCACAAGTAAAAATGTGACTGATTCTGGCGACCCAAGGCTTAACCCAGCCGCTCAAAAACCGGCTAGCCAAGTCGATACGGATATGACTGTCGTTACGCGATGCAATCATAGCACCGACCAACGCCACCCAAAGCACTATGACGCGGACCAGACTATCGCCCCAATAAAAGCCACTATCAAACAAATTGCGTAACAATACTTGGGTTGTAGCAATACCCACCATTGAAAGCAGTAAAGTAACTAACAGCGCATCTTCGAGTTTGCGCAGAAAGATTAGTGTTTTATCGATCGCCGTTTTCACTTCGATACTGCTCGAGGTGTTGAAGCATTTCTTGGTATAACGACTCTGATACGTAGTCTTCACGGATCAGTTGCTCATTCGCATTACCGGCCATGGCAAACCATTCTGAAGATTCCTCGGCGCTAGGTGACAACCACTCAATCCCTTGTTTCGTCAGCGCAGCCGAGGCGCTTTCATTGTCACGACGCGAGTCCGCATCTACTTGGCGTACCGCAGCACTTAACTCTTCAGTGACAATCTTCTGTTGCTCCTCATCAAGACGCAAAAATGGTCTCTCCGCGATAGTAAACAAACCATAAACATAGAGTATCGGTAACTCTGTCACATACTTCACTTGGGTATGCCACTGCAGCGCGATGGCACCGATGGGTGGCGAACCAATGCTGTCAATCAACCCTGTCTGCAAGCCGGTTAAAACATCCGCAATGGGCAGAGGAATAGGTGTGACATTAAATGAGGAATAAGCTTTGATAGCACCGGGGTCATTATCTGGCGCCCAAACTCGGCGATCTGCAAACCCGCTTACTGAAGTTACCGGCTGCTGAGTCATTGGGTAAGCAAAACCCACTTCAGCTAAGCCGAAGCCGACAAATTTTTTCTCGCGCAGGCCTGCCATTAACTTGGCATCCATACGCTGACGAACATAGTCTGCTTCTGCAAAATTTCTAAAGATCAAAGGCAAATTATATAATGCGATATCCGGATAGGGCTGCATAACCCCGCCAGAAGTTAACGCTGCGCCATGCAGTTGACCAATACGCATTTTGCGCAGTACAGCTTTGTCATCGCCCATTACTCCGCCGGGGTAAATTTTAAATTTCACGGCACCATCAGTACGCTCACCAATATTTTTCGCCGCACCGCGTAGCGCCTTCATCCAACCCGTGCCTTCGGGAGATAAAGTGGCAATCTTAAAGGTCACTGCATGGCTCGCAACAGAGCCAAAGGCTAGCAGTAGAAAAACGCTCAACGAGAACATTTTTTGCCCAACGGAATTAGTAGTAAGCATAAATTTCAAAGTCCTAAAAATAGTCATCAGCCGAATCCAAAAGTTTTTGCGCCCGCTCTTTGGCAACAGTGTTCATCAAAGTCAAACCTGGGGTTTTACCGTCTGCACCAATTACTTCATTGAGAAGCTTGTCATGCAGTTCGCGATCAAAGACCAGACGCGCATATTGATCAGCGAGCATTACTTTGACCATAAGATTATTGCCGGAAGATATTGTTAAGGCGCGCTCAAAGTGGCCCCGCCCGATATCTGGCTTACCACCCATAGCAGGCGGCAACAAAGTTTCGAATACTCCAAGGTACAGATAAGCCGCGCCATTAGAGTAAGTTTCGTCCAACTCGACCACTCTCTGCATAAGTGCTTTAACGCGCGCTAGTTCTGCAATGGCGGAAAAATCGCTACTGTTACCCTGAATCCAACCAGCCCAAATGCTGGCCAAATTATAAAGTGCAGGCACCTCTTTCAAAGTACGAGCGTTTGTCCAAGTCAAAAATTCCGCAAACGCTCGCGCATCTAGGTCACATGCATTTTCTAAAGATAGGCAAGTGGCCGAAAATATTTGACGTCGAGCCTTATCATGAAGACGAGCAGCACGTACCTCATCCTCTACAAATGCACCCGCATAAGCGGAATGCAGTTCCGCTGACTGACTCAATAAGCCAACATTTTCTGGAGAACCTGCCAATAAGGAATCGATAAGAATGAGATATGCTGGCGCGCCATCGCGAACCATCTCTGGGTCATCGCTATTGAGGATCGCCGCAGATAGATCCTCGGCAAAGCCTTGGGTCAACGACCCCACCAGTGAGCCGCAGCCAGACAACATAACGACTGCGCTAAACAATATCAGTGCGCGCCGACTAGTTTGAGTTATAGATTTTAGTTGTGGAATTTTTCTTGCCTCGACAAAGAACTTTGACCGTATTTACTCAAGGCCCAATGGGCCTTACATCTAGGAGCCTATTTAATCGGTGCCAATCCACTAAAGCAACCGTTGCGCAAACATTCAAACTAACACCCGACATTAAAGGCAAGTAAGAAGATGAGTAAGAACAAGCCAGCACTACCCTGTCTTGGTTAGCTCCTTACTTGGGCAATGCCTTAAGTGTTGCATACACATCTTCAAAGGGCGGCCTTGCTCGATAACCAGGGAGCGCAAATTTGGCGAGTATTTTGCTGTCTTTACCTATCAACAAAATACCTGGATGCGGTATGCCGTACGCCCTATGCCCTTTCGCGTAATCTTCATTCAAAATACCTAAACTATTCACATGTTTAGCTTCTTCATCTTGCAGCAATGGATAACCAAGCTTTTGCTCATCATGAAACTCACGCAAGATCTCGCGCGAATCATAGGTCATACCCGCTACGTTGATCCCTAAACTCTCGAATCTTAACCGCCACTCTTCCAGTTGAACCAACTGGCGTTTGCAAAATGGTCACCAATCAGCAGAACGATTATAAAAAATCAGCACACCTTGGCTGCCGGTGAGGTCATCGAGGGTCCGCACTTTGCCACTTTGATCTTTAGCCGCCATTACAGGCGCCTGAGAACCTACTTCGGGACCCCAAGTACTTGCATAGCTATCTGCCATAGTTTGTTGGGCAAAAACGCTAAGTGCAAAGATAGCACTCAACCTAAGTGACGCTCCCTTTGACCACAAAGGCGACAAAGATGGCCCGAGAGAAATTGGCTTAAGGCTCAGTGTGCTCTGGCGAATTAGCCTTGAGAGCTTAGTTCGTATATTCATAGCTTTGTCCATTAGACTATCTCTTGGAGATTACGGTGGATTAACCAATAGATCTACGCAGCAAGCAACCGATAGGTGGTATCTAGACGACAGCCTGACGGTGATCCGATTCAACCATAGACCTCCCCAAGGTGATACCACGCTAGTACTAAGGCTTGCTATGCTGCTAAGTGAATTCAATTGACCAGTCGACAGACTGCCGTTGGCCTAATCCATTTACGCAAAAGAAGGGAAATTAAATGAGCAGTTCAGATTTAGTCTTAGTAGCGCGCGACAACGGCGTAACAACTGTGACAATGAATAGGCCCGAAGCACTTAACGCACTATCTGGGCCACTGCGCCAATGTATCGCAGAAACCTTTCTGGAATTGGCAGAAGATGAGGCCACCCAAGTCATCATACTCACGGGTGCAGGACGCGCCTTTACAGTTGGCTTAGATCTCAAAGAACTCGGCGGGGAAACCGCATCAGCTACTGTCACTGATAAAGACCTAGGCAAAGCTATAGCCAACGTGGGTAAGCCGGTCATCGGCGCGGTAAATGGATTTGCCATAACGGGAGGGTTTGAAATTGCCCTGATGTGCGATTTTTTAATCGCCGGTCCAAACGCCAAATTTGCGGACACCCATGCACGCGTAGGCGTCGTCCCTGGCTGGGGGTTATCGCAAAGGCTCCCAAGGCTAATAGGTATAAATAGAGCTAAAGAGTTAAGTCTTACCGGCAACTATCTAGATGCCGCAACTGCCTGCGATTGGGGCCTGGTTAATAGAGTCGTCAGTGAGGGTGAACTAATTTCCACATGCGAAAAACTTGCTGCAGATATATTAACTACGGAACCCATCACCCGTGGGGCCATCCGCAAAATAATGGACGCAGGGTGGAACACCACCTTAGGAGAGGGCTTAGATATTGAACATAGCGCCAACCGCGCCCATGCCAAGAGTCAGGTTAGAGCGGAAAAAGTCGCGGCTCGTCGAGCACAAATTCAGAATCGCGGGCGCGATCAAGCGGACAGCTAATACCTGTGCGCCAGACAATACATAGCACCGGTAAGACCAGGGTGGGCATCCAGTACCATAAGAATAGGAATCTCCTTAACAAAGTCGCTGAGAGCGCCCTTTTCTTCAAAACGACGGCGCAGAGGACTGCTGGCTAAAAAATCCAGCAGCTGCGGTGCAATTCCGCCACTGATATACACCCCCCCCCTAGCACCTACAGTAAGGGCTAGGTTAGCTGCGGCTGAACCCAAGAATCCGGCAAAGGCTTCGAGGGTTTGATGGCACACCGGATCGCTCATAGTTTGTCCACGCTGGGAAATCTCCTGAGCTGAAATCTCCTCAGGCTCGGAACCCCACAAACCACACATCGCGCGGTATAAGTTTATTAAACCGCCACCGCAAAGTACCGTTTCCAAACACACATGATCATGATTTTGTGCAAGCTGGGACCACAATTCAGCCTCCAAAAACGTACTTGGTGCCAAATCAGCATGCCCACCCTCCGAGGGTAAGACCTGCCACCCGTCTAAATCTCTATTGGGCACCAAAGTCGCCATACCCAAACCTGAACCGGGACCTAGTACCGCTTTCACCTGAGGTAAAATGGCTCCGCCACCCAATTGCCGAATAGACTTCGCAAATGGTGCTGCCATGGCTTGGGCGTGAAAGTCATTTACTAAAATCGCCGACGTCGAGAGCGATTTCTCAACGACCGAAGCGTCAAACTGTAATCTGGTATTGGTCACCTCTACCGAGCGAGCGTCCAAACTTACAGGCCCCGCCACTGCCAGTAGCGCCGAGGAAAACTGCGTAGCAGAAAAGTGTTCCAATACTTGAGCTAACATTGACTCTTGAGTTGTATAAGAAACGGTGGATAAAACTAATGGCTGACCCAGTAACGCTGGTTCAACAGCAGGGTCGTCACTAAAAACACAGCTTTGGAAGCGCGCATTGGTTGCGCCAATATCGGCTACGAGTGAAACATTTTGCGTCATCATTTCTCCAAAGAACCGCCTCCATTAGGACAGGCAATTAGGCAACTTATAGCAATTCTACAGTTAACCCAAATGCAATTACCCGCGCATCAATAAGTCATATAAGGTGGCAAAAATTAGAGGCTGTCGCATTCACAAAGTTTTTAGTATGGTGCCCCCGCAAAATACAGGACCGACTAATGAACACTACCGTAAGAGAGTACTCTAGCCGCCGTATGCGGAGAGAGGATGGACAGCGCGGGCAAGGCACGTGGCAGCTACTCTTTATCATCGGACTAGTATTTTGTCAGCTCATGACAGGCAATACTCTAGCCAACGCAGCAACACCCCAAATACTCAATCTCGGCAATACTGGAGAACCGCAAACCCTAGATCCGCACCGCTATAACTTACGACTTGAAGAAACCCTACTCAATGATTTGTTCCTTGGTTTAACTACTTTTAATAGCAAAGGCAAAATCGTGCCTGGCGCAGCGCAGTCATGGAAGCAAAGTAAAGACGGCTTAACTTGGATATTTTACCTACGCGACGACCTCAAGTGGTCGGACGGAGTACCGCTAACAGCTGAGGACTTTGTTTATTCTTTGCGCCGCGTAATGAGGCCTAAAACTGCAGCTAGTCTGGCCTACTTCCTCTACATGATTGAAAACGCTGCTGCAGTTAATCAAGGCAAAATGCCCGCACAATCGCTAGGTGTGCGCGCTATCACTCCAAGACAATTAGAAATCAAGTTAGCAGCCCCCTACCCATACTTCCTTGAGCGCCTACTCTACCCAATTGCTTTTCCAGTACCCAAGCACGTTATTGATGAAGTTGGTGACAACTGGGTTAAACCCCAGCACTGGGTTTCTAATGGCGCCTACAAACTGAAAACTTGGCAGCCCCAAGCCTTTGTTGAAATGACCGCTAACCCTTACTTCTACACTAAGGTTGCTATAGAAAAAATTAGATACCACCCGTTGGCCAGCGAACAATCAGGCTACAACCGTTATCGCAGCTCTGAGTTAGATGTTATCCCCAACCTACCCACCAGCGAACTGGAAGGGATCAAAACTTCATCAGACCAATCAGTGCAAGCGGCACTACGCCTGACTCCCCTATTATCCTCAATGTACCTCGTCTTCAATCTGCAAGATCCGGCATTTCAGGACGTGCGCGTGCGCAGGGCACTGTCTATGGCAATCGATCAAGAGATACTAACTTCCAAGGTCATGCGCTCTGGAGATAAGCCCAGCTACACCTTCGTACCGAACTTCATCAGCGACTACCAACCTGCCAAAGCAAGTCACGCTAACATGGCTTTTGGTCAGCGCCAGGCAGTTGCGCGACGCCTACTCGCTGAAGCGGGGTTTGATAAAACCAATCCGCTAACAATCACACTACGCCATGTAAGCGGCACTGAGGGCAAAAAAGTGAACCTAGCTGTGGCTGGAATGTGGCGCAGTATCGGAGTCATAACCACACTGCATCAAGCCGAACTAAAAGCGCACTTCGCAGATTTGCGCCAAGGTAAATTTATGGTCGCTTGGGCAGGTTGGATTGGAGAAAATAATGCCGAGCACTATCTATCACTTCTCCAATCAGATATCGGCAATGTCAATTATGGTCGCTACCAATCAAGCATATTTGATGAGCTCATGAGGAATGCGCAAAGCCAAGCTGACCCTGAGCAACGTAATTCGTTATTGTCTGCAGCCGATGCCACAGCGGTAGAAGATTACCCCGTAGTGCCCCTATACAGTTTAAGTGTAAGACGATTGGTAAACCCAAACCTAAAGGGCTGGGAAGATAATTTACGCGACATGCATCCAGTGCGTTATCTTAGCTGGCACAATGCACCCTAAACCCACCTCAAGTTATCTGTTTGTCAGACTGGTTTATATGCTGGCAACTTTACTTACAGTAATCACGCTAGTATTTGGCTTAGTGCGTCTGGCCCCTGGCGGTCCCTTTGATGGCGAGCGCCGTCTGCCCCCAGATATAGAGGCCAACCTGCGCGCTGCCTATCACTTAGATGAACCTATTCACCAACAGTACGCACGTTACATGGGCGGGCTGATACAAGGAGATTTAGGCCCCTCGTTCAGACAAAAAGACTTTGATGTTAATGCCCTTCTAGCTGCAGGACTCCCAGTCTCCGCTGGATTGGGAATTGCCGCGCTGCTAACCGCTTTACTGTTAGGAATAGGTATCGGCGCGGCTGCTGGGTTCAATCAAGGCAACATTATTGATCGACTAATGATGGCGATTAACAACCTGAATATAGCATTACCAACAATTGTCGTAGCGCCGTTGATGATTTTGATCTTCGCCGTCACTTTGCGCTGGTTACCCGCCGGTGGAAGCGATTCAATATGGCACTTCGTGCTGCCTACAATTGCCCTTGCATTACCCTATAGTGCCGCCATCGCACGCTTAACTCGTGCTGGCATCATAGCTACCAAAACCCAAGCGCATGTCAAAACTGCTATCGCTAAAGGCCTAAATAAATCGCGTCTGATAGCACGCCATATATTACCAGTAGCATTGTTACCGGTAGTTTCCTTTCTAGGTCCAGCAAGTGCCACATTGCTGACCGGATCTGTCGTAGTTGAGCAAGTCTTCGACCTGCCAGGCATTGGTCGCTACTTTGTACAAGGAGCATTAAACCGCGATTACACTTTAGTTATGGGCGTGGTGGTTATTTACTCTGCTGTGATAGTGACCTTTAACTTTATCGTTGATCTAGCCTATGCATGGCTCGACCCGCGCATAAGATTTGGCCAATAAGTTGCCGTCCACAAACGTGCAAACTAGTCGACCCACCAAGCTGCGAACGAGCACCAAAGTATCAATTATTTTACTTCTTACGGTGGTCGGCGCTGCGCTGATTGGACCAGAACTCAGCCCTTGGCAACCTGAAGATATTGACTGGGAGGCTATGCAACAAGGCCCTTCTTTAACCCACCCATTTGGTACTGATTTAGTCGGTCGCGATCTTTTTGTGCGCACTATGATCGGCGCACGCACATCTTTGAGCGTTGCTGTAATCGCCACCCTAGTGAGTCTTGGCATTGGCGTGCCTTGGGGAGCATGTGCCGGCTATTTAGGCGGGCGGGTTGACCAAATCATGATGCGCATTGTCGACGTCTTATATGGCTTACCTTTTATACTCCTAGTCATACTACTGGTCGTGCTTTTTGGTCGTAATCCATATCTATTATTCGCCGCGCTGGGTGCAATATTTTGGTTAGATCTTGCGCGCATTGTCCGCGGCCAGACTCTGAGCATTCGTCAAGCCCTGTATATAGAAGCGGCAAGAGGCTTAGGTGCCAGTACGCGCCAGATTTTGTGGCGTCACATAGTCCCCAATATCACCGGCCCAATCATTGTTTTTGCAACCTTGACCCTGCCTAGCGTTATTCTTGCTGAAAGCTTTATTAGCTTTCTTGGTCTTGGCGTGCAGGAACCTAATACTAGCTGGGGTGTCCTCATTGCAGACGGCACCACAACCATAGAGTCATCGCCTTGGATGCTTATATTCCCCGGCTCACTCTTAGTCATCACTCTTTGGTGCTGTAATACGTTAGGTGATCGACTCAACGATTACCGCGAAGAGCAACAAACTAGCCCTTATCTCTAGCCAACCTGAGCTCGCACCGTACCTCGCGTTGCAGAAGCATTCGCTTGTATCGCAAATCTCGGTAGACTTCTTCAATATTAAAAATGACTAAAAAGAATTGGGAGAGCACATATGACCGTTGGCGCAGGAATCGGCATAGCAAATTTCACCTTTGATGATGGTAAAGGCTTTTGGGAATGGGTAAATCTTTGTGACAACGGCGGCATTGATTCTATTTGGCAAAGCGACCGAATCATTGAAAAAACACCCAACTTAGAAGTTATGAGTGTCATGGCAGCATTGGCTGGCGGCAGCAAAAAACTCAAATTTGGTATGAACGTTGCGAGCATGGGCCTACGCGACCCAATACTCACCGCTAAAGCCTGCGCAACCATTGACGTACTGTCTGGTGGTCGTCTGCTACCTGCATTCGGCGTAGGCAGCGCATTATCGAGAGACTTTATCGCCACTGGCCGTGACACCAAGGGACGCGGCAAGCGCACTGAAGAGAGCTTAAAAATTATGTCTGCACTTTGGCGCGAAGACAGCGTTAACTTTCAAGGTGACTACTACCAATTGATTGATGCAACCATTTCACCAAAGCCCGTACAGTCGCCAATGCCGCTATGGGTCGGTGGTTCCGCGCCTCAAGCAATTGCTAGAACAGCCCGCTGGGGTACAGGTTGGCAAGCTGGTATTGAATCTGCGGCAGAAATAAAACCGGTCATAACCGCGATCAAAAAAAGCGCGGGGGAATTGGGCCGAAAAATTGATGATGATCACTTCGGCGCGGGCTTTGGCTTTCGCTTTGGCACAAAAGATGAACCCATGGTGCAAAAGCACCACGAAATTCTAGAAAAACGTCTTGGTAAAGACCCAGCAGCCTATAGTGCTATTGGCGGAGTAGATGAAATGATGGCATTGGTCAAAGACTTTCATGAAGCCGGCGCGCATAAGTTCATTCTCAGACCAATTGCCTCTGGCACAGCGGATATGATCGAGCAGACTAAACTGATGGTCGAGCATCTATTACCTGCAATAAATGCTATGAACTAGGAGTTGCTCGGCTACCGGGCCAGGGAAATCTGGAGCTAAATTTGCTCGGGGCCAAAGCCGGCCCCAGCTAACCTCTTAGTAAACCCAAGTCTAATCAGGATTAGGTATATACCCCTTAGCCTGGGCAATATAACCTCTGTTATAAGTGGGGCTAATTGTTAGATCGTTAATGCATACATGGCTAGGCAACTGGGCCAAAAAACGGATAACTTCACCACAGTCCTCGGCTTGCACCATCTTTGCTCGATCTTCAGCTGACACCGGAATAGGCCTATTGTCCAATATCGGTGTAGCTACCTCTCCTGGACACATTGCACAAGCCCGCACACCAAACCCACCAGCCTCCATGTTGATACTTTCGTTCATTGCATTCATAGCGTGCTTGGCCGCCGTGTAAGCAGGACCTGTGACAACACTGACATGCTTACCCGCCCAAGAAGAGATATTAATAATTAGCCCGCCGCCCTGCGCCTTCATGGTGGGCAACACCGCCTTGCAGCAATAAAACGCGCCATCAAGGTCTATCCGAATTACTGAGTCCCAATCATCTAGAGTGACGTTATGCCAATTACGCTCTTTAACGTTTATACCTGCACTAGCCAGCAAAACATCGATGCGACCAAACTTTTGGATAATTCTTTCTGCAACCTCAGACACACTGTCACGGTCTGCGACGTCTAATTCTTCAATGGTCCCTCGACCTTCACATTGAGCGGCGACACCTTCAAGCTTTTCTTTACGACGACCCGACAGCACCACATGCATGCCAGCTTGAGCCAATGCAATTGCCCCGCTTTCACCGATACCCGTTCCTGCGCCGGTTACCCATGCCACCTTGCCCGATAAATCTTGCAACATATTCCTCTCCCTTTACTCGAATGGACTCACCTAATAATGAGTACGCTTTAGCTTGAGCATAGAATCTGCTCCCCAGAAGGTCCATAGTGACCGGCAGAAGATTGGTAGGTAGAAAACTTATGGGAAATCTAAACGGCAATTTGGCAACGCACTTGCAGGCCATAGAAACAGATGGTTTTACTATTATTAAAAATGCCATCAATAGCGCGGTAGTTGAGGAAATTCGTAACGAACTAGCACCTTTCTGCCAAGGCCAAAAACCGGGTAGAAATAATTTTGAAGGCCACCATACAGAACGCGTATACGCGCTTTTAGCAAAAGCGCCTGCCGTGGCGAAAATAGTCGAACACCCACTAGTTTTGGCTTTAGTCGATGAGTTGTTGCCTGAAAACTATTTACTCTCTGCAGCTCTTTCCATATTGGTCCATCCCGGAGAAACCCCACAGCCATTCCACTACGATGACGCCGCTGAACTTTTAGGTGTCGACAAACCCAGACCACGATTTGGTGTCAGTACCATTTGGGCATTTGATGATTTCACTGGGACCAACGGCGCAACCGAGGTCATCCCCCGCAGCCACCTCTGGCCTGAGGAGCGGGTTGCGAAAGAGAGTGAGGCTGTCAAAGTGCTCATGCCTGCAGGCTCTGTGTTAATTTTTGATGGCGCATTAGTGCACAGAGGCGGCGCCAATCAGTCGAATGCAGACCGGCTGGCTATTACGCCCCAGTATTGTTCACCTAGCCTGAGGCAGATCGAAAATATGGTCTTAGCCGTACCGCCGACTATTGCCGGTCAATACAGTGAAAAAATTCAGAACATGCTTGGCTACAATATTGTCTCCCCCGGCTTCAAAGGCTATGTGGATGGTATGCACCCCAAAAAACTCATAGACAAACACTATAAGGGGCGCAAATATAAAGCAGACTTACCAGCCTCATAACATGCTCGGTAGTCAAAGCGCAGGTAACGCTGGCCGGCAACGAAAAACTCGGCAGTATGAAAACCCACTACCGATGCTTTGGCTCAGGGCTATTTCGTTCTATAGTTCGTTTTTTCTTTCTTGGGGTAGGCTTTGCAACGGCAAAACAATATTGCAGTGATCGGTTTAGGTTATGTGGGCTTACCCATAGCAACCGCCTTCGCAAAGTATTTTTCGGTAGTCGGCTTCGATGTTGACAAAGAGCGGGTGGCCGAGCTGCTAGAAGGTTATGACCGTACCGGTGAACTCAGTAAGCACGAACTCAACGACCTAAGTCAGCTAAAATTGTCATCAGACCCGCAAGATCTACTGCCCTGCGACTTTTATATTGTCACAGTACCCACTCCGGTAGATGATTCGAATCAGCCTGACTTCTCACCGCTCATCAGTGCCAGTAACACCGCGGGCAAATATCTGACACGCGGCGACATAGTGGTATTTGAATCAACAGTATACCCCGGCGCAACAGAAGAGATTTGTGTACCGGTATTGGAGTCCGTATCTGGCCTTAGGTTTAATGTTGACTTTTATGTCGGCTACAGCCCAGAGAGAATCAACCCCGGCGACAAATCCAGAGGTCTTACCGATATTGTTAAAGTAACCTCTGGTTCAACACCTGGGGCTGCAAAAATTATTGACGATATTTACGCTAAGGTAATTACAGCGGGCACTCACTTAGCACCCAGTCTAGCCGTGGCAGAAGCGGCAAAAGTTATCGAAAATGTACAACGAGATGTGAATATTGCCTTGGTCAACGAATTGGCTACGTTATTTGCAGAACTGGACCTAGATACGCTGGAAGTACTTGAAGCGGCGGGCACTAAGTGGAACTTCCTGCCTTTTAGACCGGGCCTAGTCGGCGGGCACTGCATTGGCGTAGATCCCTACTACCTTATCCGCAAAGCTCAATCGGTTGGTCATAATCCAGAACTGATTCGGGCTAGCCGCAGAATCAACAATGCAATGGGTGCATACGTTGCCGACCGAACTATTCGACTGATGATTCAAAATGATGTTGCAGTGAACAATGCAAAAGTTTTGGTATTAGGCCTTACCTTCAAAGAAGACTGCCCAGACCTGCGCAATAGTAGAGTCATAGATGTCATTAAAGAATTCGCAGACCTAGGCATGGAAGTAGATGTCTTCGATCCTTGGGCAGACCCACAGCAGGCAAAAGACGCCTACGGCATTGAACTGACCCACTCCCCCCAAGGCGATACCTATG
>CAJJDH010000103.1 GCA_905182905.1 marine gamma proteobacterium HTCC2089 | reverse complement strand
CAGCTTATTGTAGAATTTTGAATTACACCTAAATCCTCGCCCTCCGCCGCATCCTCGCGAGCTAGGGTGGTTGTTCTAGCCGCATACCGTCGCTTGCCGTCGTATACCCAAAATTTCTTTCCACAAGACCGACCCTGCACAGCAGAGTAAATTATCCACTCAAAAACTGTTAAAGGGTCGACGGTGTTTGTTCGCCAAGACTCCTGCACTTCGAACGGCTCTAAAGCTGAGGAGTCAACAAAGATATCGACTCGAGGAGCAAATCCTTGAGAAAAAACTAGCACCCTCTCCTCTTCAACACCGCCATCCTCCCCCGCTAAGACAAAGGTTCGCTGGGCATCATTAACCGTTAACTCGGCCCGAGCTTGATAGTTTTTAAACCATCGCAAAGGCCCTTGAGTTACCCCTGTGACCGCCAAATGAACCGGCGCACCTGCAGACTCATTCAAACCACCGGTCGGCGCTTGCTTTGTCTCTTGACGCTGAAATAAGGGTCGCCCATGTTCTCCCGCGGCGGAAGCAGGCCTTGAAAAAAAAGTTGAACCAATTTCATAGTCCATAGTCCCCACTTTTAGAAACTTCCAACGAAACTCCATACTCTGAACTGACGTTTCTCCCCCATCAGCAAACGCTGGCAATGAGGCCAATCCAGAGGTCAAAAACACTAGCAACCAAAGCACTAGGACCGGGGCCAAACCAGAGCCGTAATTCCCCATCGCCAATGACTCTCTTGGCCTCAGAACAGCCCCCCAATGAATCACCTTATCTGTCGCTACCTGCGCCATCTAAATTGCTACTATCAAACGACTCATTTGCATCCTCACAGCTCAGTGCGCAGCCTTTCTATTCGTGCCCTAAAGCATAGCTTCTATAAGAGAAGGCCCCTGCGTCTCCAGGGATACTTTCAGGGCTTGATTGAATTGTTCCAGAGAGGTCGCCCGCCATGCTGACATACCCATACCTTCCGCTATCGACACCCAGTTAAGTTCAGGTTTAGTCAGATCCAACATACTCATAGCCTTCGGGCCGGGATTGTGCGCACCAACACGACCAAACTCCACCTGCAATATCGCGTATTTTCTATTCGCAAAAATGATTGTTGTAACATTGAGGTTTTCTCGAACCTGAGTCCAAAGGGCTTGCACGGTATACATAGCACTACCGTCACCATTTAAGCTGATGACCTTACGGTCCGGACATGCCACCGCCGCACCAGTAGCCGCCGGAAGTCCGTAGCCAATGGAGCCACCAGTCAACATCAACCAGTCATGGGGCGCTGACGCCCTTGTTGCGGCAACACATCCGCCGCCGCAAGTGCCACCTTCATCAACAACAATGGCATTTTCAGGGAACAAGTGAGCCAAAGACAAGCCTACCGAATGTTGATTGAAGTCGCCTTTAGGCATATCCGGACGCTCAAACTCTACCAAAGCTGCTTGTGTAGATTGCGCACCTACCGCATCTACTAATGCTTCAAGCGCACCGTCAATGTCACCATCTCTTTCGACTAAAGTGTGTAGCTCGCAACCATCTGGTGTTAACCAATTAGGCTTATCGGGATATGCGAAAAAGGTAATTGGAGGCTGGGTGCTTATCAAAATTAAATGCTTAGTACCTTGGAGAACCTCTGCGGCTTGCTCACCAAAATAAGGCAGGCGCAGCGCCTCTGCTCGACCAGCACCGCGCTGAATTCGCGAAACAAAGGTATCTGTAACTACTCGTGCGCCAGTGGCCTTTGCAACTTTATCGGCCATTTCTAAACGCTCGGCGGTCAAAATGCCGTTAATTAGCATTACACACGGCTCACCTGACTTTAATGCTCGAGCCGTCTCTTCTACATTGCTCACCTCAAATGCTTTGGGCTTAGCTACGGGTAAAGGTTTTGCCACAGCGGTAGTTCTATTCCAAGCGGTATCAGCCGGCAAAATCAAACTTGCGACTTGGCCAGGAGGCGCCATGGAGGCTTGCACCGCCTCCGCCCCATCTTGTGCAACATCGTCAGCCGACTGAGATACTTTGACCCAACCGCTAATCGGCTTGGCAATTCCTTCAACATCTGAGGTCAACGGCGCATCGTATTTGCGATGAAATGTAGCGTGGTCGCCAATAACATTAACCACCGGAGTGCGAGCTTTTTTGGCGTTGTGCAAATTGGCTAAGCCATTACCTAGGCCCGGGCCTAGGTGAGTCAAAGTAGCCGCAGGAGAACCCTTCATACGCCCGTAACCGTCTGCCGCGCCTGTAACGACACCTTCAAACAGCCCAAGAACACAGCGCATTTCTGGGTTATTGTCCAATGCTGCGACGAAGTGCATTTCCGATGTGCCTGGATTCGCAAAACAAACTTCCACTCCAGCATCTACCAATGTTTCTACCAGACTCTCGGCCCCGCTCTTGTCTTTTACTTGGCCTTGATTTTGCTCTTCACTCATTTTTTTGGCTCCCAACCCTGACTACATATTTGCGAATAGATTTTTTTCAGTCGCAAAGACTACGTATTATGTCGGGCGAAGGCTAGCGTCCATGACTCAACTGCCTCAATATCCTCACCCGCAAACAACCAGATACGCAATCGGACTTTCCTTTATCCCACACTAGTTAAGATTATTACTGTGAATGCAAACCTAACCGAGCTGACCAACGCACTGAAACAGACACTACCTAGCGCTGAGCTAGAAATATCTCAGCTGCCCGGCTTACCCAACATGAGACTGGCACTTATCAACAGTGATTTCTCCACCGGCCCTCTGCCCGAACAAGTTATGCGCAATGTCATAGCTAAGCCAGCGTACTGGGCATTTTGCTGGGGCAGCGGTCTGGCACTCGCTCAATGGCTGACTAATAACCCCAGCGTTTTGGCGGGCAAACGAGTCGCCGATATCGGTTCCGGTTCAGGTGTGGTCGCCGTCGCCGCAAAACAAGCTGGCGCTGCGCAAGTCTGGGCTTGCGACAATGATGATCAGGCGCTTCTTGCTAGCAAAACCAACGGCCAATTGAATAAAGCAGAAATCCACCTATGTGCTGATATCGAAGATCTACCCCAAGACTTAGATCTGATCCTCATGGCAGATGTGCTGTACGACAGAAGTAATTTTGCCTTGGTAGAAAAAATCAAAGCCCTTAATACCCCTCTTCTCATAGCAGATTCTCGAATAGCAAATATAGAGGACACTGACTTCACCCTGTTCCACAAGTCAGAGGCACTTACCTTGCCAAATCTGGGTGAATTTGACGAATTCAAAACGGTACGTTTTTTTGTCACCGGGCAGCCTGAGCTACTCTTCCAAAATTAATGTCCGCTTCTGGGAAATAGTCGGCGCGCCCTAATTCTTCAGAATCATCCCGCACCAGATCTAGCGCAACATACGAGTAAGCGGTAACCTCTAACTGTAACTAATGAGAGGGAGAAACTTATGAGTGCGCATATCTACGAACAAATCATCTACGAAGTAAACGATCCTGTTGCGGTGATCACAATGAACCGCCCTGAGGCTTTGAACGCATTTACCGCCAAAATGCTAGCCGAAATACGTCATGCGTTTGCCGCAGCAGAGGCAGATGAACGTGTAGTTGGAATCGTTTTGACCGGTGCAGGCCGAGGTTTCAGCCCTGGCATGGATATGAACGCGCTAGATTCTATCAG
>CAJJDH010000102.1 GCA_905182905.1 marine gamma proteobacterium HTCC2089 | reverse complement strand
ACGATACTCTCCGTTGTCATATAGAGTTGATGTTGTTCTATGTACTGATTCACTGCAGGCGCGACAAGTTTGGCAACACTCAAACCTAGGCTGCGCTGCTGGCGTACAAACGTTGCCGAAACTTCCTGCATTGGCAGTTCTAATCTTAACATCTGACCCGCTTTACTTGGGTCTATTTTTTCACTTTGTCTATGGGCAAAAAAGTCTACTAAATCGGGCTTTTCTGGGGTTTGCTGGCCAGGTCGATCTATTACAACAAGGTTGCATAAGTTAATAATTTCGCGCCACCGATACCAAGATGTCAGCGTAGCGTAGGAGTCGTGACCTAGAATCCAGACCGGCAATGATTTGTCATCACTGGCGGACGTTTGTGAAGCTAAGGCGGCTAACGTATCAAATGTATAAGAGACACCAGATCTGCGTAACTCGCGATCATCTGGTGTTAGCAGACTATGCTCGGCGCAGGCTAATTGCAGCATTTTCCAGCGGTGTTGCGTCGCAATCTGCGCAGGTGCCCTGTGTCCGGGCCGAGCAGATAACAGCATTTGAATGGAATTCAAACCTAACTCATAAGCAACCGATAGTGCGGCGTGAGTATGCCCATTATGCACAGGATCAAAGGTGCCGCCGAATATACCGATCATCGGCGAGAAACCCTCAACACTTTAACGATTACGAATTTCTCCGTTACCGAATACAACATACTTTTGTGATGTTAAGCCCTCTAACCCTACAGGCCCTCGCGCGTGAATTTTATCGGTAGATATACCTACTTCAGCACCTAGGCCGTATTCAAAACCGTCGGCAAATTGGGTAGAAGCATTCACCATTACCGATGCCGAATCGACCTCGGCGATGAAACGTCGAGAATTGCTAAAACTTTCTGTGACAATGACATCGGTATGCTGGGAGCCATATTGGTTTATGTGGGCGATAGCAGCATCTAAATCTTCGACGACTTTAACCGCCAAGATAGGCCCCAAGTATTCTTCGCCCCAATCTTGCTCTGTAGCTGGCTGCATTTGAGTGATGGCACAAGCAAGCTCACAGCCCCGTAGCTCAACCCCAACCTCTACATACTGCGCAGCCAAGCTAGGCAAAATATTGTCTGCGCATTGCGCGTTTACCAACAAAGTTTCTAGGGCATTACAAACCGCATACTTTTCCACCTTTGAGTTAAAAGCGATGTTTTTCGCCATCTGCACATCAGCCTCAGCATCAATATACACATGACAAATGCCATCAAGGTGTTTGATGACCGGAATAGTTGCTTCTTTGGAAATTCTGTCTATTAGGCTTTTGCCGCCCCTTGGCACTATGACATCAACATATTCATCTAACTGAATAAGTTCGCCGACTGCTGTGCGATCAGTAGTGTTGATTAGTTGGACACAGGCTGAGGGTAGACCTGCTTTTTCTAGCCCAGCGGTGACGCACTTTGCAATAGCTTGATTGGAATGAAATGCCTCTGAGCCGCCACGTAAAATACACGCGTTACCAGACTTAAGCGAAAGGCTGGCTGCATCTACGGTGACGTTAGGGCGAGATTCGTAAATCATTCCAATTACGCCTAACGGCACCCGCATCTTGCCAATCTGAATCCCCGTGGGCCGGAAGCTAAAATCAGACATTTCGCCAACTGGGTCTTTCAAAGCGTCCACTTGCAAAAGGCCTTCGATCATTTGATCGATACCTTTGTCATCTAAGAGCAAGCGTTCGATCAACGGTTGATCGATAGCATTGTTTTGCGCCGCCTGCATATCTTGGGCATTTGCCTGCTTGATCTCTTGCCGAGCCTGATCAACTGCTTCAGCAATAGCCTTTAACGCCATAGATTTGGTAGCGGATGATGCAGCGCCAACAATGCGCGAGGCATCTCTAGCGTCGCGGCCAACACCGAGCATATAACTTTTAATATTTGTTTCCATAACGCTCATTATAAAGGTAAATACCGCTGGGCTCACCTATGCAATCTGGCAATTTATTGGCTGAGTGTCCAATTCGATTAGACATTGTCATTCATAATGAATTGGCTATTCAGCAAATTTAGTTACTAACCGCGCCAGCTCAGTTAGCCGCTCCTTTGCTCCATTCATTTGCAATAAGGTTTGTTTTATTTCAGGCTCGATCGGCAAAAGATCTGCTAGGCGATAACTCACTGAGCGCGCCTCTTCTAATCTAATCGGCGGGTTGAGTTGTTGAATTAGGGGGTGCTGCATTAGGTCCCGCAGTACAGCGACTAACGGGTCATGCTCCGTGGTTAACTCACCTAGCGGTTCTTCCCTGGCAAACTCAACCGTAGCTTTGAGCAAACCATCTTTTTGCAGATATGACTCCTTGATAGAGAATTTACGCGCGCCTTGGGCAACGATACCTAACAAGCCATTATCGGCTTGATTAAAATCGATGATCTTTGCTTCCGTACCTACACGAAATACATCTGGTGCAGTATCTGCATCCTTGTCTGCAACATCACTGCCCGTGCGCAATAATACAACGCCAAAACTGACCTGATTGCGCATGCACCAACCAATCATATCCACATAGCGTGGTTCAAAAATGCGCAGAGGCAAAATACCCTCCGGAAACAAGACACTGCGCAAGGGAAACAGTGGTATTTCAGGCAGCTCTAAACCGCCGCGCTCTTCATCGTTAGCAATAGCTTCTGACAACTGCCGACTCCTCTTATCATTCATTGTGGTGATTCGCTTTTGCGCAACTATAACTAGCCTAGACTAACGTCGCCAATGTTATGCTGCCTTATGGCTGAACTCATGTTGAATCTTGAGCACAACTGAGGGAGCCACTAAATATTCTGTCTATACTTGGAATAGTGGCTTTACGCATTGAGGAGCGATCACATTGGAATGGTTACAAGTAATAGTATTGGCTTTAGTACAAGGTATTACGGAGTTTTTACCTGTTTCCAGCTCCGCTCACCTAGTTTTGCCTGCGCAACTAACCAGCTGGCCTGACCAAGGTTTAGAGTTCGATGTGGCTGTGCATTTTGGCACTCTTATAGCTGTATTAGCCTATTTCCGCAAAGACCTACTTTCAATGCTGTGGGCCTTTGGGCAAGCGCCAGCAGTCTACGCAGCGCGCTCCAGTGAGGTGCCTAGTAACGCAGAGACTGAACAAGCGGCTCAAGGCATAGTTCAGTTACTTAAACTTGGCCTAGCCACAATCCCCGTGGTGATCATTGGCTTTCTCGGCAAAGACTTTATTCAAGACAATTTGCGTACGGTACCGGTGATCGCAACGACTACAATGCTATTTGGCGCCGCGCTTTGGTACGCAGACCGAAGGCCGACCACCAATACAACAATCACATGGCAAGCTGCCGCAATTATCGGGTTGGCCCAAAGCATTGCATTAATACCTGGTACATCACGGTCGGGCATTACGATAACCGCAGCATTGCTATTGGGCCTGAGTAGAGTTGAAGCTGCCAAGTTCTCATTTTTGTTGGCCATCCCAACTATCGCAGGTGCTCAACTGCTATTGTCGTTGGACTTAGCCGCAGGCAACCTTGATACAGATCTTGCCAAAGTTGCAGCTGGGGCAGCTCTTGCAGGCGTAAGTGCCTATTTGGGAATTCACTACTTTATGCAATTGGTGGAAAGAACGGGGATGTTGCCTTACGTGCTGTACAGGCTGGTACTAGGGTTAGTTTTGTTCGGCCTTGTTTACTCGGGTATCTAAATCCGCCAAGCCTCGCATTATCAAGGCTGGCGGTATTGACCGTTAGGCGGGCTTAGAAAGGAATGTCATCTTCAAAATCAGTATCATCTGAAAGTGTCGGCGCACTATCCGCCACAGCTGCGTTACCAGCATTAGGTTGAGCTTGCTGATTTTCAAACCCACTGGGCGCTCCACTTTGAGCCGGGGCACCAACTGGAGCATTAGAAGTACCGCCCGCATCTGCACCGCCACGGCTGTCTAGCATCTGCAATTCACGAGCATTTACCTCGGTGCGGTATTTTTTCTGCCCGTCCGCTTCCCAACTGGAAGTTCGCAAACTACCTTCAATATAAACCTTAGAGCCCTTGCGCAAATATTCGCCAGCAATCTCTGCCAGCCGCGCAAAACAAACAACATTGTGCCACTCAGTACGTTCCTGCATTTCGCCAGAAGCTTTGTCTCTCCAGGATTCGGATGTAGCAATACTGAACCTTGTAACCGCGCTTCCACTTTGCGCATACCGAGTTTCTGGATCTCGCCCAAGGTTGCCTATGAGCATTACTTTGTTGATTCCTCTGGCCATAATCTTCTCCGCATAAACTGACGCTATAGCATTAGTGTAGTGCAAAATTGCGAAGTCACCCAATCAAAAATGCCACCGATTAAGTGGGTGAATTACCCATAGGCAGTGGGAGTTAGACGGAACCAATGTAGTTTTACAGCTACTTGAACGGACAGAACTACACAGCAATTTCACGCTAAATCCGCTACCCTTCATCGGCCATGACTTGTCGCTCTTTTAGGCTCAAGCTATGTTCATTGAGCCCATCTACAGAATAAGAGCGAATGTAACTTTGGATACGATATCAGTACGCGGAGCACGCACCCATAACTTACGCAATATCGACCTGGACATCCCTCGGGACAAACTAGTCATAATTACGGGCTTATCGGGTTCAGGAAAATCCTCCTTAGCTTTCGATACGTTGTATGCGGAAGGACAAAGAAGATATGTTGAGTCGCTCTCTGCATATGCGCGCCAGTTCTTGTCAATGATGGAAAAGCCAGATGTAGATCATATTGAAGGCCTTTCACCGGCTATTTCGATAGAGCAAAAATCCACCTCGCACAATCCCCGTTCTACCGTAGGCACCATTACCGAAATTTACGATTACCTGCGCCTACTCTATGCACGTGTGGGTGAACCTAGATGTCCGGAGCACGCCCTACCCTTGGACGCGCAGACAGTTAGTCAGATGGTTGACCAAGTGATCAACAACATGGCTGATCTGCGCGTCATGATTCTTGCGCCGATTGTGAATGAGCGAAAAGGCGAGCACTTGCATGTCTTCCAAGAGCTCATTGGCAACGGCTACGTGCGAGCTAGAATCAATGGCCTCATTGTCGATTTAGACGACGCACCCGAGTTAGATAAAAACAAAAAACATACTATTGAGGCAGTGATAGATCGGGTGCGGGTAAAAGAAGATGTCGCGCAACGGCTAGCTGAAAGCTTTGAAACCGCCTTGGGTTTGTCCGATGGCGTCGCTTTAGTCATGGATATGGATGACGACAAAAGCGAGGCGTTAGTTTTCTCCTCGCGCTTCGCCTGCCCTACTTGCGGTTATAGTATTTCCGAACTCGAACCGCGGATGTTCTCTTTCAACAATCCTGCCGGCGCTTGCGGTGGTTGTGATGGTCTAGGCGTAACCCAGTTTTTTGATCCAGATCTGGTAGTAGCAGACAGTGATTTAACTCTAGCTGAAGGAGCGATAAGGGGCTGGGACAGAAGAAACATCTACTACTTCCATATGCTTTCATCGCTAGCTGCACATTATGAGTTTGACGTTGAAGTACCGTTTAAAAAGCTCAGCAAGAAAAACCAAGATGTGATTTTGAACGGAAGTGGCCGGGCGCGAATTGACTTTAGCTATGCTAATGATCGAGGCGATGTTATTCGGCGCACCCATAGATTTGAAGGTGTACTACCTAATATGCAGCGGCGCTTTAGGGAAACAGATTCTTCTATGGTGAGAGAAAACCTGCAAAAATTTATGCGCGTCACAGATTGTCCTAGCTGCCAAGGTACGCGACTAAAAGAGGAATCTCGGCATGTTTTTATTGGCGAAACTAACCTGCCAAGCATCACCCATGGAGCGGTAGCGGATACCCTTGAGCACTTAAGTAGCCTTAAGCTAAAGGGACAAAAAGCGACCATTGCGGACAAAATTCTTAAGGAAATTAAAGCCAGGTTACAGTTCTTGGTGGATGTTGGGCTCAACTATTTAACCTTGGACCGCAGTGCTGACACACTGTCTGGAGGTGAAGCACAACGTATTCGTCTTGCTAGCCAAATAGGTGCGGGCTTGGTCGGTGTAATGTACATCCTCGACGAACCATCTATTGGGCTGCACCAGCGTGATAACGAAAGACTCCTACATACGCTAGAACACTTACGCGACTTGGGTAATACCGTATTAGTCGTGGAGCATGACGAAGAAGCCATGCGCAGGGCAGATTACCTCATTGATATTGGTCCTGGTGCAGGCGTACATGGCGGCAAAATTGTTGCTAAAGGCACCTATGAAGAAGTGGTGAACAACAAAAAGTCTATTACCGGTCAGTATCTGAGCGGCACTAAATCTATTGCTATTCCAGCTAAACGGACTCCTCTGGATGCAGAGAAAAGCTTGGTACTTACAGGTGCCAGGGGCAATAACCTAAATGACGTTTCAGTTAGTATTCCTTGCGGGTTACTGACCTGTATTACCGGCGTATCCGGCTCCGGCAAGTCCACACTAATCAATCACACGCTCTATCCTATTACCGCGACGGTATTGAACAAAGCCACCACACTAAAACCCAGACCTTATGAAGCAATAGATGGCTTACAGCATCTGGATAAAGTTGTAGATATTGATCAGAGCCCGATAGGGCGAACCCCACGCTCCAACCCCGCTACATACACGGGCCTCTTTACACCAATACGCGAATTATTTGCACAGGTACCAGAGTCTAGGGCGCGAGGATATAAACCTGGAAGGTTCAGCTTCAACGTTAAAGGTGGTCGATGCGAAGCCTGTCAGGGTGACGGTATGATCAAGGTAGAGATGCACTTTTTACCTGATATTTACGTGCCATGCGATGTTTGTCACGGCAAACGCTATAACCGCGAAACCCTGGACATTAGGTACAAAGGCAAGAATATCCACGAAGTATTAGATATGACTGTTGAGGACGCAGGCGAATTCTTTGCCGCTGTGCCTATGCTTTCACGCAAGTTACAAACGCTTATAGACGTTGGGCTGTCGTATATTCGACTGGGCCAGTCAGCGACTACGTTATCTGGCGGTGAAGCGCAGAGAATTAAACTGAGTCGTGAACTTTCCAAACGTGATACCGGGCAGACTTTATATATTCTTGATGAACCCACTACCGGCCTGCACTTCCACGACATTGCTCAGCTATTGGAGGTACTGCATAGACTTCGCGATGACGGCAATACTGTGGTTGTGATTGAGCACAATCTGGACGTAGTAAAAACCGCGGATTGGATAATTGACCTCGGGCCAGAGGGCGGTTCAGGTGGCGGGCATATTGTGGCTGCAGGAACACCTGAGCAAATAGTTAAAGTGAAGAAGTCCCACACTGGAAGGTTCTTGAAGCCCCTTTTGGAATCTCAGCCGGTGGCTGCAAAGGCTACAAAGAAAGCTGCGGTAAAAAAGCGCAAGTAGAACAATGATAAGGCGTATTTGATTGCACCTTACTGTGGAGCGAAAGTTGAAACTGGCGAACAACCAACCAAGAACGGTTGGTTTTATCTCATACAGTGCTTAAGGGCACTTGTGCACAGCTGAATATTTTCTTGCCGCGCGGAATAGCCCATTAAACCAATACGCCAAACCTTGCCGGCAAACGCTCCAAGCCCAGCACCTATCTCTAGGTTGAACTCGCTCAGTAGGCGTTTACGTACTGCGGCTTCGTCAACGCCTTCGGGAATTTTGACTAAGTTCAGCTGAGGTAATCTGTAGCTTGCATCAACTACAAACTCTAGACCGATACTGTTTAGGTTTTCAACTAGAACCTCATGCATAGCTCTGTGTCTATTCCAAGAATTCTCTAGACCTTCTTCTTGTACCATCAGTAACGCTTCGTGCAGCCCATACATAGCATTCACTGGCGCTGTGTGATGATAGGTTCTAGCGCCGTCACCTTCCCAATAGGCCATAAGCAGTGACAAGTCGAGAAACCAACTTTGCACCGGTGTATTTCGAGCTTTAACTTGGGCTGCTGCCTTATCGCTAAAAGTGATAAGACTAATTCCCGGAGGTGCAGACAAACACTTCTGAGTGCCTGAATAGGTTACGTCAGCATTCCATGCATCAACTTCTAATTCGATTCCAGCTAATCCAGTTACCGAGTCGACAATACTTAAGCACCCATACTCTTGAGCGAGTGCGCATAAGGTCTTTGCGTCTGAACGCACACCGGTTGAGGTTTCAGCATGAACGAAGGCTAATACCTTAGCGTCTGGGTTTGCTTTTAATGCAGCCTCGACCTTTTCAGGATCGACCTGAGTTCCCCATTCATTTTCTACGGTGATCAGTTCACCATTCATACGGCGAACATTTTCAGCCATACGCATACCAAACACACCGTTGATGCAGACAATTACTTTATCTCCGGCTTCAACAAGATTGGCAAAAGAGGCTTCCATGGCTGCAGAGCCGGGAGCCGATAGGGGTAGGGTAAGTTTGTTTTCGGTGCGAAATGAATATCGCAGTAGATCTTTTATATCTTCCATCAGGGCGATGAATTCAGGGTCTAGGTGACCGATGGTAGCCTTCGCCATGGCTCCCAGAACGCGTGGATGGACATCAGATGGGCCTGGGCCCATCAAGGTTCTTGGGGTCGGGTGAAAGCTACTACTCAAAAGATTTAATCCTTCTTGGTATCTGCCTGCTCAGCATCGTCGGCTACTTCTTCAGCAGTTTCAACTTCAGCTTCTGTTTCTTCTACAGTCTCAACCACTTCTTCTGCTTCTGCAAAATCTGTATCTAGCTCATCAACTTCAGCGATTGGACGACCTACCAATTCAACATACGCCATAGGCGCAGCGTCACCAGTACGGAAACCACACTTAAGTATGCGTGTGTATCCACCTGGACGTTCCTGATAGCGTGGACCAAGTTCTGCGAACAACTTACCAACCGCAGCTTTGCTACGCGTGCGCGCAAATGCTAGACGACGGTTTGCTACCGAATCTTCTTTGGCTAGCGTAATTAGTGGTTCCGCAACCTTACGTAGCTCTTTTGCTTTTGGCAGAGTTGTCTTAATGACCTCACTCTCAATCAGAGAGGTGGCCATATTGCGAAACATAGCCTGTCTGTGCGAGCTGTTTCGGTTAAGTTGTCTGCCACTCTTTCGATGACGCATTATTCGTTCCTGTACCTATAAGCGAACTATCGCTTTTTTACTGACCCTATTTCTGGGGTCCTGTTATCTCGTGAGACGAACCTAGATTCGACCGCCATGTAAATTTGCTGGTGGCCAGTTTTCTAAGCGCATACCCAATGACAAACCTCTCGATGCCAAAACATCTTTGATTTCTGTCAGTGATTTCTTACCCAAGTTGGGTGTCTTCAACAATTCTACTTCGGTGCGCTGAATCAGATCACCAATGTAGTAAATATTTTCTGCTTTGAGACAGTTAGCCGAACGAACAGTCAATTCTAAATCGTCTACTGGACGGATCAAGATTGGATCTGCTTCGTCTTCTTGTTCTTCTTCTACCTGCTCGCTTTCACTATCTAGGTCGACAAACACTGCTAATTGATGCTGAAGGATAGTAGCCGCTCTTCTGATGGCTTCTTCTGGATCAATCGTTCCATTTGTCTCTAGGTCTAGTACTAGCTTGTCTAAGTCAGTGCGCTGCTCTACACGAGTGCTTTCAACACTATAGGAAACTCTACGCAAAGGACTGTAAGACGCATCTAAACGTAACGAGCCAATTGGCCGACCTTCTTCTTCGCTATTAGCTGAAACCTGAGAATCTACAGGCACATAGCCGCGACCTCTCGTTACCTTGGCTTCAATGCGAATCGAACCGCTTGCATTTAAGTTGCAAACTACGTGGTCAGGATTGGCGATTTCAATATCTTCAGATAACTGGAAGTCAGCCGCAGTGACTGCACCAGCACCACTTTTTGCAAGCACGATAGTACCGTGCTCAAGGTTATGCATAATAATACTGATGTCTTTTAGGTTAAGAAGAATGTCGATCACATCTTCTTGCACGCCTTCAATCGTGCTGTATTCATGCAACACGCCATCTATCTGTACTTCAGTAATCGCGCATCCAGGCATAGAAGACAAAAGTATTCTACGTAGCGTATTACCCAACGTATGGCCAAAACCGCGCTCCAATGGTTCTAAGGTAACCTTAGAACGAAATGGGCTATCGGATTGCACATCAATATTTCGTGGAGTCAGAAATTCGTTTGCCAACTGTGACATATATTTGTCTCCCAAACAGGCGCCGAAGCGCACAATAAATTACTTAGAGTAAAGTTCTACGATCAAGTTTTCGTTAATCTCAGCTGGTAACTCTTCGCGGTCTGGTAGACGCTTGAAAGTACCTTCGAACTTGTCTGCATTTACTTCTACCCAATCAATCTCTCCACGCTGACTAGACAGCTGCAATGCTGCTTGTATGCGTAATTGACCACGAGATTTTTCGGCAATCGCAACTACATCACCGGCTTTCACTTGGTACGAGGCAATATTCACCCAATGACCATTTACTGTAACCGACTTATGCGAAACCAATTGGCGTGACTCGGCCCGTGTAGAACCAAAGCCCATGCGATAAACTACGTTGTCTAACCGGCTCTCAAGCAACTTCAGGAGGTTTTCGCCAGTAGCGCCTGTCTTGCGATCAGCTTTCTTGTAGTAGTTACGGAATTGCTTTTCCAATACGCCGTAAATACGGCGAACCTTCTGCTTCTCGCGCAACTGCACTGCGTAATCTGACAATCTTCCGCGACGCAACCCGTGCATACCCGGCGCATTATCGATCTTGCACTTCGAATCGATAGGACGAACACCGCTCTTTAGGAAGAGGTCAGTTCCTTCTCGACGACTTAACTTTAGTTTTGGACCTAAATACCGGGCCATACCTATTTCTCCATTGCATTTTGCATCATTACAGCTCTCACCAATTAAACGCGGCGGCGCTTAGGTGGTCGACAGCCATTATGAGGAATCGGTGTTACATCAGCGATGCTGTTTATTTTCAGACCAGCTGCGTTAATAGCACGCACTGCTGACTCACGACCTGGACCAGGTCCTTTAACGAAAACATCTACACTCTTCATACCGAATTCAACAGCAACAGTGCTGGCTCTTTCAGCAGCAATCTGTGCAGCAAATGGCGTACTCTTACGCGATCCTCTAAAACCGGATCCGCCAGATGTTGCCCAACTCAGCGCATTGCCTTGTCTATCAGTAATCGTAATGATCGTATTGTTGAACGACGCATGGATATGCGCCAGTCCGTCTACGACAACACGTTTAGCTTTTTTACGTTCAGCCATATTTGTTTCTCTACCTTGCCCTATCTACGGATCGGACGACGCGGGCCCTTACGGGTGCGCGCATTGGTTTTTGTTCTCTGTCCATGCACAGGCAAGTGCCGACGATGACGTATACCTCGATAACAACCCAGGTCCATCAATCGCTTGATATTCATGGATGTCTCTCGACGTAAGTCGCCTTCCACCGTGAACTTCGCAACTTCGTTACGAATTGCGTCCAGGTTAGCTTCGTCCAACTCACCAATCTTAGTTTCCGGTTGCACACCAGCCATACCGCAGATTTTCTCTGCAGTGGTTGGACCAATCCCGAAGATATATGTCAACGAGATTCTTGCGTGCTTGTTATCCGGTATATTGATTCCGGCAATACGTGCCATCTATTCGCTCCGTCTTACACTTGATGCCATAACTACCAACTAGCCTTGGCGCTGTTTATGGCGAGGTTCAGCACTGCAAATTACTCGTACAACGCCTTTGCGCTTTACGACTTTACAGTTCCGACAAATTTTCTTTACTGATGCTCTTACTTTCATGGTTTCCTACCAAATGGTGGTCGATTAACGACGCCGCCCATAGTTTTGTAGTTTCGACTTTTCCATCAACTTCGCGTACTGGCTGCTCATCAGGTGTGATTGCACTTGTGACATAAAGTCCATTGCTACCACGACGACGATCAGTACAGCGGTTCCGCCTAGTTGAAAAGAAGTGTTAAAAAAGACCACCATAAATTCTGGTAGTAGACACACTAGCGTCACGTAGAGTGCGCCAAAAACGGTGAGCCTGGTGATCACATCATCAATATACTTAGAAGTTTGCTGGCCTGGACGGATACCTGGTACGTAGGCGCCCTGACGCTTCAAATTATCTGCTACGTCCTTTGGATCGAACATAATAGCTGTATAGAAAAAGCTGAAAAAGATGATCCCGGCGGCAAACATCATTATATAAAGCGGCTGTCCTGGCGAGAGTACTAATGCAACTTCCTGAAGCGCACCCATCCCTGGATTACTGCCAAACCAACTCGCCATAGAAGCGGGAGCTAATAACAAACTTGAGGCAAAGATCGCTGGGATAACACCAGCCATATTGATCTTTAACGGTAGGTGACTGCTCTGAGCTTGGAACACTCTACGCCCCTGCTGCTTCTTTGCATAATTCACTGTGATCCGTCGCTGCCCGCGTTCAACGCGAACAACAAACCACACAATTGCAACCGCCAGAACACCCATCGCTAGCAGCGCGATAATATTGATGTTACCTAAGCGTGCCGCTTCAAACATTTGCCCCAGAGCTGAAGGGAAACCAGAGACGATACCTGAGAAGATCAGAAGCGAAATACCGTTACCGACACCGCGTTCCGTAATTTGCTCGCCAAGCCACATCATGAAAATGGAGCCTGTCACCAAAGTTAGCGTTGCTACAAAAGTAAATGCAAATCCACTCTCAAAAGCCAAGCCCTGATTCGCTAGGGTTACTGCCAGCGATGTGCCCTGAATCAATGCAATACCAAGGGTCAAAAGGCGCGTTGCTTTTGTAATTTTTCTCCGACCAGCGTCGCCTTCTTTACGCCACTGCTGAAAAGTTGGCCACATCATGGTAAGCAAGTTCATGATAATACTGGCTGTAATATAAGGAATTACGCCTAATGCCAAAATACTCATACGCTCCCAAGCGCCACCAGAGAACATGTTGAAGAGTTCTAGTATGCCACCTTGGTTCTGGTTGAAAATCGCCTGCAATTGAGCGGGGTCGATACCAGGAACTGGGATATGTGTACCAATTCTATAAACCAACAATGCAAATAACACGAACAGCAAACGACTACGGAGTTCTGCAACCCCTGCCTGATTCCCTGCTAGCTGATTCGCTACGTCTTGTTGATTATTGGACATTATTTATTCTGTATTCTTTATTATTGCGTGACGTTATAAAAGCTATTCTGCAGCCGCAGCTTCAGGACGTTCTTTCTTGGTCAACTTGCCTGGTGTTGGAGTTTCAAAAACCACTACGCTACCGCCAGCTGCTTCAATAGCAGCTTGCGCGCCTTTGGTTACGCCGATATTTGCGTCTTCTACTTTATAAGCTTTAGACACAGCGCCGGACAACATGATGCGAGCACGCTTCATGTCGCGTCTTACTACGTTAGCAGCCTTCAATGTTTCCATTGTGACTTCCTCTCCCTGAAGTTTAGCCAATTCGCTTAGGCGCACTTCGGTAGTGGACAAGCTTACGCGTGAGCGGAAACCGAACTTTGGAATACGCATCTGCAAAGGCAGCTGACCGCCTTCAAAACCTGGACGAACGCCGCCACCAGAACGCGCCTTCTGTCCTTTCTGACCGCGACCAGATGTCTTACCCCAACCAGAGCTAGCACCACGACCAACGCGGCGCTTGATTTTGTGACTGCCATCGGCAGGGTGTAGATCATTCAAATGCATTAGGACTCTCCCTCGACACGCACCATGTAGTGCACGCGATTAATCATTCCTCGAACAGACGGCGTATCTTCAACAGTCACGGTGTGACCAATGCGTCGAAGGCCTAAGCCGACCAAACAAGCTTTGTGATTCTTTAAACGACCAATCGGACTTTTAGTCTGGGTCACGCTAATAGATTTACTGCTCATAACTATGCCTCAGCCTTAAGCGACAATATTGTCGACAGTCTTGCCGCGCTTATCTGCAACGCGCTCTGGAGACTTAACGCCCGTGAGAGCCTTAAAAGTTGCTCTAACCACGTTCACCGGATTGGTTGATCCATAGCACTTAGCTAAAACGTTGTGGACGCCTGCAGCTTCTAAAACCGCCCGCATTGTGCCACCGGCGATGACACCAGTACCTTCGGAGGCTGGCTGCATATATACCTTAGACGCTGAATGCCGTGCGGTTGTGGCGTACCACAAAGTTCCGCCATTTAGGTCAACATCAACCATGTTGCGTCGCGCAGCTTCCATCGCTTTTTGAATAGCTGTTGGTACTTCACGTGCTTTACCACGACCAAATCCAACACGGCCGTTACCATCACCAACAACGGTCAGTGCGGTAAAACCAAAAATACGGCCGCCTTTAACCACTTTGGCAACTCTGTTTACTTGGACCAGTTTCTCAACTAGACCTTCTTCTTCTACTTTATCGGTATAAGCCATTTAGAACTCCAATCCGCCTTCGCGAGCGGCATCTGCTAATGCTTTTACTCGTCCGTGATACTTAAAACCTGATCGATCAAATGCAACAGCTGTTACGCCCTGCTCTTTCGCTCGCTCTGCAACCAATGCCCCTACTTTTGCCGCTGTAGCTACATTACCAGTGGCTGTTCCACGTAGTGCTGTCTCTAGTGTAGACGCCTGAGCCAAAACGGTTCCGCCATCGGCAGAAATCACCTGTGCGTATATATGCCGCGGTGTGCGATTGACTGACAAACGAACAGCACCCAGCTCGCGCATTTTCATGCGGCTACGACGCGCTCTTCTTAATCTGCTTGATTTCTTACTGTTCATGCTTCGAACCTGGTTTCCATTTTGCGTGCCTTAATAAGCGCGCCATCCGTTTCTATATTCTTCAACAGTCTTGATACTTCCGGAAACCGCACTAAGCTGCTCCAAAGGTAGTCTACGACTATTAAACTAATTACTTCTTTTTGGCTTCTTTACGTCTTACGTATTCGCCAGCGTATCTAACACCCTTGCCTTTATAAGGCTCTGGTGGTCTAAACGCTCTAATCTCTGCACATACCTGTCCAACGCGCTGCTTGTCGATACCGGCAATAACTACTTCCGTTTGACTTGGCGTTGTAGCCGAAATGCCTTCAGGCAACGTATAAACTACAGGGTGAGAAAAGCCCAACTGCAGGGTCAACGTGCTGCCTTGCGACTGAGCACGATAACCAACACCTTGGAGTTCTAACTTACGTTCGAACCCTGTGGTTACACCTGTCACCATATTCTGCACCAAGGAACGCATAGTGCCTGCCATTGCATCTGCTTCGCGAGCGTCAGACTGAGCGCTGACACGCAACTCGCCATCTTCTTGCTTGAGAGCAACGTATTCATGGATGTTCATTTCCATTTGGCCTTTACCACCCTTTACAGAGAGGTGCTGACCGTCGATTTTGACTTCTAAACCCGAAGGCAATGCGACTGGATTGTTTGCTACGCGAGACATTAAAGTTCCCCTAAAAAACCGTACAAAGTACTTCGCCACCGATCCCTTGGGAACGTGCGTTCTTGTCGGTCATTACACCCTTATTAGTGCTGACTATCGCAACCCCAAGTCCGCCGCGGACTTTAGGAATATCATTACTTTCTTTATAGATCCGCAGTCCAGGACGGCTAACCCGCGAAATCTCTTCAATAACTGGAGAACCGTTGTGGTACTTCAGTTCAACTGTAATATTTGACTTAACTTCGTCACTTACTGAATAGCCCAAAATAAAACCTTCACTCTGGAGCACGTCCAAAATGGCACGCTTACCTTTTGAGTTGGGCATCTGAACACTCACGTGACCAGCCATTTGGGCGTTTCTTACGCGAGTAAGTAGGTCAGCTATTGGATCTTGCATTGTCATAATAATTACCTACCAGCTGGCCTTAACTAAACCGGGAACATCACCGCGCATAGCCGCTTCACGTAACATGTTTCGTGACAGACCAAACTTACGATATACACCATGAGGACGACCCGTTAGGCCACAACGTCTTTGGTGTCTTACAGCGCTAGCATCGCGTGGCTGTGCCTGAAGCTTCAACTGCGCATCCCAACGATCCTCATCGGATACGTTGCGATCTGAAATAATCGCCTTTAGAGCTGCGCGCTTCTTCCCGTACTTACTACGGATATCTGCTCGCTTCTTCTCTCGTTCAATCATGGAACGCTTTGCCATAACTAATCTCTTCTCTATGTACGGAAAGGGAACTTGAAAGCTTTTAATAGCTCAAGTGCCTCTTCATTTGTTTTTGCTGTGGTAGTCACACAGATATCTAGACCGCGAATCTTGTCGATCTTGTCGTAATCTATCTCTGCAAATACGATTTGCTCAGTAAGACCCATGCTAAAGTTGCCACGACCGTCAAAAGACTTTGGGTTCAACCCGCGGAAGTCACGCATTCGAGGTATCGCAATGCTTACAAGACGTTCGATAAAGTCGTACATCTTTTCTCTACGCAAAGTAACCTTGCACCCGATTGGGTAGCCTTCACGAATTTTAAAACCAGCTTCTGAACGACGCGCCAAACAAATTACTGGCTGTTGCCCTGCGATAGCTGTCATGTCTGATACTGCCGCATCCATAACTTTGCGGTCTGTGATAGCTTCACCAACACCCATGTTAAGCGTAACTTTAGTAATCTTAGGCACTTCCATTGGATTACTAATCGCCAAGTCTTTTTGCAACTTAGGGTGTAGTTCTTTTCTATAATGCTCGTATAAATTAGACATCTTTAGTCTTCAATCTCTTTGCCGTTTGATTTGAAGAAGCGGATTTTCTTTCCATCTTCAATGCGCAAACCTACTTTGTCTGCTTTTTCGCTTTCGTGATTCCAGATTGCAACATTAGAGCCTTGAATCGGAGCTTCCTGAGGAACGATTCCACCCTGATCGCCAGTGTTCGGGTTAGGGCGTTTATGCTTCTTAACCATGTTAATACCAGCAACCATAAGTCTGCCGTCTTTCATGACGCGCAAAACTTCACCGCGACGACCTTTGTCACGACCGGCAACTACTACCACTTCATCTTTTTTCTTGATCTTTAACATGCCGACAATCTCTTAGGATCTCTATTAATCTGTTTTGTACTTAAAGTACTTCAGGCGCTAGCGAAACAATACGCATGAAATTTTCTGTTCTAAGTTCGCGAGTAACCGGCCCAAAAATACGTGTGCCAACTGGCTGCTTTTGTGCGTTAAGTAAAACCGCAGCGTTGTGATCGAACTTGATCAAAGAGCCGTCAGGTCTACGAACACCTTTACGTGTACGCACTACTACCGCGTCCATCACCTGACCTTTCTTTACGCGACCGCGCGGAATGGCTTCCTTAATGGTGACCTTGATCACATCGCCAATACCCGCGTAACGTCTGTGGCTACCGCCTAGGACCTTAATACACTGGACTCTACGAGCACCGCTGTTGTCAGCGATCTCTAGCATGGTTTCTGTCTGAATCATTGCGCTCTAAACTCCAGTAGACCGAACGTCGATACTCTTAAGCATCCAGGTCTTTGTTTTTGACAATGGACGACACTCAATCACAGTGACCGTGTCACCTATGTTGCAAGTGTTATCTTCATCGTGCGCATGAATCTTCGATGACTTACGTACGAATTTTCCATAAACCGGGTGCTTTACCCTACGCTCTACCTTCACGGTGATGCCTTTGTGCATGCGATCACTGACCACTACGCCCGTCACAGTACGCGGATTAGTCTGGGCTACTTCTGCTTCAGACATCTTTACTCTCCTTCATTACTGTCTTCACCCGTGCGATATCTCGACGAATTTCTTTAAGAAGATGCGGCTGACCTAGTTGACCACTAGCGTTCTGCATACGTAGCGAAAAATGCTCGCGACGCAGCCGTACCACTTCGGTTTGCAGCTCTTCTGCAGTCTTTTCTCTTAAATCTTGGACTTTCATTACATTGCTGTCCGCTTAACAAATACTGTCTTAAAGGGCAATTTTGCCGCCGCCAATGCCAACGCTTCCCGGGCCATCTCTTCAGGCACACCTTGCATCTCGTATAACACGCGACCTGGCTGAATAAGGGCCACCCAATATTCAACGCTACCCTTACCTTTACCTTGACGTACTTCCAAAGGCTTCTTGGTAATTGGCTTATCTGGGAACACTCGGATCCAAATTTTTCCGCCTCGGCGAATACGACGAGTCATCGCTCGTCTGCCGGCTTCAATTTGACGCGCGGTAAGTCTGCCTCGCCCAACGGCTTTAAGACCAAACTCACCAAAGCTGACGCGACTACCTCTCAGGGCGAGGCCTCGGTTGCGTCCCTTGTGCATTTTTCTAAATTTTGTTCTTTTCGGCTGTAACATCTTCGTACTTAATTACGGCTTAGGCTTGCTGAGAAGCTTGAGCAGGGGCTTGTGACCCGATAACCTCTCCCTTAAAGATCCACACTTTGATGCCCAAAATACCGTAGGTAGTTTCAGCTTCAAAAGTTGCGTAATCGATATCTGCACGAAGGGTATGCAGAGGCACTCTTCCTTCGTGATAGACCTCGGAGCGAGCAATTTCTGCCCCACCAAGACGACCAGCAACACGCACTTTGATACCTTCGGCACCTAAGCGCATTGCGTTCTGTATTACTCGACGCATCGCTCTTCTAAACTGTACTCGGCGTTCTAACTGCTGAGCTACATTCTGAGCAACTAATACCGCATCCAATTCTGGCTTGCGGATTTCTTCGATATTTACGTGGACGGGAACACCCATCATTTTGCTTAAATCATTACGTAGGCGCTCTACATCTTCGCCTTTCTTGCCAATAACAATACCGGGACGCGCTGTGTGAATAGTTACACGAGCTGTCTGAGCTGGCCGAGCAATCTCAATTCTACCCACAGAGGCATCAGCAAGACGCTTGCGCAAGAAACTACGCACCTCTAGATCGTTCAATAGGTACTGTGCATAGGTCTTCTTGTCCGCATACCACACCGACGTGTGATCTTTGACAATCCCTAAGCGAATACCGGTTGGATGTACTTTTTGACCCATACTATTCTCTTATTCCGTATCCGAAACGGTCACAGTGATGTGACAGCTGCGTTTTAGTATTCTATCCGCACGGCCTTTAGCACGCGGACGAATGCGTTTCATTGTCATGCCTTCGTTAACGAATATTTCCGATATCCGAAGATCATCTACATCAGCACCTTCGTTGTGTTCAGCATTTGCAATCGCTGACTCAACGGTCTTTTTCACTAACACAGCACCTTTCTTAGTACTGAAATTCAATATATCTAAAGCATCAGCCACTGGCTTGCCGCGAACTTGGTCTGCCACTAAGCGAACCTTCTGCGCAGAGATACTTAAGCGTTTTGCAATCGCTCTGACTTCCATCTTCTTCCTCTACCTTATTCTGTGCGCTATCGCTTCGCTTTCTTATCCGCCGCATGACCGCGGTAAGTGCGAGTTGGCGCAAATTCACCCAACTTGTGCCCTACCATGTCTTCATTGATAACAACTGGAATATGTTGACGGCCGTTATAAATAGCAATGGTTAAACCAACCATCTCAGGCATGACCATTGAGCGACGCGACCAAGTCTTGATAGGGCGACGTTCACTGTTAGCCACTGCGTTCTCTACCTTCTTCAACAGATGGGTATCAACAAATGGGCCTTTAAATAATGATCTTGGCACTTACGTTACTCCGTTTATCGCTTGCCGCGACGACGCACAATGAGGCTGTCGGTACGCTTATTCTTTCTGGTCTTATGACCCTTTGTTGGCATTCCCCAAGGTGAAACTGGGTGTCTGCCGCCTGATGTCTTACCTTCACCACCACCGTGCGGGTGATCAACTGGGTTCATAGCCACACCACGAACTGTTGGGCGGACGCCGCGCCAACGGGTAGCACCAGCTTTACCTAATGAACGCAGACTATGTTCACTGTTACCTACTTCGCCAAGTGTTGCGCGGCATTCGCTAAGCACACGGCGCATTTCGCCGGACCGCATACGCAAGGTAGCGTGAGCACCTTCGCGAGCAACTAACTGACAAGAACCGCCGGCACTACGCACCATTTGCGCGCCCTTGCCTGGCTTCAATTCGACACAGTGGATTACACTACCCACTGGGATACTTCTGAGAGCTAGCGTATTTCCTGAACGAATCGGCGCAGTCGGCCCACTCATAATCGGATCACCAGCATGCACACCCTTAGGCGCAATAATGTAACGTCGCTCTCCGTCCGCGTACTTAAGCAAAGCAATGTTCGCCGTTCTATTCGGATCGTATTCAAGACGCTCTACTACTGCTGGAATACCATCTTTGGTGCGCTTCCAATCAATAATTCTATAATGTTGCTTATGACCGCCGCCTCGATGACGAGTGGTTATCCGGCCAGCGTTATTTCTACCGCCAGTCTTTGATTGCGGTGCTAGAAGCGCTTTATGTGGCGCGCCTTTATGCAACTCAGGGTTGACGACTTTAACGACAAATCGACGACCCGGTGATGTTGGTTTCGTTTTTACAACAGCCATTACGCTAAACCCTTATTCCGCAACCATGTAGTCGAGCTCTTGGCCCTGCGCTACAGTTACGTATGCCTTTTTCCAATTCTTCTTGCGCGACAAACCACGCGCAGTTCTCTTAACTTTGCCTTTTACATTCACTGTACTGACATTTTTTACAGAGACTTTAAAAATGGTCTCAATAGCTTCGCGAATCTCAGCCTTAGTTGCATCTACCGATACTTTAAAAGCGTATTGATTAGCTACATCGCCCAATACAGAAACCTTCTCTGATATGTGAGGCTCGCGTAGAACAGTAAAAATGCGCTCCTGATTCATACCAATGCCTCTTCTAGCTTCTTCAACGCAGCAACCGTGATCAGCACTTTGTCGTGGCTGATTAGGCTTACCGGATCTACACCCTCAACATCCCGAACGTCGACAAAGCGAACGTTGCGAGCTGCTAAAAATAAATTCTCATCGCCGTCTTCCGTAACGATTAGTACGTTACTCATGTCTAAACTCTTAAGCTGGGTTAACAACTCTTTAGTCTTAGGCGCTTTAACCGAAAAACTCTCAACAGCAACGAGGCGTTCTTTACGAATAAGTTCAGAAAGAATGCAACGTAGCGCGCCGCGATACATTTTGCGATTAACTTTTGTAGAGTGATCTTGGGGTTGTGCTGCGAATGTCACACCACCAGAACGCCAAATAGGAGAACGCGTAGTACCCGCACGGGCGCGACCAGTACCTTTTTGACGCCATGGCTTCTTACCACCACCGCTTACAGCAGAACGATTCTTCTGCGCTCGAGAACCCTGTCGTGCGCCTGCCATATAGGCAACCACAACTTGGTGAACTAGGGATTCGTTAAATTCTCTGCTAAACGCGGTATCTGCTACTTCAACACTGCCGCCGTCTAGGGCTAGATTCAAATTCATTCAGCTTCTCCCGCAGCAGTCGCTTCAGAACGAGCCTTTACTGCTGGACGGATAAATACGTCCCCACCAGTTGCTCCAGGTACAGCGCCCTTAACCATAATTAGGTTACGCTCTGTATCTACTCGAACAATCTCTAGGTTCTGCGTGGTCACACGAGCCGCACCCATATGGCCTGACATCTTCTTACCTTTAAATACGCGGCCTGGTGTCTGGCATTGGCCAATAGAACCAGGAGCTCGGTGAGAGATAGAGTTACCGTGAGTATTATCTTGACCAGCAAAATTCCAACGCTTGATGGTACCTGCGAAGCCTTTACCTTTTGAGGTGCCTTGCACATCAACAGTCTGACCTGCCGCAAATTGTTCAACGGTGAGCTCGCCACCAACACCCAAGTCTTCCACTTGAGGAGAGCGAAATTCCCATAAACCCCGCCCTGCACCAGCTTTCGCTTTAGCAAAGTGTCCTGCCATTGGCTTACTTACACGACTTTGACGTCGCTCGCCCGTGGTCACTTGGACAGCTACATAGCCATCACTCTCGACACTCTTAACCTGAGTAATTCTATTAGGCTCGGCTTCTATAACCGTAACCGGCACGGATACGCCTTCTTCATTGAAGATGCGTGTCATGCCACTTTTTTTACCTACCAGTCCAATTGCCATTGGTCTAATCCTACCTTTGTGCGGTAACAACGGCGTGCTGGGCTCCCACCCTTTTCCTCTGTCGAGTAAAAGGCCAGTGCCCGGCTTTCGCCAATCGCCAGCTCCCTATCGGAGCCTTTTTGTATCAAAACCTCGAAACTTCGCTTACTCCCGAAAGAGCTAACGCTGCCTCGATTAATTCAAACTAATTTGTACTTCAACCCCAGCCGCCAGATCGAGCTTCATAAGCGCATCGACTGTCTTTTCTGTGGGCTCAACAATATCCAGGAGTCTTTTATGGGTACGGATCTCATATTGGTCCCGCGCGTCCTTATTGACGTGTGGTGATACAAGAATTGTAAACCGCTCTTTACGAGTGGGCAGCGGGATCGGTCCCTTCACCTGTGCACCAGTCCGCTTTGCGGTATCAACAATTTCCTGTGTCGATACATCAATAAGACGATGATCAAATGCTTTCAAGCGAATGCGTATACGCTGATTTTGCACTTACAAACTCCAACCCTAATTAAAATTCACTCGTCCACCGTACTGTGCTCAACGCACAGAACGGTTGAATGAGCATTTCTCCTGTTAAAGAGCATTTCGCTGCAACAATCGTGCAGTTACACCCGCCTTCTTCGGCTCTGAAACTGCCGATTCCATGACCACTTCAGCAAAAACTTCAGTGCTCACGCTCTCCAAAGCGGGAGGCGAACTATACAGAGTAGAATTATCTCAAGCAACACTTGTTGGAGTGAATAACGCTAATAATGTAATTTAATTTGCTTACATATTAGCGCCAAAGACTTTCTTTCAAGCACCCAACCCGCCCGTACTCATTAGCGACTTGGGTTACCGGAGACTTTCCTTGCCCTTCCTAGCTATGAGTCTTTTTGAGAAAAGAACTCATTACTGGGCATTGCCTTAAGCAATAACCTTAGCAACAACGCCCGCACCTACTGTACGGCCGCCTTCTCTGATCGCAAAACGCAGACCATCGTCCATAGCAATTGGGCAAATAAGCTCAACTACCATCTTGAT
>CAJJDH010000101.1 GCA_905182905.1 marine gamma proteobacterium HTCC2089 | reverse complement strand
CTAGTGCGTAGTTTTCGTCGTTGGCAACTATAAAGTTACAGCGATTGTTTTACGAGAGTCACTACCCTCTCGGCATGCACCTCAAATTTTGATACCCGCGTCGAAACCATGTCGCCCCCAATAAGGTCTTGAGAAGATCATGCTTCAAGATGCGTAGACATAGAAAGAATTACTTTCCACGCGGAACGCGTCCCGAAACCATGTCGCCCCCAATAAGGTCTTGAGTAGATCATGCTTCAAGATGCGTAGACATAGAAAGAATTACTTTCCACTGCGGTATACCCAATCCAGCTGCGCCGTCTTGGGCCGCGTCCGAAACAAGATTTCCCCAACAAGTTTTGCTTAGGTCGCGCTTTCAGTTCCGTTTGCGTCGAAAAAATTTTCCAACACGGCCTGAAATCATGTCCCACCAAAGTCTATTGGATTCCATGTAGCCATCTGTCAGCTAGCTTAAGCTGGCGAGATGGATGTGTTCGATTCGGTAATCTGTTGTTTAAAACAGTTCCTCTATCTTACGTTAACGCTGATGTTACCACGCAATGTCGTGCCTTATGTCACGATTTTTAGCCTTTACGTCAGTTGGAAGATTCTTGTTCAGTGGTAAGCTTGTGGCATGAAGATGTTCTTTCTGAGTTTGTGCACCCTTATCTGTCTTGCTGCGGCGCCTGCTGTTCATGCTGTGGACAGCCGTGGGTATATTGATCGCGCTGCTGGTTTGATTGAAGCGGGTGATTTCAGTCTCGCACGAAGCTATTTAGCGCCCGCTTTGATAGATCCTTATATTTCACCAGATCTGCGCGGCAAGGCATTTTACTTACGCGGCTATAGTTATTTTGCGCAAGACTTGCCCGTTTCTTCGTTGCGCGACTTTAATCGTGCTTTAGAGTTCAGTCCAAATAATCCGGTTGTTCTTTTTATGGTGGGTCGTGCCCACTTTGAAGGGTTGGGTACAAAATTGGACCCAACGCTCGGTGTAGGCTTTTTTCAGCGTGCGACCGATGCTGGTCATGTTGGTGCCTCTACCTATTTAGGCCTCGCTCTTTTGCAAGGGCGCGGTATTGCTAAGGATGTCCCAGCTGCCAGAAGTCTGTTATCCGCTGCTGCGGAAGAGCAGAAGGATGTCTATGCAATGATGCAGATGGCTCGTAGTTATCGTTCGGAAGTCACCGACATTGCAGATGTGCAGTTGGCTAAGCAGTGGTATGAGCGTGCATTTGCCGCAGGGGAACCCGACGCGTACTTAGCCCTAGCCTACATGTATAGCAAAGGTGAGTTCGATTTAGCTGAAACCGCCGGAAGTAAACGCGCGTTCAATTTGTTAGAAGAGGCGTTAGAAGCCGGCTCTGAAAATGCTTATGTGCGCCTAGCTTATGCTCATTTATCAGGTATAGGCACAGTGGTGGATTACCCTAAAGCTTTTGCGATGTATCGTTCTGGTGCGGAGCTAGGTTTAGCGCAGTGTTTTGCAGGCATTGGACATATGTTTGAGTCGGGTTTAGGGCGGCCAGCAGATGTGCAACAGGCGGAGTCTTGGTACTTACGCGGAGCCGAAGCTGGCGATGGTTATGCCCACTCAGCTTTGGCCTATATGTTCTTGCGCAGAGGTGAGCACAAGCAAGCATTGCATTGGTTCTCAACTAACGCCGCCAAATTCGGTGGTGCTCAAAGTCATAACGATTTAGCTTGGTTATTGGCTACCAGCAAAGTTGCCACAGTGCGCGATGGTGAGCTATCACTGGACCATGCTTTAAAGGCAGTTGAACTTGAGGCTTCCCCAGCTTACTTGGATACCTTGGCGGCAGCTTATGCGGAAAAGAGGTTGTTTGCAGAGGCGGTGCTTACTCAGGAGAAAGCAATTGTAGCTGCGTTTGCTGAAGACGCTGAGGCAAAGCAAGAGTTGCAGCTACATCTTTTGAGTTATCAGAAGCAGGAACCATGGCGAGAGTAGGTTTTTTCTGGTAAAAAATGGCTCGGATTAAAGAGTATTGGGAGCAGGGATTGAGTACTGAGCGCAGAAGAGTTGAAGAAGTTTTTCTAATTATTGAAGAATTACTCAAAGAAAAAAAATCAGGTATCAAGGCTGGAGATGTTGCGGACGTATTGCGTTCACATAATGCGCCCACAGGTATGTGGCAACTACGAGCAGATTTTAGTGAGCTTGCTGTCGCCGGTCGAATTCAGTGCGACGAAGTGACCAGCACTTGGACTCTTGCTGATACCTCTCTAAAAGATGTCGGCTAGATGAAGGCGAAGGTTGATATCTCAAACCTGCCTAAGGTAGTTAACCCCGGCAGAATTTGTATTTTGAAATCCAAGTGGCACTTGCAGCATGTGCAAAGCATGGCTGATGCGTGTCGCGAGGTGCTAGAAGATGCTGGTTACTCGCAGATTGACGAATACACACTACCAGGTTGTCTTGAAATTCCATTAGCGGCGAGAGATTTACTGGCCCGAGAAGTTGAAGACGGCGAGGTGGAAAAGAATAAAATAGACGCGATAGTTTGCTTTGGCATTATCGTCAAAGGCGATACTTTGCACTTTGAGATGATCAGTGAAGAAAGCATGCGCGGGCTTGGCTCAGTAATGCATGATTTTCGCCGTCCAATATTGGTTGAAATTTTGCCGGTATTCGACATGCAGCAGGCAATAGACCGATCTTCTGACGATGAGTTTAATAAAGGTATTGAGGCCGCGGTTGCTGCTATTGAAGTGGTCTCTTGGCGGCGTTCTGTCGGCTGCTGACCGTTCGGTTGTGAAATTAACCCTTTAGTGCGCGGAGGTTTTAAACAAACGCTGTTTGTCTCGCTGCCAATCACTCTCACGCATAGTGGCGCGTTTGTCGTGTTGTTTCTTACCCTTGCCCAAGGCTATTTCTACCTTCACCTTGTTGCCTTTCCAATACATTGCCAGCGGCACAATTGTGTAGCCTTTTTGCTGATTTGCTGCGAATAACTGGGCCAGTTCTTTACCGTGTAGAAGTAGTTTTCTTACCCGCTGAGGTTCAGCTATGACATGGGTGGATGCGCTGAGTAGTGGTGTAATATTGCAGCCAGCCAAAAAAGCCTCGCCTTGGTGTAAATTCACATAGCTTTCCGCTAGCTGCACTTTGCCGTCACGAATACTTTTCACTTCCCAGCCAAGTAGCATCAGACCAGCCTCGAAGCGATCCTCGATAAAGTAGTCATGCCGTGCCCTTCGATTTTGCGCGATGGTTCCGGGGCTAGCTTTCTTTCCTGATTTGGCCATGATGGCTTGGTACTTTGCTTTGTTAAGGTAGGCGAACTGGCAATAGTATATCAGGTTGTTGACCGCACATCGCAAACTCTGGGCTACTCAGGGATATCAGTAGTAAACTGCACAATCTTTAGGAAATAAAAAACGCGCTATGGCTATACAAGACAATTCTTCGCAAAATCGCTGGTCTAGCCGGTGGTTGTTTGTTTTGGCTGCTGCCGGTTCTGCCGTCGGCTTAGGTAATATCTGGAAGTTTCCTTATATTGCAGGGGAAAATGGCGGTGGTGCGTTCGTTCTAATTTATTTGGTTTGTATTGCCCTGGTTGGTATTCCGATAATGATATCTGAAGTGCTAATGGGGCGAGAGGGTCGTTCAAGTCCTATTCATACCATGCGTATTTTGGCCAAGAAATCTGGCCGTAGTCGTCACTGGTCGCTGCTAGGTTGGCTGGGTGTCATCACTGGATTTCTCATTCTATCTTACTACGCCGTCATTGCTGGCTGGGCATTGAACTATGTTTGGTTAACTGCCAATGGCACTTTTGATGGCGCGTCTGGAGATTTTGTTGCCCAAGCGTTTACTGATCTTCAGGCAAATCCATTACAGATGATCGCCTATCAAACCGTTTTTATGGTTATGACAATTTGGATTGTTGGGCGCGGGGTTACGGCGGGTCTTGAGAAAGCTATTCAATGGTTTATGCCAGCACTCTTCATACTGCTGATCGTATTACTTATATACAGTTTCAACTCTGGTGGTTTTGCGCAAGGTTGGGCATTTATGTTTGACCTAAAGTGGGATGCCGTTGGGCCTGAAGCTTGGTTGATCGCTATGGGCCAAGCGTTCTTTACGCTGAGTTTAGGTATGGGCACCATGATGGCTTATGGTGCCTACGTGCCCAGTGAGGCCAAGCTGAGTACCACGGTTGTCACCATTGCATTACTTGATACTTTAGTGGCTATTGCGGCCGGTTTAGCAATTTTCCCAATAGTTTTTGCTAATGGTTTAGAGGTGAGTCAGGGTCCTGGGTTGACCTTTGTGACTTTGCCACTGGCCTTTGGGCAACTGCCATTTGGTTCTTTCTTTGGCGCGGTATTTTTTGTCTTGATCAGTTTTGCCGCCATTACCTCGGCAATATCGCTGACTGAACCAGCGCTGGCTTATCTCACCGAAGAGTACAATGCGAAGCGCAAGCGAGTTGCTATAAGTTTGGGTGTGGTGTGCTGGTTGCTAGGGCTGGGTACGGTATTTTCATTCAATATTTGGTCAGACTTTTTTGTTATAGGTGATCTGAATTTCTTCGGTTTTGTCGACTATCTTTCGCAAAATATTATGCTGCCATTGGGTGGTATGTTGATTACCATATTTGCTGTTTGGTTGATGCCCAAAGATATGGTGAATCGACAACTAGGTATTTCTAGTCCTCTAGTGTCATGGGCATGGCGTATTGTCGCTGGCGTATTGGCACCGTTGGGGGTGTTGGCAATATTTATATTTACTGTGTGGCCGTTAGTGCAAAGCTTGTTTGGTTTATGACTGTACTAACGAGATCTGCGCTGCTTATGGTGCCTGTTAACATAGCTTATGGAGTGGTAAACGACATTCTCAGTTACCCTGAGTTTTTGCCTGGGTGCAATAATGTGGAATTGTTAGCTGGTCAGGACGCTTCGAGTGCCGAGGTCGTCAGGGCAAGAGTCACTGCGGGCGCAAAAGGTATGACATATAGTTTTGTCACCTCCAATACCTGCGTTGAGAATGAACGCATTGCTATGACGTTAGATGAAGGGCCCTTCGAAGTACTAGACGGTAATTGGTTTTTTAAAGCATTGAGTGACGAAGGCTGTCGAATAGACCTGAGCCTTGAGTTTGTCGCCCAAGGTGTACTTGCGAGGCTACTCAGTCCCATGGCTGGTTCTGTCGCCGACCGCATGGTCGAGGCTTTTACCCAAAGAATTCAGGATGTGGGGGATGCTTATGCTCATCAGCCACAGGGCTAATAATGCGTATTGAAGTAGTCTATGCGCAGCTCGAAGATCAGCGACATATTGATTTGGAGCTTGTTGAGGGTGCGGATGTAGCCGCTTGTTTAGCGTTACTGAACCAACACCCTATGAGCAAAGATTTGCGCTTAGACGATCTGGCAACGGGTGTTTTTGGTGAAGTTTGTGATGCCTCGCGTACGCTGCAAAATGGCGATCGTCTTGAGCTTTATCGGCCGCTAGTGGCAGATGCTAAAACAGCTCGTCGGCTGCGGGCGAAAACACAAACTAGTTGAGTATCGAATAGCCTGTGCGAGGCGTTCCCGGCGTTGGGTTATGTAGCGTCCACTTCTTCAGTTACCTCAGCGGTAGTCTCTGCTTCTGTGGCCTGAGCGTCCTCTGGTATCGGTGCAAAGTCGCCCGTTATAGTAGTCAGTAAATCGTCTTCAAAGTCTAATACGACTTTCAATTTTTGATTGAAAAAGTCGGGAACGTCTAACGTATATAGGTAGATCCAGCGGTTAGGCGCGAAAGGGTCCTGAAGCACGGTATCTCCCATTACAAAAGATACTTGATTTCGGGTCATACCTGGCTTCAATCGATTGACCATTTCTTGGCTGATCACATTCCCTTGCTGCACAGGAATCTTATAAACGCGAGGAATTTTTAGCTCTGGGAGTTTCAGATTGGACAGTCCACATCCACCGAGGAGGAATATACAAAGGCTTGAGATCATTAGATTTTTCATGGCGCGGATATTAACGACCCCTGTTGGTTCTGACCAGTGTTGATTGCGAGAAGAATTTGACCCAGCTGCATAGTCTGTATTTTAGCCCAACTCTAGTGCGGGTGGGCTTCTTGCAATAGTGTGGTCGCGTAAGCACGGGTTTTTTCCGTTACGTCTGCGCCAGCGAGCATTCTGGCTAGTTCTTCCACACGATTGTCTTGGGATAGTGGTTCAATAACTGTTTGATCCTTATGCTTACTCACACGCATGTGGTTATGACCAAGGGCTGCCACTTGTGGCGCGTGGGTTACACATAGCACCTGCGTGTGATCTGCAAGGTCGCGCAAAATTCTACCTACGGTATCTGCCGTTGTGCCTCCCACACCCACATCTGCTTCATCTAGAACCAAACAGGGCAGCGTGCTGTTAGCTGCTGCAACAATTTGTATGGCTAAGCTGATGCGAGTTTGCTCGCCGCCAGATGCAATTCTACCTAACGGGCCGGGGGCAAAGCTTGCGTTTGTGGTGACCTGAAATTCAACTTGCTCTAAGCCGTGTTCGCTTTGTTGATCATGAAACACAATGCTCAAAATACCTTCCTTGATGCCCAAGGCTTGAATGTATTTGTTCACATCTTTGCAGAATCCTTCACTGTGTTTGCGTCGTGCGCTGGATAATTTTTTCGCGTTGGCAAGATAGTCTTTGCCCATGCTTTGTTCTTTGACAATGAGGTCATCTAACAAGGTGGTGTCTGATGCCATGTTGTCGAACTCTTGCTGTAGCTCTTGGGCAAAGCTAGATACTCGTTCTGGCTGAATCTTGTGTTTGCGCGCTATTTCCAAAATTGCGCTTATGCGCTCATCAATTTCTGACAATGCGCTGGGGTCTACTACAACTTGATCTTGGTAACGTCGCAGATCTCTGGCTGCATCGTCGAGTAACGCCAGGGCAGAAATTAGTGTGTCTTTAGCCACCACTAAATCTTGGTGTGAATCATCTAGCTCACTCAAGGTGCGGGCTGTGTGACGCAAGTCATCCAACTCTTCCAAATTGCCATTCGCGCGATCAAGAATTTCAAGAATACTCTGGGCCTGGGCCAGTCTCTTTTGTTCCTGTTCTAGCTGGCCTAATTCATTTTCGCTAATTGACAGTTTTTCGAATTCTTCTAATTGATATTTAAGGAGTGTTTTTCGATCTTCGTGAGCGGATATGATTTCATCAAGCTTGGCTATTTCTTGTACCGTCGCTTGCCAGGTTTTATACAGATCTGAGACCTTTTTGCTCTGGGCAGTCAGTTTTCCGTAGTCATCTAGCAAGCCTCTTTGCACACCACGGTCTAAAAGGCGTTGATGCTCGTTTTGACCTTGTATGTCTACAAGGTGTTCGCTTATGTCTTTTAAGTATTGGAGCGTGACGGGAATGCTATTGATAAAGGCGCGAGAGCGTCCTTCTGCGCTGATAACCCTGCGCACTAGACACTCTGTTTCGCCGGCTTCGAGTAAGTCATCAGCAGCCAGTTTGGTTTGTAGTTCGCCTGATGCCAACAACGCGAACTCTGCACTGATGTCGGCTTTGTCTGCACCGGGCCTAACACAGTCTGTTTTTGCGCGTTCACCCAACAACAAACTTAGTGCCCCAAGGAGTATAGATTTGCCCGCGCCAGATTCCCCGGTTATGCCGGTTAGGCCAGCTTCAAAGGACACATCTAATGCGTCTACAAGAACATAATTTCGAATGGTCAGCTGTTTCAACATCTTGATTTTATCAATGCAGCAATAATGGCGTTTAGATTAGCATCAAATGATGCATGATCGTGCTATCACTGGTACTTTCATTGCTAAGAGAACTAACGTGACAATTAAACTAAGAAAATTCTATTGATCGCGCGGCAAGGCTGGTTTGTTGAAATACCAAATAAGGACCCAAAAAGGATCCAATAAGGACCCAATAAAGAGCAAATAAATACCCGATAAAGCCGAAATAGAGACAAGATAAAGACGAAGCAAAGGCCGCATAAAGCCGAATATTGAAGCCAGAGTAACCCCAGAACAAATTAATCAATGAAGCAATAGGACCAGGTATACCTTGCATGGAAAATGATGTTGATCTTCGCGCCCAGCAGCTATTCAAACTGTTGGTCGAGCATTACATAGCAGACGGTACGCCAGTAGCTTCCAAGGCTTTGGCAATGTTGCCAGAGGTACAGGTTTCCTCCGCCACTGTACGTAATGTTATGGGTGACCTTGAGGCCCTGGGATTAGTCAGCTCGCCGCATACTTCGGCGGGAAAAATCCCCACGCAACTCGGTTTGCGATTTTTTGTTGATACGTTGCTGAGCGTAGAACCCTGGCAGGACGCCCGAACTAAAGAGATCGAAGCAGAATTGAATCCAGATATGTCCTCGTCTGAATTAGTGAGCGCTGCATCTGAGGTGTTATCCCAATTTACGCAGATGACTTGTCTTATCACCACACCCCGGCGTAACCAGGTGAGTCTTCGGCAAATAGAGTTTTTACGTTTAGACGAATTGCGGATTTTGGTGATTTTGGTGCTTAGTGATCGCGAGGTGCAAAACCGGGTAGTACATCTTGATAGGCCGTTCTCCGATAATGAGTTGACCCAAGCATCACTATTGTTAAACAGAGAGTTCGGCGGTAAGCCGCTGATGCAGGTGCGCCAATCTGTGGTCGAGAGTATGCAGGATGATAAGGACCGCATGGATCAGCTCATGCAACGTGCTTTGGATATGGCGGCAAAAGCGTTTGAGTCAAAAGAAGCAGAAGACGATGGGCAAGAGCTTTTGGTGAGCGGCGAGCGGCGCTTGTTGGACTTCACTCCAGATACAGACACGGTGAAATCACTGTTTGATGCCATATCGAAAAAGGGCCGAGTGCTGCATTTACTAGATCAGTGTATTGAAAGCTCAGGAGTACAATTGTTTATCGGTAAGGAATCTGGCTATCGTCCATTGGGAGATATGTCGCTGGTGACCTCGTCTTACAAGGTTAACGGTGAGTTGGCTGGGGTGCTGGGCGTGATAGGCCCAACGCGGATGGAATATAAAGATGTCATTCCAGTGGTAGATGTCACCGCACGAGTTCTCAGCGCGGCTATGCGCTATAGCTAATTTACCTATCTAACTTGCCTATCTAATCTTGCCTTTCTAGCCACGCTTTGTCGGCTAATTTGCCCTCTCTTTCAGTTTAATTTCTTTTTGCCCTTGTTATCGATCTAGAAACCCTTATATAAGCGCACAGTGAAAAAACTGGGAGCGACCGGGTGAGCGAAGATCAAGAAGAAAATCAGTCAGCTAATGATCAGCAAAGTGACTCTGAGCAGAACGATATTGAAGATGTGCCAGGTGCCGCGGAAGCGCAAATGGCGGCCGGTGAAGTTGGGCAAGTGGAGGATGTTGAAGAGCAGCTAGCCCAAGCCAAAGACCAACTGCTACGCAGTATCGCAGAAATGGAAAATGTGCGCCGAAGGGCTCAACGCGATGTTGAGAATGCGCATAAATTTGCGGTCGAAAAACTTCTAGGGGACCTTTTCCCCGTAATAGATAGCATGGAAAAAGCCGTAGAGACTGCTGAGAATTCAGAGGCAGATGACGGTGCTAAAGCTATTGTTGAAGGTGTTTCGCTATCACTGAAGTTGTTTGTCGATACTCTGGCAAAAGCAGGCGTTGAACAAATAGATCCCTTTGGCGAACCTTTTGATCCGCAGTTACATGAAGCCATGGCAATGGTGCCAAACCCCGACGCTGAGCCAAATACTGTGATGGACGTTATGCAGAAGGGCTATGTGCTAAATGGCCGTTTGGCAAGAGCAGCCAAGGTGATAGTGGTCAAGGCATAGTACTCGGGTCGAACAAATTAGAAAAAGGCCATTAGATCAGCCCTTGAAGAAAGAGCTAGAGGCCTAATATACAAGCTATGCGCGAGGTAAGGGTTTGCCCTATAGCGCAGACAACCTCAACGCAGCAACAAGTGGAGAAAAAAGATGGGAAAGATTATTGGCATCGACTTGGGTACAACCAATTCATGTGTATCAGTTTTGGACGGTGGCGATCCACGCGTTATTGAGAATTCGGAAGGGGATAGAACAACCCCGTCGATTATTGCCTACACCGAAGATGGCGAAATTCTTGTTGGTCAAAATGCTAAGCGCCAAGCTGTAACTAACCCCACCAATACAGTTTTTGCGGTTAAGCGTTTGATTGGCCGTAAGTTTAAAGATGATGTAGTGCAAAAAGACATAAAAATGGTGCCCTACAAGATTGCTGCTGCGGGTAATGGCGATGCTTGGATAGACATCAATGGTGAAGAGCTAGCGCCGCCACAAGTCTCCGCTGAAATTCTTAAAAAGATGAAGAAGACTGCAGAGGAATATCTTGGTGAAGAAGTGACCGAAGCGGTAATTACTGTACCTGCGTATTTCAATGACAGCCAACGCCAAGCAACCAAAGATGCGGGCAAAATAGCTGGGTTAGAGGTGCGCCGTATTATCAACGAGCCAACTGCGGCAGCGCTTGCTTATGGCTTAGACAAAAAACGTGGTGACACCAAAATCGCGGTTTATGACCTAGGTGGCGGTACTTTTGACGTATCAATTATTGAGATCGCTGAGGTAGATGGTGAGCACCAGTTTGAAGTTCTTTCAACCAATGGCGACACCTTTCTAGGTGGTGAAGACTTCGACCTGAAAATTATCGATTTCTTGGCTGATGAGTTCAAAAAAGAGCACGGTGTTGACCTGCATAACGATCCGTTAGCTCTGCAACGTCTTAAAGAGGCTGCCGAGAAAGCCAAGATCGAACTTTCCAATGGTCAGCAAGCCGAAATTAACTTGCCCTATATTACCGCCGATCAAACGGGTCCTAAGCACTTGGTGTTAAAGCTCACCAGAGCAAAGCTTGAGAGCCTAGTAGGTGACTTAGTGAGTCGTACGATCGACCCATGCCGTATTGCACTTGATGACGCTAACCTTTCGGTGAGCGATATAGATGATGTGATTTTGGTTGGTGGTCAGACACGAATGCCTATGGTGCAAGAACAAGTTAAAGGCTTCTTTAAGCAAGATGCGCGTCGCGACGTGAACCCTGACGAAGCTGTTGCGATGGGTGCTGCAATTCAGGCGGCGGTATTGTCTGGTGATGTGAAAGACGTATTACTGCTTGATGTCAGCCCATTGTCTTTAGGTATCGAAACCATGGGTCAGGTAATGAGTGTGTTGATCGAAAAAAACACAACTATTCCCACGAAGAAAACACAGGTGTTTTCTACCGCAGACGATAACCAAACGGCTGTGACCATTCACGTTTTGCAAGGTGAGAGAAAGCAAGCGGGACAGAATAAGTCTTTAGGCAGGTTCGACTTGTCGGATATTCCACCAGCACCCCGTGGCGTGCCTCAAGTTGAGGTAGCCTTTGATATTGATGCTAACGGTATTTTGAATGTATCGGCTAAAGATAAAGCAACTGGGAAAGAACAATCTATCGTCATTAAGGCTTCTAGTGGTTTGTCTGACGAAGAAATCGAACAGATGATTCGCGACGCAGAGGCGCATTCCGAGGAAGATAAGAAATTCGAAGAGCTTGTGACTTTGCGTAACCAAGCTGATGGACTTATCCACGGTGCGCGTAAGGCTGTTGCAGACGCTGGTGATATTGCGTCAGATGAAGAAAAGGCTGCCATTGAAGCTGCTGCCACAGACTTGGAAGACTCGTTAAAGAGCGATGACAAGGATTTGATCGAAGCAAAGATCAATACATTATCCGAAGCTTCCGGTGAGCTTGCGCAAAAAATGTACGCTCAGCAAGAGCAAGGTGCAGAAGCGCCAGAAGCCGAAAGTGGACCCGCTGATGACGCAGTAGATGCTGAGTTTGAAGAAGTTAAGGACCCGAAAGAAGGTAGCCAATAACGACAATTGTGCTCTTTGGGTATTGCTCAGATTTAGTGGCGCAAGAAACTGCGCTACTTGGTCTTGAAAAAGACTGCTTTTGACGGGTAGATAAACTGCACGAAATAATGCGCGGCGTATGTTTTTGGCGATAGCCACTAACTATGCCGCGTTGTTGCATGTGACGCTTTAACTTGGCGCCGCAGATTCATGAGAAGGTATTAGGCTACACTGTCTGTCGATGTGGAGTACAAGGCTGCGCGAAGCGGCTTGAGATGATTAGGGAAAGAGATGGCAAAACGAGACTATTACGAAATTTTGGGCGTAGACAAAGGCGCCTCTGAAGCTGATTTAAAGAAGGCTTATCGTCGTCTCGCGATGAAGTTCCACCCTGATCGCAACAGCGATGACACTAACGCTGAAGAAAAGTTTAAGGAAGCCAATGAAGCCTATGAAGTGCTCAGTGATGCTGAAACTCGAGGTGTTTACGATCGTTACGGCCACGCAGGATTAGAGCAAAGCCAAGGTGGTGGAGGCGGCGGTGCTGGTAATTTCGGCGACATCTTTGGTGATGTTTTCGGCGATATTTTTGGCGGACAGCGAGGTGGTGGTAGAGGCGGCCCTGCGCGAGGCTCGGACCTTCGTTACAACCTACGTCTGAATTTAGAACAGGCGGTAAATGGTGATACCACAGAAATAAGCATTCCCGTTTTAGCAGGCTGTGATGTTTGTGACGGTTCTGGTGCTAAAGAAGGTACATCTGCCTCTACATGTCCCGACTGTAATGGCGCCGGTCAAATCAGAGTTTCTCAAGGTTTCTTTTCGTTGCAGCAAACATGTCCGCGATGTCGTGGCCAAGGCCAGGTTATAACAGATCCATGTCGCTCATGTAGCGGTGCTGGTCGTGTCGAACGGCGCAAAAAATTGTCAGTGAAAATTCCCGCAGGCGTTGATACGGGTGACCGCATCCGCTTGTCTGGCGAAGGTGAGGCCGGACCAAATAATGGCCCTGCTGGTGACCTATATGTGCAAATAGATGTAAACGATCACCCCATATTTCAGCGCGACGGCAAACACCTTTATTGCGAAGTGCCGATCTCATTTGTAGATGCTGCACTTGGCGGTGAGCTCGACGTGCCGACATTAGATGGTCGTGTAAAGTTGAAGGTGCCCGCTGAAACTCAGACCGGTAAGGTCTTTCGGCTTCGCGGTAAGGGTGTGACCCAAGTACGAAGCTCTGGTGTTGGCGATTTGTTGTGTAAGGTGGTTTTAGAAACGCCAGTGAAATTGACCGATGAGCAGCGTAAGCTTCTGGAAGATTTCAAAGCATCTCTGGGCGCAAGCGCCAAGCATTCGCCTCGCGAGAAAAGCTGGTTTGACGGCGTGAAAAATTTCTTTGATGGCCTTAAGCCCTAGCAGATTGTACTAGGGGATAAACGCTGACTTTTGGGGAGAGGAGAGCAAATGATTCGAGTAGCCGTGGCCGGATGTGCCGGACGTATGGGCAAGACACTTGTGCAGGCCATAGAAGATTCGCCGCAGCTAGTTCTGGGCGCGGCTTTTGAGCACGCGGGTCATAGTTTCCTAGGCGCTGATGCTGGTGCACTAGCCGGTATTGGCGACAAGGGTGTAGCAATCTCGGCTGATGTAGAAGCCGCAATAGATGCCTTTGATGTAGTAATAGACTTCACTGTTCCTGAAGCCACACTTGGATTAGCTGCTATTTGTGCCCGTCATGGTAAAGCCATGGTCATTGGTACTACTGGATTGAACGCCGAGCAGCTTGGTCAGCTGGAGCAGTTTGCCCAGCGCACGGCGTTATTTATTTCTCCGAATATGAGTGTAGGCGTTAACCTTTCTCTGCGTCTGATAGAACTTGCTGCAAAGGCCTTGGGCGACGATGTGGATGTAGAAGTTATTGAAGCCCATCATCGACACAAAGTAGACGCCCCTTCTGGCACAGCATTACGGATTGGTGAAGTGCTCGCTAACGCCTTGGGTCGCGATCTCGATGAAGACGCAATTTATGGACGCCAAGGGATTACCGGTGCACGGGGCAGTAAAACTATCGGCTTTTCTACTATTCGTGGGGGAGATATTGTTGGTGAACATACGGTTATGTTTGCTGGCGAAGGTGAGCGGCTGGAAATCACCCACAAGGCGCACAGCCGCAGTAATTTTGCTCAAGGGGCATTGCGAGCGGTGGGTTATGTCCACGGCAAAGGGGCCGGTTTGTATAACATGCAGGACTTATTGGGCCTGTAACTCAGGCGTAATTTTTGCTGCATTTTTCGCGATGCCTGCGTACAATGCTGCTCCAGTCCGCCCACTCCAATTTTAGTGAAGACTATAGGTCAGATCGTACCTATCGCTGGGTTCGCCTGCATGCTAGATAAGGCTTTTAACGAAAAGTTAGAGTCTCTTAGGTCTAGTCCAAAAACAGGCGCTAGCGAATTGTTGGGGTGTCAGCGAGCTAGGTGCGAGATGTAGCCTAAAGCAGTTTTCTAGTGACTTGGTGATCGTTAAAGGTCTGCCAAGGAACCACGCAGAAAACGGCGGAGAGAGCCCTCGTAAGTGATTATCTCAAATTAAGGAAAGGTGTTGATACCGGCTTTATTAGCGCTCGAAGACGGTAGTATTTTTCGCGGCCAATCTATTGGCGCGCAAGGTAATACTGTTGGTGAAGTGGTCTTCAACACTGCGATGACAGGCTATCAGGAAATACTGACAGACCCCTCTTATCGTCGTCAGATCATTACCCTCACATACCCACAAATTGGCAATACTGGAGTAACCGAAGAGGACTCAGAGTCAGATCGTATCTGGGCTGCTGGTCTGGTTATCCGTCAAACACCAAGGCGCGTTAGTAGTTGGCGTCAGCGTGGCTCATTAGAAGACTACCTAGTTGAACAAAATACCATTGCAATTGCTGATGTGGACACTCGTCGTCTAACTCGCGTGATACGTGAAAAAGGTGCTTTAGCGGGTTGTATTTTAGCCGGGCCTGAAGCTGCTACCGAAGCAGGTCTAAATCAGGCGTTGGCGCAAGCGCGTGACTTTGCTGGTTTGCAAGGTATGGACTTGGCTAAAGAAGTTTCTGGTGAAACTCGCTCGTGGACGCAAACACCTTGGGACTTAGCCACTGGATATGGCACAGCGACCCAGACTAAGTTCCGTGTTGTAGCTTATGACTTTGGCGTGAAGCGCAATATTTTGCGCATACTCGCGGGTAAAGGCTGCGAGCTCACAGTGGTGCCAGCTCAAACTACCGCTGAAGAAGTTTTGGCAATGAAACCCGATGGCGTATTTCTCTCCAATGGCCCTGGCGATCCGGAACCTTGCGACTACGCAATTAGTGCCATTCAGAGTCTGCTGAAAAGTGGTTTGCCGATTTTTGGCATTTGTTTAGGCCATCAATTGTTGGCTTTAGCCAGTGGCGCTAATACGATGAAAATGTCCCATGGTCATCATGGTGCCAATCATCCAGTTCAAGATTTAGCGTCTGGTGTGGTTATGATCACCAGCCAGAACCATGGTTTTGCTGTAGATGAAGCCAGCCTGCCAGAAAACTTGGCCTGTACTCACAAGTCGTTGTTCGATGGCACAGTTCAAGGCGTGCGGCGTACTGACGTACCTGCGTTTGGCTTCCAAGGCCACCCTGAAGCTAGCCCTGGGCCGCAAGATTGCGAATATCTATTTGATCAGTTCATCGACTTGATGACTGATAACATGTCTAAAGGGGTATAGGGTGCCGAAGCGAACCGACATCAAATCTGTCCTTATTCTTGGTGCAGGACCCATCATCATTGGTCAGGCCTGTGAGTTTGACTATTCTGGTGCCCAAGCGTGTAAGGCGCTAAAAGACGAGGGCTACCGTGTAGTACTGGTCAATTCAAATCCAGCGACCATTATGACCGACCCTGCCATGGCAGATTCAACGTATGTAGAGCCGGTTGAATGGACTACTGTTGCAAAAATTATTGAGCGTGAGCGTCCAGATGCGCTGCTTCCTACTATGGGCGGTCAAACTGCATTGAACTGCGCATTAGATTTGGTTCGCGAAGGCGTTTTAGAGAAGTTCTCTGTTGAATTGATTGGCGCTAGCCAAGATGCCATTGACAAGGCAGAGGATCGTGAGCGCTTTGACCGAGCGATGAAATCAATTGGTCTTTCTACGCCTCGATCGGCTATTGCCCACAGCATGGAAGAAGCCGTGCAGGTACAAAGCCAGCTTGGTTTTCCTTGCGTAATTCGTCCTTCATTTACCATGGGTGGTAGCGGTGGCGGTATTGCATATAACCGTGAAGAATTCGAAGAAATTTGTACTCGTGGTCTAGATCTTTCGCCTACTTCAGAGTTGTTGATTGATGAGTCTTTGTTGGGTTGGAAAGAGTTTGAAATGGAGGTGGTGCGGGACAGCAAAGATAACTGCATTATCGTTTGCTCCATTGAGAATTTTGACCCGATGGGGGTGCATACAGGAGACAGTATCACTGTTGCGCCAGCCCAAACGCTGACCGATAAGGAATACCAACTACTGCGTAATGCTTCTATAGATGTATTGCGAGAAATTGGCGTGGATACTGGCGGCTCCAATGTTCAGTTCGGTATCAACCCGGAAGATGGTCGTATTGTAGTTATTGAGATGAACCCTAGAGTGTCTCGCTCTTCTGCCCTCGCATCCAAGGCCACTGGATTTCCTATCGCCAAGATTGCCGCTAAGTTAGCGGTTGGTTATACCTTGGATGAGCTTGGTAATGATATTACCGGCGGCGTTACTCCGGCTTCCTTTGAGCCAAGTATCGACTATGTTGTAACCAAGATTCCTCGTTTTACTTTTGAAAAATTCCCATTGGCTGATGCGCGCTTGACGACGCAGATGAAGTCTGTGGGTGAGGTCATGGCAATTGGGCGAACTTTCCAAGAGTCGCTGCAAAAAGCTATGCGCGGACTAGAAATTGGCATGGTTGGTTTTGATCCAGTGGTAGATCAGACCGATCCTGAATGGCGTGGCGTGTTAAAGCGCGAGCTGCGCAATCCAAGCTCGCATAGGCTTTGGTACGTTGCGGATGGATTTAGAACCGGCATGAGTGTCGATGACTTGTTTGAGCTGACGAAAATTGATCATTGGTTTTTGGCTGAAATCGAAGATTTGATTTTGGCTGAAGCAGAACTAGCAACTCGTACTGCATCTAGTTTGTCCAAAGAGGAATGGCGCGTTGCTAAAACGAAAGGCTTTTCTGATCCGCGGTTAGCAACATTGCTCAAGACTACCGAGGGTGAGGTTCGCGAAACTCGTCACGCTCATGGCATTAAACCTGTCTATAGAAGAGTAGATACCTGCGCCGCAGAGTTTCCTGCTAGCAGCGCCTATATGTACTCAACGTATGAGGAGGAGTGCGAATCTCTTCCTACCGATAAAAAGAAAATCATGGTACTTGGCGGCGGTCCAAATCGTATTGGCCAGGGCATTGAGTTTGACTATTGCTGTGTTCATGCGGCCCTTGCTATGCGCGAAGATGGATACGAAACCATCATGGTGAACTGTAATCCTGAGACCGTTTCCACTGATTATGATACTTCAGACCGACTCTATTTTGAGCCGCTGACGCTTGAAGACGTTTTATCTATTGTAGAAGTTGAGCAACCTACTGGTGTCATTGTGCAGTTCGGTGGTCAAACGCCCCTTAAATTGGCAGATGATCTTGCTCGGCTTGGTGTGCCCATTATAGGTACTAGCCCTGATGCAATTGACCGTGCTGAGGATCGTGAACGCTTCCAACAGCTAGTTGTGAAATTGGGGCTTCGACAGCCGTATAATCGAGTGGCATCTAGCACTGAGGAAGGTATTGAGCGTGCTGCTGAGATTGGCTACCCAATTATCGTACGTCCTTCCTACGTATTGGGTGGTCGCGCGATGGAGCTCGTCTATAACCCTGAAGAACTTCGAACTTATATGCAAAATGCAGTGGATGTGTCTAATGACTCGCCAGTTTTGCTCGACAGATTTTTAGATCAAGCAGTGGAAGTAGACGTAGATGCTATTAGTGATGGCGAGCATGTTGTCATTGGCGCGATCATGCAGCACATCGAACAAGCGGGTGTTCACTCTGGAGATTCTGCGTGTTCTCTGCCCCCGTATAACTTACCCATGGATATTCAAAATCAAATTCGTGAGCAGGTTAAAGCACTGGCTATTGAGCTAGAGGTTATTGGCCTTATGAATGTGCAGATGGCTGTGCAGGGTAAAGATGTATTTGTTATTGAGGTTAATCCTAGGGCTTCGCGAACTGTACCGTTTGTATCAAAGTGTATTGGTGTTTCATTAGCTAAGGTTGCCGCTCGCTGCATGGCTGGAGAAACTCTCGCCAGCATAGGTTTGACTGAAGAAATTATTCCCACGGCATTTCATGTCAAAGAGTCTGTATTCCCGTTCAATAAATTTATCGGTGTAGATCCTATTTTGGGTCCTGAAATGAAATCTACCGGTGAAGTTATGGGCGTAGGCCTAACATTTGGCGAAGCTTTTGCTAAAGCGTCACTCGGCGCTGGTGAGCGCCTGCCTAGTGGTGGGCGAGCATTTTTAAGTGTTAAAGATTCAGATAAAGTTGGCGTAGTGAAAGTGGCTAAAGATTTAGTCGATCTTGGTTTTTCATTGGTCGCTACCGGTGGCACATTGCGTGTTATTCGCGAAGCAAATATTGAATGCAGCATGATTCAAAAGGTCAATGAAGGTCGACCTGATGTGTCAGATATGCTCAAAAATGAGCAGATTGATCTAATAATTAATACAACCGAAGGGCGCCAGTCAATTGCCCATTCAGCCATTATCCGTCGTCTGGCATTGCTCAATAAGGTGTGTTACACAACCACCTTGACTGGTGGCGAAGCATTTTGTATTGCGATTAGAGAAGGTATTGGTGAGCGTGTTACCAGTTTGCAGGACCTGCACCAAAAGCTTGCTCAAGAGGGGTAATTGATATGCCGATTCCAATGACCATCGAGGGTGCTGAGAGCTTGCGCGAAGAAGTAGCGCATAGAAAATCTGCACTGCGTCAAGAAATCACTCAGGCTATTGCTGAAGCTCGGGCCCATGGCGATCTAAAAGAGAACGCCGAATACCATGCTGCGCGTGAGCAACAAGGTTTCAATGAAGGTCGAATTCAAGAGATTGAAAGCAAGCTAGCGGATGCTCAGATAATTGATGTGAGCAAAATACCCGCCACAGGAAAAGTGATTTTTGGCTCTACCGTAACGCTAATGGACACGGGTTCTGAGGAAACTAAGGTTTACCGCATTGTTGGTGAAGATGAAGCGAATCTGCGCGATGGCAAAATTTCTGTAATGTCGCCCATCGCTAGAGCACTTATCGGCAAATCTTTGGATGATGTTGTGCTTGTGGCTGCGCCGGGTGGTGATCTTGAGTATGAGATTACGGATGTGTCCTATGGCTAAATCTAGTTAAGGCGCTCTTTAGCGCCAAACGTGTAGGTCACACCTGCGAGTCTAAAAACCTTTGGCTCCAACGTAGCGGCTGACATTAGAAAGCTTCGCGTTAGCTTGCGGGTTGTTACGGTACAAAATTGCGATTTTGCCGATTTTCTGGACAACTACTGACCCGGTTTTTTCCGCCAGTTCATTGGCGATGTCTTGTCGTACCGTGCGATCATTGTCGAACACTTTAACTTTGATCAATTCATGATCGTTTAGTGCTCTTTCAGTTTCTTCTATTATGCCTTCTGAGAGTCCTCGTTCGCTTACAGCGACAACAGGATCAAGGTGATGGGCGATTCCTCTAAGGGATTTTTTTTGTTGCGAACTCAGTGGGATATTTTTCATTTGGGTATTCTATAAGAGTCGCTCCCCAGAGTATTGATAAAAAGTATGGTAAAACGCAGTAAATCTAGTGATCGCTGGCTTCAGCGGCAGCGCAAAGACCAGTTTGTTCGCAAAGCGCAGGGCGGCGGGCAAATTTCCCGTGCGCATTTTAAGCTTGAGCAGCTAGATCAGCGTTATAAGTTGATCAAGCCTAGGCGCAATGTCCTAGAATTGGGAGCGGCGCCTGGTGGTTGGACAAACTACCTTGAGGAGCGCTTAGACGGAGGGTTACTTATTGCCATTGACCCATTGCCTATTACTTGTGGGGATAATACCTACGTTATTGAAGGCTTTGCCGGTGAGCCAGAGGTTGATGCTGAGATCGAGCGAATTTTGGCGGGTGAGAAACTCGACCTTGTATTATCTGATATGGCCCCAAACATATCTGGGGTCAGAACAGTGGATCAGGCTAGGTCGATGGACTTAGCGGATGTTTCATTAGATAGTTGTTACCGCTGGATGAATCTGCGCGGGTGCATGGCGATAAAAGCATTCCAAGGTGAAGGTTTAGACGACTGGGTAAAAGACTTGAAGAAATGCTTCAAGCAAGTACACATGACTAAACCAAAGGCCTCGAGGCCTGAATCTAGGGAAGTGTTTGTTGTCGCTATTGATTTTGTACCGTAATAAAGCAGCAGCATTTCCCCGGCGTTTGCTTAGTTTTGCCATCATTTTCACAAGTGGTACGGCAAACTGTATAAAGTTGAGGTGGTCTGAACCACCGCAGGGAATAAGTATCAGACAGGTTGTCGGTTTAAACATGACTATCTGCGCGGATTACCACATAAGAAGCTTTATGCTAATTGCGCGTCTAATTTTTAGTCCAATTATTAACAGAACGTGAGGTAAGTCCCGTGTCAGATATGGGAAAAAATATAGTACTTTGGCTCGTCATATTGGCCGTTTTACTAACGGTATTTAATAAATTTGATGTGGCGCCACAAACACCAGAACTGAGTTACTCAGAATTTCTGAGGGATGTAGAGCAGGGGCGTGTTACCAGTGCGACCATTCAGGGTGACAAAATTTATGCCGAGGATACATCCGGTAATAAAGTCACTGTTACACGTTTATCTAGCGACTTAGCGTTGACGGACCGTTTGCGTGACGGCGAAGTGTTATTCGAAGTTGTGCCAGAAGAGCAGCAGGGGTTTTGGACCCAGCTATTGATTGCAAGTTTCCCAATTCTAATCATCTTGGCGGTTGCCATGTTCTTTATGCGGCAGATGCAGGGCGGCGGCGGCGGTCGCGGTGGCCCAATGGCGTTTGGTCGTAGCAAAGCTAAGTTGCTCTCCGAAGATCAAATTAAAACTACTTTTGCCGATGTTGCAGGTGTTGATGAGGCTAAGGAAGAAGTTCAAGAACTGGTAGAGTTCCTTCGTGATCCGGGCAAATTCCAGCGTTTAGGCGGACATATTCCGCGCGGTGTTTTGATGGTCGGGCAACCGGGCACAGGTAAAACGCTGCTTGCTAAAGCTATTGCAGGTGAGGCTAAGGTTCCATTCTTTTCTATCTCTGGGTCGGACTTCGTTGAAATGTTTGTTGGTGTTGGTGCATCTCGCGTGCGTGACATGTTTGAGCAAGCTAAAAAGCAAGCGCCCTGCATTATTTTTATCGATGAAATTGATGCGGTAGGTAGACATCGCGGTGCTGGTGTTGGTGGTGGACATGACGAACGTGAACAAACTTTGAATCAGTTGTTGGTGGAAATGGATGGTTTTGAGGGTAATGACGGTGTCATCGTTATTGCTGCAACCAACCGCCCCGATGTACTTGACCCAGCTTTGTTGCGCCCTGGACGTTTTGACCGTCAGGTAGTCGTTGGACTACCAGATATTCGTGGTCGCGAACAAATCACCAAAGTTCATATGCGCAAAGTGCCGGTGGCAGAAGATGTAGATGCAAGCATCATTGCACGTGGTACGCCAGGGTTCTCCGGAGCAGATATCGCTAACTTGGTTAACGAGGCGGCGTTGTTTGCAGCACGTGCTGGCAAGCGTTTAGTTGCCATGGAAGAATTTGACAAGGCTAAAGACAAAATCATGATGGGTGCAGAGCGCAAATCTATGGTGATGTCAGAGCGTGAAAAGCGTAATACCGCCTACCATGAAGCAGGCCATGCCATTGTTGGGCGTTTAATGCCTGAGCATGATCCCGTTTACAAAGTAACGATTATTCCTCGTGGACGCGCTTTGGGTGTGACCATGTTTTTACCGGTTGAAGATCGCTACAGCCTAAGCCGCCAAGGTATTTGTTCGCAAATATCCAGCTTGTTTGGGGGACGTATTGCTGAAGAAATGATCTTGGGTGCTGAGAATGTCACTACTGGTGCATCCAATGATATCCAAAGAGCCACGTCTTTAGCGCGCAATATGGTTACAAAGTGGGGTCTTTCAGATCGCATGGGACCACTAATGTATGACGAAGACGACGGTGAAGTTTTCTTGGGCATGTCAGCTGGTGCGAACAATAAAAACCATTCGCCGGATACAGCACGAGCTATCGATGAAGAGGTGAGGCTGATTGTCGACAGTTGCTATAGTGAAGCTGAGCGCCTGCTGACCGAAAACCTAGATAAGCTGCATGTAATGGCTGAATCACTGGTGGAATTTGAGACTTTGTCAGCAGATCAGTTAGACGACATTATGGCCGGCGCCAAACCTCGTCATCCGAGTGATACACCACCTCCCTCTGGAAAGTCAGATCGTGGGGACACTCAGTCGCCAATCGGTGGTCCAGCAGAAGAAAGCTAGATGACTTCACCGCGCGTACTCTCCTGCGCGGACAAGCAGCTAGATCTACAGTACCCCCAAGTGATGGGGGTACTGAATATCACACCAGACTCGTTCTCCGATGGCGGCAATCTCTATGATGACGCCAAAATCCCCGTCGACAAAATAGTAGCTAACGCGCAACGCATGATTGATGAAGGTGCGAGCGTACTTGATATAGGCGGAGAGTCTAGCCGGCCTGGTGCTCAAGCTATTACAGTTGCAGAGGAGTTGCGGCGCGTACTACCAGTGGTAGATGCTCTCACGGCACTAGATTGTGTCATCTCAGTGGATACTCGTAATGGTGAGACTGCGAAAGCAGCTATAGACGCTGGTGCGCACTTGATTAACGATATTAGCGCCGGGTCAGATGCCGGAGTTCTAGACGCCGTCGCTGATTCCAATGTGGCCTATGCGCTTATGCATATGCAGGGTTTGCCTGAGACCATGCAGGACAACCCCCAATATGCCGAAGTTGTAAACGAAGTGGGTCAGTTTCTTAAGCTGAGATACTCGGCGTGTTTGCAGCGCAATATTGATGCGCAACGCCTACTCATAGATCCGGGCTTTGGGTTTGGTAAAACGCTGCAGCATAATTTGCAGCTGTTGGGGCATATCGAAGCCTTACGCATACAAGACTGTTCGATATTGGTGGGCATTTCGAGAAAATCTATGCTTGGCCAAATTACCGGTCGAGGGGTTGATGATCGTTTAGCGGCTAGTGTTGCCGCAGCGGTCCTAGCCGTTCAGAATGGCGCCAACTTGATACGTGCTCATGACGTGAAGGAGACAGTTGACGGGATTAACGTTTGGTTGGCGCTAGAGGGCGTTGGCTAGGCTGTTGGCTCGCAATAACCACGTCTGGTGGAGACAGCACTTCAACGAAGAATTCTATGTATGGCCTCAGGCCTGTTGTTACTAAGAAGAGGGAAATAGGTAGATGGGTCAGAAATATTTTGGCACCGATGGTATTCGCGGACGCGTAGGTGCATTTCCAATCACGCCTGAATTTTGTCTACGCCTTAGTTGGGCTGTAGGGAAGGTTTTTGCTGATCAGGAAGATCGTCGTGCACGGGTACTTATTGGCAAAGATACGCGTATTTCTGGTTACATGCTGGAGTCCGTTATGCAGGCTGGTCTTGTTTCTGCAGGCGCCGATGTGAGCCTGCTTGGACCAATGCCAACGCCGGCAATAGCCTATTTAACCCGCACTTTAGGTGCTGATGCAGGGGTTGTTATCAGCGCTTCGCATAATCCCTATTACGATAACGGTATCAAGTTCTTTGATCGTCACGGCAGTAAACTAAGTGACGAAATTGAGCAACAAATTGAAGCGGCATTAGACACCTTTATGGTCTGTGAAGATTCAGAAAGTTTGGGCCGAGCCTCGCGCATAAGTGATGCCCCGGGGCGTTATGTTGAGTTTTGTAAGAGCAGTGTAAGTAGTGATTTCAGCTTGCGTGGTATGCGTATAGTTATCGATTGTGCCAATGGCGCTACTTATGCCGTTGCAGCGAAAGTATTCGAGGAGCTGGGTGCAGATTTAGTTGTTATGTTTGCCGACCCCGACGGCTTCAATATCAATGACGATTGCGGCTCAACCCACCCAGAGAATTTGCAGCAACGCGTGATTGCTGAAGGTGCAGATCTTGGTATTGCATTTGACGGCGATGGTGATCGACTAGTCATGGTAGATCACGAAGGCAGCATTGTAGACGGCGACGAAATTATTTTTGGTATTGCCCAAAGTCGTAAGTTAAATAAAAAGCTCAAGGGCGGAGTAGTCGGCACGGTCATGAGTAATTTTGGCTTAGAAAAATCGTTGGAGGAGCTCGCTATTCCATTTCTTCGAGCGAATGTTGGCGATCGTCACGTACTTGAGCTTATGAAAAAGAAGAAATGGGTAATAGGTGGCGAACCCTCAGGGCACATTTTGACAATGGACCTGACAACGACTGGTGACGCCATTGTCGCTGCGCTACAAGTATTGGTTTCTATGCAAGCTGATGCAAATGGCGCTAAAAGCCTGAAAGAATTAGTGGCGGGCATGCACAAGGTGCCGCAAATTTTGCTTAACGTAAAAGTTGAGTCTCCAGGTTTAGTTGCACAAAGCGAGCAGATGCAGTCAGCAATTGAGGCGCAAGGCAAAGTGTTGGAAGGACGTGGCAGAGTGTTAGTCCGAGCTTCTGGCACCGAGCCACTGTTGCGGGTCATGGTGGAAGGCGATAGTGAGAGTGAGGTTAAACAAATTGCCGAGGGCTTGATTCAGCAGGCATTAGATGTGGTTTTACCAACGGAGAAATAGCGCGGTTTGTCTGTGCGATTGGAGCACTGTTTCTAAATGTAGGCATTGAGCTTTCCACGCTTTGGTTTTGTAAGCCCTCTTTCCACAGTAGCTTTGAAGATTTCTACGACTGCTCCACCATAGTACTCCAGCTTCGCGCTAATGCGCTGGAACAGAGTTTTCTAGGTAATTTATGTTTGTCAGATATGTAAACCGCTTACAGGGCGACTGGCCCTTTAGGGCAGGCCGAACTCCTATTTTTTATGGGTGGGTCATAGCGTTCGTTTCCACACTTGGCTTTCTCTTTAGTGTGCCCGGGCAGACTATGGGTATGGCGGTATTTGCCGATTCTTTCATTTCTTCATTTGGTCTTTCACGAACTGAACTGTCGTTTGCCTATATGTTGGGGACTATCGGCAGTGCTTTGTTTTTAACTAGAGCTGGTCGACTGTACGATCGGTTGGGCGCGCGAGTGATGTTAATCGCGTCTGCTTTAGGTTTAAGCGGGGCGTTGGTTTTTATTAGTGTGATCGACCTTGTGGGTCAGCGGATAACCCAGTGGGTAGATTTCGAGCTGTCTTTCATCACATTTCCGCTGATTTTGCTTGGCTACTTCGGTGTCCGATTTGCAGGTCAGGGAGTTATGACCAGTGTCAGTACAAATATGTTGTTGCTTTGGTTTAAGCGCAATCGAGGTCGAGTTCTTGGGTTACGTGGAGTGTTCATTTCGCTTGGCTTTTCCCTTTCGCCACTGCTGTTGGCGTTACTTATAGATGACGTCGGTTGGCGTGATTCACTGTTGTTGCTAGCTCTTGTAGTGGGTCCGGGATTTGGGTTTTTAGCATTCATAGTAGTGCGAGATAGACCAGAAGTTTGTGGTTTGCAGATAGATGGTGCTCGGCAGGTCCCTGGCGCATACGCAAACTCTACCTCTGCGATCTCTGGCTTAGACGCCGCTGATACCGATTCGAACACCGATTTGAAGTTAGCCCAGGTAAAGTCTAACTCTGTGTTTTGGCTTTATTCCTCAGCATTATCCATGCACGCCCTTTTTGGTACTGCGGTGACCTTTCACATCGTTGCGATATTTTCAGAGGCCGGTAGAGGTAGAGATGAAGCCTTTGCATATTTTGTCCCCCAAGCAATTACCACCGTGGTAGTTAACTTGATCTCCAGTTCCATGGCCGATTACATGCGGCTGAAGCCTTTTTTGATCATCATGTTAGTAAGTTTTCTATTTGGTGCCTTAGGTCTATTGAATTTGGAGACTGATCTGGGTTATTGGTGCCTAGTAGCAGGGTTCGGAGTTGGTGGTGGGTTATGGGGAACAATCTCAAACCTAGTATTTATTCGTCAGTTTGGCGCAACTCACCTTGGTGAGATAACGGGTCTTAATACTGCATTTACCGTTTTTGGCAGTGCTATTGGTCCGCTTATTTTCAGTTTAGCCTTAGATGTTACCGGCGAGATGATCAATGCTGCTCTTATTTGCGCGGGTTTATTGGCGTGTTTGCTGGTTGCTTCTGTGCTCATAAAGCAACCTTTAGATCACCCACCTGGGCAGTTGAATAGAAGGAAATAACCTTGCTTGGGGAATTTTCGGCGCTTTTGCTGATTTGCTATCATTACTAACTTAGTTTCTCGAGGCCTTGGGCTGCGGGCACTTGGAAAAACCTAAGACAGCGTATACCATGTCGCGCCGCGGAAGGCTGGTTAAGAGTGAAGAGGTTTGGATGCGCAGATCGTTGATTGCAGCTAACTGGAAAACTCACGGTTCACTGGAGATGGTGGGCGATTTCGTAAAGGGTTTTGCTAGTGGTATTGAATTGCGTGCTGATGTGGTTTTGTTCCCACCAGCGGTTTATTTGTCAACGCTAGCGGGTTTGACATCGGAATTTGTGCAGGTGGGTTTACAGGATGTAGGCGTTGCTGCAGATGGCGCTCATACCGGTGAGATAGCCGCGTCGATGGTTAAAGATGTTGGCGGCTCTTGGGTTATAGTAGGGCACTCTGAGCGCCGACTAGATCAAGGCGAAAGCGATGAGCTTGTTGCACATAAGTTTGCTTCGGCGCTTGCAGCAGGTTTAAGTCCCATAGTTTGTGTGGGAGAAACGCTAGCACAGAGAGAGAGCGGTGATGCATTCGCTGTGGTATGTCGTCAGTTGATGGCGGTAGTAGATCACTGTGGTGCCGCAGCGCTGCTTAACGGAGCCATAGCTTACGAACCACTCTGGGCTATTGGCACGGGTGTTACAGCTACTCCAGAACAGGCGGGTCAAATGCATGCTTCAATCCGTGCACAGGTCGCTGGATTGGACGAGAGTGTGGCGCCAGCTCTGCGGATTATTTATGGTGGTAGCGTTAACCCTGCAAATGCCGGGTCGTTGTTTGCCCAAGAAGATATAGATGGGGCTTTGGTGGGCGGGGCTTCGCTACAAGCAGCCAGTTTTGCGGCAATTGTCGCAGCGGTATGATTCCTCAGGGGCGTTTGTTTAACCCCTTTGCGATTTAACAGAGAGAATCTCTAGTGGATTCGTCTCAGAAAGAGAGAAGATAGATGTCGACTTTAGAAACAGTGCTGTTGTCCTTACTAGTTATCGATGCCTTTGCGTTGATCGTGCTTATTTTGGTGCAGCAAGGCAAAGGTGCCGATGTGGGCGCGGCTTTTGGTAGCGGTTCGTCCAATACTGTATTGGGTAGCTCAGGTGGCGGAAACCTAATGACCAAGATAACTACTTGGTTAGCCATCGCCTTTTTCCTAATTGCTTTTGGTCTTGCCTATACCGCTAAAGAGCGCGCTGCACAGGCAAATTCCTTAGGTATTCCGCAAGCTTTAGAGAGCGCGGATGTCCTGCCAGCATTAGATTCTACTGATAGTGAAAATCCAGCTGATGAAGAACCTACTGGTGATATTCCAGGTTTATAGAGTCGATTTAAGTATTAGCTAGGATCGAATATTAGATAAGTATTAGTGAACATGCCGAAGTGGTGAAATTGGTAGACACGCTACCTTGAGGGGGTAGTGGGCTTATGCCCGTGCGAGTTCGAGTCTCGCCTTCGGCACCATTAATTAGCAAATAAGTACAGTATGCTTAGGGTTTTTGAGTTTTAGAGATGCAAAGTTTCTAAAAAAGTTTCTAAAATATTAAATAAGCGTGCTAATCTGCTCAGATGAAGCACATAACTAAGCGCAAATCTAAGCTCTACTTTCAACGTGGAATACCCACCCGCCTAAGACCTATTGCAGGTAAATCATCATTTTCAATGCCGTTAGGTCTAGATGCTGCTACAG
>CAJJDH010000100.1 GCA_905182905.1 marine gamma proteobacterium HTCC2089 | reverse complement strand
ATACACCCCTATTTTTAGATATGGTCTATATGTTTCTAGCTGTTGATGGGAGGAATAACAAAGTAGATCAATAACGTAGAAGCCTATGGAAACATAAGCAAGGTATGGACCTTAGATTGCTATTGTTAGTCGTAGCCGCTATCACTTTTCTCAGTTTTTCAATAGACTTCGCGGCTTTTCCAGAATGAGTAGTTTATGCAGTCTTCTATTGTTATTGAGGCGAAGTTCCGTGGCCCTCCTAATTCGGGTAACGGTGGTTACATAAGTGGCGCGTTTGCGGATCATCTGGCAGCGCCGAAGGGCGGGGCTGGTAAAGCGGTGCAAGTAACCTTACGCGCGCCGACGCCCTTAGATAAAGAGATGCAGGTTATCGGCGTTGATGCTGAACATTTGGAAGTGAAGCAGGGTGACCTTTTGATTGCTCAAGCTGAGCGCGTTGAGCTTTCCGTGGATGTACCCAAGCCGCCTAGTTTTGCGGCGGCTGCTGCTGCGGTCAAGGATTCACTGGCTTTACAGCCCGGCCTTAACTCCCTTGTCCCAGGTGGGCTGGGTTTTCACCCTATTTGTTTTTGTTGTGGCGCTGATGTGGATGCTAAAGAAGGGCTGCGGGTATTCGCCGCGCCGGTTGAGGGTTTTGACGGCGTTGCTGCTGCTTGGCAAGCGGACGCTGGGTTCGCCGATGAGGATGGATTTTTACCTTCAGCGGTAATCTGGGCGGCACTGGACTGCCCCGGTCAATTTGCATTTATGAACGATGGCATTCGTACAGGCTTGCTTGGACGTATGACAGCGCAAATCTTTCAGCCTGTGACAGCTTCTGATCAAATTGTGATTATCGGCTGGTGTATGTCCATTGAGGGCAAAAAGCACTTCGCAGGTACGGCTATGTTTAATCAGCAGGGCGAGTGTTGTGCTGTTTCTAAACAAGTTTGGATAGGTCGCGACGAATCGTAAGTAAGTCGCGAGTAACGTATAACCGAGGTTTGGGGTGAGATTAAGCCTTATGCTTTAATGTTGCCTGAGGCTAGTTGAGGAGATGGGTAATGAGGATTCGTACGTTTGTGATCGGTACTTTGCTTTTGTTAGCGGGCGTTGGCGTTGGAGTGCTGCTGGCAGGACAATTATATAAGTCTGAAGATTTGCCTGCGCCAGCGGCTGCCAGTAGTGCTTTGCAGTCGGCTATTGTTGATGCCGGAAAACCTGATGTTGCGACGCGTAAGCTACTCGTGCCCCAAAGCCTAGATCAATGGCGGGGTGCGGTTGCCCAACGCGCTGAGAGTCAAGAAATTGTCCTTGATGACTTAGCAGCCAATTTAAATGTCAGCATTACGCCAGATGTAATTGCCGGTGTGCCAGTGCACAGAGTGGTGCCTAATGATCAAATACTCAGTGAGGGCCTGTTTATTTATGCACACGGCGGGGCGTACGTATTTGGTGGCGGTGATGCAGGGGTTTCTGAGGGCGCACTAATTTCTGCCCGTTCGGGTATCCCAACAATTTCCATTGACTATCGAATGCCGCCAGATTTCCCGCATCCTGCCGCTATAACCGATGTGGAAATGGTTTATAGAGAACTATTAAAAACTCACGACCCCAAGAATATGGGTATTGGTGGTACTTCTGCTGGAGGTGGTTTAAGCATGGGTGCTGTGCATCATTTTAAGGCTCTGGGTTTGCCAATTCCTGCCGCTTTGTATTTGGGTACGCCTTGGGCGGACTTGACTAAAACCGGTGACACGCTCTATACCATGGAGGGCATTGATCGAGTTTTAGTTACCTATAATGGTATTTTGGAAGCCGCTGCATTGCTTTATGCCGATGGTGCGAATTTGCTAGATCCGTTGCTGTCGCCGGTTTATGGCGACCTTAGTGGTTTTCCGGCAACATATTTGGTTACCGGAACTAGAGATATGTTTTTGAGTGATGCGGCGCGGGTACACAGAAAGTTACGCGACGCTGGGGTAGAGGCAGACCTCAATGTTTATGAAGGTCTTTCGCATGCTGAATATGCGTTTGTCGCAGACTCTCCAGAGCATGAGTCCACATATAAAGAGCTGGCGGAGTTTTTGCGCCGACACCTTAACTAACAGATGCTGTTGGCGTTTCTCAACGTGCTTTGCTGCTGATCGAGTTAAAGAAAGCTAACGCAACCTTTGTAAGTCAGGCTTTAAATAGTTCTGTTTCGATATCTGCAAAGGCTTTGAATTCTAGTGCGTTGCCACTTGGGTCGTGGAAGAACATGGTAGCTTGCTCGCCTATCTCACCAGCGAATCTTATATGCGGTTCTATAATGAACTTTATATCATGCGCAATCAGACGGTCGCGTAGAGCTTTCCAGGTATCCAATTCAAGCACAACGCCAAAGTGTGGAATAGGTACGTCATGGCCATCTACTTCATTCGCAGGAGCTATTTTGTTTGCTGCGCTTAATGCTACTTGATGGCACACCAGCTGATGGCCAAATAAATTGAAATCTATCCATTCATCACTGCGCCTACCCATGCCGCAGCCCAGTACATTGGCATAAAAGTTCTCTGCGGCGTTTAAGTCTGTGACCGGAATGGCTAGATGGAAGGGTGTGAGCTGCATAATGTAAAACCCGTATCTCTCGTTATTCTGACAAGAGTTTGAATGTAATTAACGTTGGTAAAAGTTTACCGCTGAACGGTCTTGCTCGACCTGGCGCGAAAGATAGCAAATCGAAGTGCAAATATCCTCGGGGTTTTTGCCCTTGAAGAATGTTTAGAGAGTTTCGGAAATCCAAATGGTGTTAGCGAAATTCCGCGAATTAAAGCGCGTTTCATGGGCTTGTACATCTTGCAGCAGTTCACTGTCATCTTCTTCGGAATAACTGAGTTCAGTGTAAAGCTATATTTAGCTTAACGAAGTGCTGGCTCGCAACCTTTAGGGTCATCGGCAGCGGTTTAGACACCTTTCACTTAATATGGGCGGTTAAACGAGACAGACGGCTGGATTTGTTTTGCGCTCTGAGATATTTCGAAGGTAATTTAGAGAGCTTGCCGGGCAACCACAGATTCATCGCAAACAAGGAGCAAAAAGCCAAGCATCAAATTTAATTTTACGCTGACCCTAATTACTAAATATGCATCATTTTGATGATCCCCATGCTTCAGTACCATTTTCTATGATACTGAAACAGGGGATGATGGTTTTATGCATACCTTAAGTGGTTGGTTATAAGTCTAAAATGGCAGAACAAGCACCTTCTTTTTTCTCAGCAGCTTTTATACATCTCTTTGAGCCGGGCTTGCTATCACATGCCTTAACGGCCTTGGATGTATTAGATATACAAGACTTAACAGATTTCTTAGCCGATCTACTATTTAGGATATAGGCAATATCACCGACAGCTACATTTGCATTGATAGCAACAACTTCACCTATCGTAAATTTCGCGCGAACATCAGTCGCCAAAATTACAGCCGTTGTCACTTCTTCAGCGCCAAGAAGTTCACCTGTATCTGGATCAACAAACCCGCCTCCTACTGACTTAATGGTAAGAATCTGGTTGGGTGAAATAGTATTTTCTCCATAATTTAAATAGACCTGATTTCCATTCACGTTAGCAACTTTGATTGGAAATATGCTCATGGTCATCTTATTCGCAATGCCGTCGGAGACGTCCTCGCCCAGAATGTTGATGCTGGACAAACTGATTCCTGCACAAGCATTTTGTTGCGCGTCCATTACAGTGTTGACCGTATCCTCGACTTGAACGCTTTCTGATAGTCGAATTTCTCCAGTTGCTACATCAACTACTCTAATATTCATTGATAAAGAGGCTTTACAGTTCGCAGCAATAAATACGCTCTCGTTAGTGACAGCGACATTAGACACACTGCCGTACACAAGATAATCGACACCCGAAAATCCTGAATAATCGCTTATGCCATCTGTTATACCGGACGCAGACAGGCCGCGTTCCTGCAACAAACTATCTAATCTCGAACGCTCCATAATCGAAAATTTATTCGTTTTCTGAAGTGCATTTTCTAAAGCAAGCTGAATACTAACCGTACTGAAATTCCCAATTGCAGTGGTAATTTCGCTTACTGCAATTACTGGTTTACCCTGTCCGAACCCAAGCGTTGGTATCATCATTATTGAAGATACGGCCAACATTTTTATTATTTTTGTAATTTTTATCATATTCTTCTACCTTTCCTCTCCCGTTGTTTTTGACGCTTAGCATTACTTGCCGTTAGTGAAATTTTCGCTCTATCCCCATTACCAACCTCGAAAGCGCCATCTACCTTCTTTGCAATCGAAAAATTGGCATTCGCTACAATAACCTCTAAAGCGCCAAGTACTTTCTCTCTAGACCCCAAAACTTTCCCCGTATCACGGTCTACGATTTCACGACCTTCTCTTACTACCGTCAGTCTATCTCCTACTGACAGTATCGAATCTCCATAATTTAAATAGATGTCTTGACCATCAACATCTACAACTCGAACTGGAAAAATGCTTTCAGCTAGTAGCGCGGCAGATTTTTTTGCCACAACTCTTTGTGCCTCAACTAGACCGTTGGCAGATGACTCAGATGACTGGAAATTACCTGTCGCTAAACCCTTACCAGCTTCTACGCTTGCCTCAATAGCTTCGGCTCTGCGTATTTCTCCCGTCGTTGCATCTACTATCTTTATATCCACCCCAAATGTGGAAACGATACTCACAGAGCTAAACTGACCGGTACGCATTTGCTTTTTCTCAGAAGACTTTTTGGTCACAGATCCGTAAATCAGATAGTCAACACCTTCAATCTGAAGCTGCGTACCATTATTTGAAAGGTCTTTTTGCAGGCCTTGCTCGCTTAAAACCTGATCTAGTTTGTTGCGCTCATAGACCGTAAATCGACCCACTTTGATCAACTGCGTTTCTAGCATGGCCTCATAGTTGTCTGGGTTAGATTTGGTTCTAAAATAGCCCTCATTACCAACTGTCGATTCGAACTGCGATACAGCTACAATTGGTAGATCTGCGGATCTTGCAGTCAAACTTATTAAAGTGACAAGTAGAAAACTTACAAGGATTATTCCGACTTTTTTCATGTAACCTCCGGTTCACAGTTAGCTAAAAATTTTTTGATCGCTAATTCCCTAGCACGTTTCTGCTGGGTAGCTAGCCGGCCGCTTGTTCGCGTTTCGCTAAGCAATAGCTGAATATCATTGCTCCACCGATCTGTTTTGATGTCGTAGGTGCAATCTCTATCACAGCGTAGAGTTGCAATTGTATGGTCCTCTAAAGCAGACCCTGTACGATCAACGACGCTGATACTTTCAGGATTTACCAACGAAAAATTGTAGTATTGATCAACGGGGCGAAATTTTGCATCGGCGATTTTCTTCGTGGTGAAAATTTCGCAGCTGGAAGGTGCAACGGTCGCGCTGCTAGAAGCGTAGCCATCGAGAACGGTGTTAAATAACTCCGAAGAAGTAGATTCCCCCACCAGAGGCATTTCATATACGTATTGACGAGTAACGCAAAGGTATAAGCCGTCTTTGCGAGTGCAGTCCTGATTGCGCGTGCCCGTTGTATTGAGCGCAACGCCACCAGTCACAACCCTGCTGCGTTCAAGAATTTTGATACGCTCATCTATACCGCAGATGAAACTATCTGAACATGGTAGGGGCTCATACACATCGCTTATCACGCGATCCACTCTAGTTGCGGAACATGAAATTAAGAATACAAGCGCCCCAAGTGCAACGATTAACTTCACCCGTCCCTCCAAACCAAATGAATAGTGCCGCTCTTAAGCAAGCACACATTTCACATTAAAGCGGTCTCTTTAGCAACACACATATACGTCAATGTGAGGCTTACATATTTGAGCAGGGTAACTGGGGGCTGTGTAAATTTCATACTGACCTCAATTATCAGTGAAAATTCCGCGACTTAAAGGGCGTTTCATGGGCTTGTACATCTTGCAGTAGTTCACTGGCATCTTCTACGTGACCTGCCACCACATGTATAACTCTACCTTCACGTTCTACAACGCCTTTGAATTTGAGTAATTGGCCTTGTAGTAATGCTGCACGAAAGCGTGCCATAACCGTGGCCCAAATTATGATGTTGGTATTGCCGGTTTCATCTTCTAAGGTCAGAAATACAACACCGCTGGCAGTGCCTGGCCGCTGCCTGCCTGTAACCAGCCCAGCAATACGGATCAATTGTCCGGACCTACATTCCTCCAGATCTTGCGCGTTGCGAAAACCTTTTAACGTTGGATGATTGCGCAATAAGGCCATGGGGTGTGGGCCTAAGGTTAAACCTGTGTAGCGATAGTCATTGAGCATGTCTTCGCTCACCGTGGGGGTGTTCAGGTAGACGTTTTCATTGCCCATGGAGTATTGCTTTTGTGGTCGCTCTAAAGGTAGCGCAGCTTCTATACCGGTGACATCCCAATGGGCTTGGTGTCGATGACCTGCTAGTCCGGCTAGTGCGCCAGACCGAGCAAGAAAACTCAGTTGTTGATCGTCTAAACCTGCTCGCCGTGCCAAATCTTTTGCGTTAGTTATGTGGGCGCTGTTTTGTGCTGCACAGATGCGCTCGCCGGCCTCTCGGTTGAGGCCTTTGACTAAGCGCAAACCTAAGCGTACTACTGGTTGTTGAGGTGATGTCCTAGATGATTGTTCAGGAGGTTCTAATGTATGGTCCCATTGGCTAATGGTGACGTCTATTGGGCGCACTATAACTTGATGGCGTTTGGCGTCTTGTATGAGTTGCGACGGCGAGTAAAAGCCCATGGGCAAGCTGTTCATTAGGCCTGCATAAAACGCAGCGGGCTGATGACACTTCAGCCATGCAGAAATATAAACTAGTAGAGCAAAACTGGCTGCGTGGGATTCTGGAAAACCATATTCGCCAAAGCCTTTCATTTGATTGAATATGCGCTCTGCAAAATCTTCACTGTGACCGTTTTCACGCATGCCGCTAATTAGTTTTTCGCCAAAGTGTTCTAGGCCGCCACGTTTTTTCCAAGCCGCCATAGCACGGCGTAGCTGGTCGGCTTCTCCGGCGCTAAAGCCGGCGGCGACCATGGCTAATTCAATGACTTGCTCCTGAAATATAGGAATGCCTAATGTACGTTCTAATACTTTGCGTACGCCGGGGCTGGCGTAGGTGACGGGTTCTAAGCCTTGGCGTCGACGTAAGTAGGGGTGAACCATATCGCCTTGAATTGGACCGGGCCGCACAATGGCTACTTCTATCACTAAGTCATAAAAGTTTTGTGGTTTTAGTCTGGGGAGCATGGCCATTTGCGCGCGGGATTCCACTTGGAAAACACCAAGGCTATCGCCGCGCTGAAGCATTTGATAAGTAGCTTTGTCTTCGGCTGGGATTTGTTGAAAGGTCAATGGCTGCGCTACTTGGCCGCTGCTATAACAAAGATCCAAAGCCTTGCGTATAGCGGTCAGCATACCCAGTGCTAGGACATCAATCTTCAATAGTCCTAATGTTTCTATGTCTTCTTTATCCCACTGTATGACCGTGCGATCTGGCATGCTGGCATTTTCTATGGGTACCAGTTGGGCAAGGGGGCCGCTGGAGATAATGAAGCCGCCTACGTGTTGAGACAGGTGTCTGGGGAAACCCAAAATTTCATTAAAGAAGCGAAAGAACTGTGTTGCTTGTGGGCTTTCTGGGTCTAGACCAATGGAGCGGAAACGATCATCTAATACATCTTTGTTGTCCCACCAGGCGATAGACTTAGACAGCAATTCCAATACGCCAATGTCTAATCCTAAGGCTTTACCCACATCACGTATGGCGCTACGCGGGCGGTAGGTGATGAGTGTGGCGGCTAGAGCCGCACGCTCGCGACCATAACGTTTGTAAATATACTGAATGACTTCTTCACGTCGTTCGTGTTCAAAATCTACATCAATATCCGGCGGCTCTTGGCGCTCCATAGAAATAAAACGTTCAAACAGTAGGTGCATACGAGCAGGATCTACTTCAGTAATAAACAGGCAGTAACAAACGGCTGAGTTAGCCGCTGAGCCGCGACCTTGGCAGAGAATGTTTTGGCTGCGAGCAAATTGCACAATGTCTTGTACGGTTAAAAAATAGTGTTCGTAATTCAGTTGTGCCACTAACAATAACTCTTTTTCGATAAGCGCTAGCGTGTCTTCGGGTATGCCATGTGGCCAGCGTTGTTCTGCGCCAGCAAAGGTCAGTTGGCGCAAGTAGGCCTTGGGGGTCAGGTGTGGGGGTACCAAATCTTGCGGGTACTCATAACGTAGTTCCAACATATTAAATTGGCAGAGGTCTGCAATTTTTGTGCTTTCAGCGAGCATTTCTGGTGGGTATAGGGTAGCTAACTCTTGTAGCGGGCGCAGGGTGCGTTCGGCATTAACAAAGCCTTGATAGCCTAACTCATGCACACTGGTGTTGAGTTTTATTGCCGTGAGAATGTCTTGTAATGGCTGGCGCTCGGGGCAGTGAGTGTGCACATCGTTGGCGGCGACTATGGGCAAACCTAAGCGCGAGGAAAGGGTTAGCGCATGGGCGGTTTTGTCTAAATCTTGACCGTCTCTAAATAACTCAAGGGCAATCCATAGCTGGCTAAATAACGCTTTTAACGCTTCGCCAGTTTGTCCTTGTGCTTCAATACTTTGCCCCCCTGGTACCCACAGCGCCAAACAGTTTTTTAAGCCCCAGCGAAAATCTTCTAGGTGGGCTTGGTAGGTGCCTTTTTCAGAGCGTCGACGTAATTTGCTTATGAGTGTTGAAAGCTGGCCGTAAGCGGCTCGGTCTGGTGCCAATAAGATAAGTTTGTCTTTGCTGTTAGAAATATCTGGGCTCGTATTGCGCTCATCTAACGTGCCAGGGCTGAGGGTAAACTCTGAACCTATAATTAGTTTCATGCCGCATTCTTGAGCGGTTTTATGCGCTTTAACTAAACCTGAATAGGAACACTCATCAGTAATAGCAATGGCCTTATAGCCCAGTTCATAGGCACGCTGAACCATTTCTTCCGGATGAGATGCGCCACGCAAAAAACTGTAATTGCTGATGCAATGTAGTTCAGCAAATGCAGTGGGCGCTTGTTGGGTAGCGGGTGTGGTTAGGCCTAAGGTGGCATTTAAGTCTTTCATGCAAAATAGCCGTGTAAGTACCAGTTATTTGCAGCAGCCTTGGCGTTGTTATTTGCTGTAGGCGAGTTATTCGGTGATTCGGTAAAGGCCCAGCAAAGGGCGCCATGTTTATGCTTGGCAATGTAATAGTCGCGAAAAATTATGCACTGCTTGGGTTCTAGGTGAAAATTGCTTTGAATCCGCTCTGGCCCTTGAAGTAACTCTAATTCTGCAAAGGTAATTTGCCGAGGTGGGGAAAACAGCCATAGCGGGCGCTTACCCATAAGCTGCGGGTTAGCGGTTAGGTGTTGTGCGCCCTTACTAGGGCTGTTGTTAGCGACACTTTTTGCGCCGGTTTTTGCATTATTTTGTCTTCGCCTAGGCTCTATGTGCTGCACCTGTGGCTGGCTACTGTGTTGCTGCCAAGCCTTTTCCGGCGTGTATTGATGTACCGACTGTATACCGCGACAGGTATTTGGCCCTAAACGCGCTGTAAGTTCATCTACCAGTTCTGTGACCAGTCCCGTGGCACTTTCTGTGCTGCCAAATAGATCGCTGTTAAGGGCTTGAAGTGGGGCGGTGACCTTAGCTTTGAGTCCAATGGACAGCACTTCGTCTGGCAACTTAATGTTCTCTAATTGTAGATGGCTTAAGCGCATAAAGTCGCTGTGGCGCTGTTTACCACCAGCGAAACCTACTTCAACATTGACTCCGTTGCCGCGAAATGGCGCGAACTGCCATTCCAGGCTGACACAAGCTAGCTGCCGAGCAATTAACCAATGTTGTAGTAATTGTGCCAAATAGGGCATAGGGCCTTGCAGTAAGACCGTTTTATTCATAATGGGTTTTAGTAGGTGCAATTGTTCGGCAAAGTTGTTGCCGGGTTGAATGCCATGTCTAGGTTCAACTAAGTTACCTTCAAGCCGCCTTAGGTAACGTACCAAGTTTTGCCCAAAACGCTTACCTAAGCTGGCTTTAGGTAGTTCTATAAGTTGTCCAAGGGTATAAATGCCCATATTGGACAGGTGCTCTATGACCCGCTCTTTAATGTCATGGTGGCTTAAACCTAAGCGATGTAACGGTGCTGTATGTAGCTGTGTGGCGTTTGCGCGAGCCAGCGCGATTGCTGCTTGGGGCGTGTGCGCCAACCGCGCAATACACTCATGACCCATTTGTTCACAGAGCTGGGTTGCTTGGGCAATTAGGTGTTCTTGGCCTTGCCACAGCCTTAAGCTGCCTTGAATTTCTATCAAAATGCAGTCAGGGGCTTCAAGGCTGACCATGCTGCTAAAACGATATAAGCATTGCCCAAGAGCACCTAACCGGCTGAACTCTCGGTCTTTGTCGCGCGTAAAGTAGGTAATGTCAGGGCTAATACTGTGAGCTGTTGCTAAGGAGCAACCCAATACAATGCCTGCAGCTTGGGCCTGAGTATTGGCCAGGCTGACTCGATTTTCTTCCAAAATAACGGTTGCCGGTTCTGGGGTAGATGTCTGTGCTGCTGATATTGCAGTTTGAGCCGACATCTCAGGGGCAAATACATCTAGGGGAAGCTGCGGAAAATACAGGGCAAGCCACAATAACGGCGCAGGGGGGGTGTTTTGGATTAGTGACATTCTACTAAGTGCTTGTTTGGGACTTTAATGCAATGAGGGTGCGGGGGTGTTTTTGCTATTACTTTCCGCAAAACTATCTAGATAACTGTCCACATAGCTATCTATATAGTCTGCCGAATAGTCTGCTGAGTCATTGTCAGGACTAACTTTAGTAAGGTTATGTTTAGCAGGGTTATTTTGTTCTTGTAGCACTGCCTGTTCTTGCCACTTGTCCCGCCATAGCGACAGCTTTTGCCTAACGGTATGGGCGCTGGTGTATTGGCTTTGTGTGACAGCTGCTACAGGCAGAACCAAGTCTTTGACAGGCCAGCCGCCGCGGCGTTTTATAATATTTACAGATAAATGTAGTGGACTTTTGTCTGGGCTGAGCACCAGTCGTAGTTCAGCTAAACTTGCTTTGCTACTGGCTTCCATTGGGCGAAATAAAACACTTAAGGTGGCGCCTTGTTTAGCCGCCAATTGCACGCGGCGAGTTTCTTTTAATGACAGTTTACGCTCATCTGGCCAGACTAAGACTGCGCCACAACTGCCTGATTTGCAGGTGCGCTCCATTGCCCAGAGCATTTCTTCATGGGTCTTGGTATAGATGAGTAAGATCTTATTACTGTCTATGCCGGCGGCTTCTAAAGCTGGGGCGTAGGGCGTAAAGGGTGGGTTGATCCATGCCAACCAGCGGCTCTCAGCTAGAGTGGTTAAGGCGGGCAGCAGCAGTCGTAGTTCGCCAATGCCAGCGTGAGGCAAAATAAAATCCACCAAGCCTGCATGGGGCCAACCGCCGCCTGCAAGGCAGTCGTCTAATGCATTGTAGCCACTGGCGACCGCATGTGTGGCTGAGGCTTTAGACAGATCTTTGCCGCGCCACAGCTGGGGGTGTTTGAGTAGGTCTGCATAGGCTTGTGTAGGGCCTTCTTTAACAACAGCTTTTGCTTGTTCAACATCGGTTGACGTTTTTAACGGGTTGCTGGTCGAGCTAAATTTTTGTTTTTGTCTGTCTTCGGGCTCGTGCTTGTGTGAGAAGTTTTGGGCATTATCCTTATCTACACCTCTATCTACACCTCTATCTACACCTCTATCTGCGCTCTTAATCTTGTCTTTAATTTTGCCCTTAATCTTGCCCTCAGCCTTAGCAGATAAAGGGTTAGGTGCTATTTTGGGCGTTACTTCAGTTATGGCAAAAGGCAGTGTCGCTTGTATAAAAGGCTGCTGCATAAGTGTTGCCTGAGATGCAGTATCTTTTTTATGTTTCGTATGAGTGGTCATGGTCGTAAATTCAAATAACTGGATAAATATACAGTACTCTAATCTACTTGCCTGAAGCATCGTGTTCAAGTGTTCTAGCAAAAATTTTGCTTAATTGCGTGAGTTCATAATTATGTATTTGTCTTAAAACGCATTTGCGCCAAAGTCTTTACGTGGTTTCATTGCAACCTAAGCTTATCTTGCTTAGGCTGATGCCCGTTTCGAGAAGTCCTCAAGACCCTTTCTATTCGCAGGAATTACTATGAATTTTGATTACGACCTTTTTGTTCTCGGTGCCGGTTCTGGGGGCGTTCGAGCAAGTCGTATTTCCGCTTCTTATGGGGCTAAAGTGGCCGTTGCTGAGTCGATGTTTTTAGGTGGCACCTGTGTCAATGTGGGCTGTGTACCGAAGAAGTTATTTGTTTACGGCTCGCACTTCCATGAAGATTTCAGTGATGCCAAAAATTATGGCTGGCAAGTGCAGGCAGGGGAGTTTGACTGGCCTGTTCTACGCGACAATAAAACCCGAGAAATCGAACGCCTGAATGGTATTTACGCCAACCTTTTAGACGGTGCTGGGGTGGATTTATTTGAAGGTCACGCCCAGCTAGTAGATGCTAATACAGTTAAAATTGACGATGTAACAGTCACGGCTAAGAATATTTTGATTGCCACAGGTGGCTGGCCAGTAGTTCCCGATATCCCTGGCAAAGAACATATAATTACTTCTAACGAAGCATTCTATCTGCCTGAATTTCCTAAAGAAATTACAATTGTTGGCGGCGGTTATATTGCTGTTGAGTTTGCTGGCATCTTTGCTGGGCTTGGTGCTAAAACCACTTTGGTTTACCGCGGTTCTATGTTCTTGCGCGGTTTTGACGACTCTATTCGCAGTTTTGTTAAAGAAGAAATTGAGAAGAAGGGTATAGACCTGCGCTTTGAAACCAATGTCACTGCTATTGAAAAAGTCACCAACGAAGATAACACCGTTGGCTACCAGCTGGATCTCACTAATGGTGAGCAAATACTTACAGATTTAGTACTTTACGCTACTGGGCGTAAGCCTAAGAGCGCAAATTTGGGGCTTGAACAAGCAGGTGTTGCCTTAGGTGAAAATGGTCAGGTACTTATCAATGATTACTATCAAACTAATGTTGAAAATATCTTTGCTATTGGTGATGTGACCGATCGTATTCAACTAACACCGGTGGCTATTGAGGAGGGTATGTGTATCGCCAATAACCTGTTCACTGATAACCCCAAGAAACACCTAGACTACCGCAATATTGCTACCGCAGTATTCTGCCAACCAAATATCGGTACTGTGGGCTTAACAGAAGCTGAGGCACTGGTAGATCATGCTGGCGATTTAGACATATTTGAGTCGCGCTTTAAGCCCATGAAGCACACTATTTCTGGGCGCGATGAAGGCACATTTTTGAAAATGATTGTCCGCCGTAGCGATGATGTGGTGTTAGGTATTCATATGGTGGGACCAGATTCTGGCGAGATTATTCAAGGTTTAGCTGTGGCAATGGTCGCAGGCGCAACAAAAGCTCAATTTGACGCGACTGTGGGTATTCACCCTACAGCAGCAGAGGAGTTTGTCACATTAAGGTCAGTTACTCGGGGAGCATAAGATGAGCACATCTAGGTTCAGTACATTAAGTCGGATGGGTACTTTGCCCAGCATAATTTTACTCAGTACATTATGGGCTGCTCCCGTCCACGCCAAAAACGTCATCTTATTCTTAGGTGATGGTATGGGGATCAGTACTGTAACAGCTGCCCGCATTTACGCCGGTCAACAGCAGGGTGCTACGGGCGAAGAATATAGTCTGGCATTTGAAACCTTTCCAAACCTTGCCTTAATCAAAACCTACAATACCGATTCTCAAGTCGCCGACAGTGCAGGAACTATCAGTGCGATTTTGACCGGCGAAAAAACCCGCATTGGTGTAACGGGTATTACAGCGAATGTAGAGCGCGATGATTGCGCTGCAGCCCTCGCGAATACTTTGCCGACCTTAGCTGAAATGGCCGAAGATGCTGGCTTAGCTACAGGAGTGGTGTCTACTGCCCGTATTACTCACGCGACACCGGCTGGTATGTATGCGCACACCCCAAACAGAGATTGGGAAGACAGTGCTTCAATTCCAGATGAAGCAAAAGCTTTAGGTTGTAAAGACATTGCCCAGCAAATGATTCAAATGCCCAACGGCGATGGCTTAGACGTCATTTTAGGCGGCGGCAGGGCGCAGTTTTTACCGGATCGTGAAACGGACCCTGAATATCCGCAAAGAACCGGCAGGCGCGACGACGGGCGCAACTTGATTGACGAGTGGTTATCTACAGATACGACAAGGCAATACGTATGGAATGGCTCAGAGTTTGCTGCACTTGCCAGCAAGCAAGGTAAAATATCGGGGCAGGTGATGGGGTTGTTTGAACCCTCACATATGCAATTTGATGCTGACCGAGCTAAAGATCCAGGTGCCGAGCCGTCTATAGCCGCAATGACTGAGTTTGCCGTGAGTCAACTTGCGGCTAAAGGAACAGGCTATCTCTTATTGGTTGAAGCGGGGCGCATAGACCATGCCCACCATATTTCCAACGCTTACAGAGCACTAGAAGACACTGTGGCTCTTGCAGATGCGGTGCAATGGACAATAGATAATGTAGATCTGGAAGAAACGTTGATCATTGTCACCGCAGATCACAGCCACACCATGACCATTAGTGGCTATCCACGCAGAGGTAATCCTATTTTGGGTGTGGTGGAAACCGAGCCGGGTAAAATTTTACCGGATGCTACCGGCAAGCCTTATACGACACTGGGTTATGCCAATGGCCCGGGCTATAAGAAAAAGCAGCCAGACCTCACTGAGGTAGATACAACCGCACCTGACTATCAACAGTTAGGCACTATACCCCTAGTTATAGAAACTCATGCCGGTGAAGATGTTGCAGCATTTGCAACGGGCAAAAATGCTACTCAGGTGCGCGGGGTTATGGAGCAGAATAAGCTCTTCAATGTTATGCACAGCGCGCTTTTTGATAAATAGCAGGCGAATTTAAGCATTAGTGATGCACGTTTTGAGTCTCAGGCAGCTGCGGTGTGTCAGGCCAACGAACAAGTATATACTGGGTTAACTTCCCTTAAGGATTAAGCATGGATCAGATTAGCCAGTTTTTTAACTTTTTAGACAGCATTTTAGGCAGCGCAGCCTATTTTCCCATCGCTTTGCTGGGTGCTGGCGTAATCTTTTCCTTCTACTTGGGCTTTCCACAAATCCGATTTTTCAAGCATGCTTGGGGCGTTTTACTGGGTAAATATGCCAAAGATGAAGACCCCGGCGATACCAGCCACTTCCAAGCATTATCTACCGCGCTGTCGGGCACGGTGGGTACGGGTAATATTGGTGGCGTGGCATTCGCCATATTTTTAGGCGGGCCAGCGGCATTATTCTGGATGTGGGCTACCGCATTTGTGGGTATGACAACCAAGTTTGTGGAAGTTTCCGTCAGCCATAAGTACCGACGCAAAGACGATAAGGGCTTTATGGTCGGTGGCCCCATGCACTATATGGAGCACGGTCTAAACATGAAGTGGCTGGCAGTTTTCTTTGCTGTCGCCACCGTAATCAGCTCTTTCGGCTCAGGTAACATGCCGCAAGCCAATAATATGGCTGTTGGTATTGAAACTTCTTTTGCCGTTCCCACTTATGTTACCGGCGCGATATTTGCCATATTGCTTGGACTGGTCATAGTTGGCGGTATTAAGCGTATTGCGAGAGTTGCTGCTGCACTAGTGCCCACCATGGGTGTTTTGTACGCTTTTGGTGCATTGGCGGTAATCCTCTCCAATTACGAAAATATATTGCCTTCCTTGGGTTCTGTTTTTGCCAATGCATTTAGCGGTTCAGCCGCTGCAGGCGGCTTTTTAGGTGCGTCTTTTGCCTATGCGTTTAATCGCGGTGTGAATCGCGGCCTTTATTCAAATGAAGCGGGGCAGGGTTCTGCACCTATTGCTCACGCTTCTGCAAGAACCAAAGAGCCTGTTGCAGAGGGCATGGTGTCTATTCTTGAGCCATTCATCGATACGTTGATTATTTGCACGTTAACCGGTTTGGTGATTCTTTCCTCTGGCGTGTGGCAGCAAAAGTATGAGACAGATTTCAGTGTTTCAGATACCGAGATTATTGCCGGGGCTTATAGTGATGAAAACCCTGCCCACGTAAAACAGCTTTCTGCCCACTTAGATTTACTGCCACCGGAAAATGACCCGGTTAAAGCCTATAGCGGCACCTTACAGGCTAAAGGTGGAATTCTATTGCTGCCTAACGTCACCGTGTTGCACAACCGTTCTGTGGCCGAGAATATTCGAGTAACCAAAGATGGTGCACCATTTGATGGCATTGTTTTAGTTGAGGAAGGTGCGCTAAATGACCGCAGTTTTGCGCTGAGTGGCAAATCGCTACTGCACTCTGTACCCCTCACGGCTAAAGCCTTTGAAAGCAGTTTTTTGGGTGCTAACGGTGCCTATTTGGTCACTATCGGGCTAGTTATGTTCGCATTTTCTACCGCTTTAGCATGGTCCTATTATGGAGATCGTGCTGTGACCTATCTTGTGGGTACACGTTGGGTAACCCCTTACCGCCTTCTTTACGTGGGCGGTTTCTTTGTTGCCACTATTGTGGACACAACGCTTATTTGGTTGATTTCGGCGGTCACAGTGGCGCTCATGACCCTGCCGAATCTCTTTGGTATTTTGTTAATGCGTAAAGAGGTTAAAGAAATGACCGCAGATTATTGGCAGCGCTTCAAAGACGCTAATCCTTAAGCGAAAGACCGGGCTGTTCGAGTTGTTTTTAGCCGGCCTTTTGCGCCGGCTAGTGGTGTTTGTCTTTCTTTAATTAGTGCAAGCTAGACATAGCGCAAAGGTGTGTCTGCGGTCTGTGAACAAGGCAAGGGTGGTGAGTTGCTTTTGGATACCCCGTAACCAAGGCTTCGTGCTAGCCGATAACGTTAAACCAAACGAATCCATCAGCCCCATGATCAATATGCTTTGGGGATCCAAAGGGCGTCTTAAATCAACGCTATTGAACTGCTCAAGACCTGCCAACTCCGCTGCCTTTGCGAGTGCGACGTCTGTATCTCCAAGTGCATCTACCAAGCCAAGTTCTAAAGCTTTGCTGCCTTGCCATACGCGACCTTGGGCTACCTTCTCAACTTCGGCTTTGTCCATACCTCGCCCCCGAGCGACTAGATCGACAAATTGTCCGTAACCGTACTCCACGCTGGATTGGATAATTGCTTTTGTTTGCGGGTTTAGCCCTGAGAACGGGTCGCTACCCCTTGATAGCGGGGCGGTACCAACGCCATCACTGTATACCCCTAGGCGGCTAAGGGAGTCTTCGAAGGTAGGAATAACTCCAAAGATGCCGATAGATCCGGTAATCGTGGTCGATTCTGCAACAATTGCATCGCTGGTAGCGGAGATCCAATAGCCGCCAGATGCCGCGACATTAGCAAAAGAGGCGACTACCGGTCGTCCTGTTATTTGGAAGAGCTCCAATTCATGGCGAATTTGCTCTGATGCATAGGCGCTGCCGCCTGGGGAGTCCACGCGGAGTACTAGCGCCTTAATATCTTCATTGAATCTAGCTTGGCGAATACGTCCGACAAGGTCCTCAGCGGAGGCAACATCACTTAAGCCCTGACCGCTTTCTAGGATGGCACCTTGGACTACAATGACGCCAATATCGGGTACGTTTGCATCGTATTCCTCGTCTTCAAAGCCGCGTATGGCTAGATAGCTAGGCAAACCGATGCCATTGATCTCATTCTCGTGTCGACCCACAACACCGGCGATGCGTGCTTCAACCTGATCTTGGGTTAGTAATTCGTCTACCAAGTTAGCTTCCAGAGCAACTCTGGCCATGTCGCCACTGGTCCTTGCCAGCAAAACGTCAAAATTTTGAGCGTAGTCGTCTACTTGGGCGCTTGTCAGCTGGCGATGCAGGGCTATGCCGTCGATCAATTCTTGCCATATCCCTTGGTACAAACTTGTACTAGCCTGCCGTGCCTGATCAGACATGTTGATACGTGAAAAGGGCTCTGTAGCCGATTTGAATTCGCCAACCCGAAAAATATGCATATTGATATCTAGCTTCGACAGCATTTCCTTTAGATATAGGTTGTTGCCACCGTATCCTGTGAACAGCATCTGGCCCCAAGGGTTCATATAGATTTCATCTGAAATGCTGGCTATATAGTATTGATTTTGCTCAAAATTACTTGCGTAAGAAACTATCCTTTTCCCACTTTTTTGGAACTCTTGGAGTGCACTTACGATGCGTTTGGCTTGAGCTAAGCTGACGCCGTATAGATCATCAAGGCGCAATACAATCATCTTAATTTTGTCATCAGTAGCGGCAATTCTTATAGCGTGCAGCATTTGCCCGATTTCGATACTCGCGGTACTCGGATCTTGGAGTAGGGCATCTTGCCAATTGCTGGGTGCAACAGACTGCTCGACTAGTACACCCATTGGGTGAACTAGCAGTGCGCTGTTATCTCTGATGGTCGGCGCTGGGCCTCCACCAAAAATGCTGATCAAAATGGAAAAAACGATGACAACAAATATGCTGTTCACCGCGAAGGTCCTAGCTTGAGTGATCCTGTGACCTAATTTGGAAAAAAACCCATTTGATTCGGACATGAATACTAATCCTTAAATACTAGACGGAACTGACTGGAGGTTACCTTGTGTATGGATAAGTTTGTAGCCACTTATGCTGACCGCGACCTGTCCAAGATCATTGTTTGCCTATAGTTGTTTGCCTATACATGTTTCACTCATATATGGGATTGAGGAGAAAGTTAAGGCAAGCGCGTCAAATTTCATCTTCTTTGCGTCTGCAAGGGTAGGGAGGCATAGGGCAAATAGTTTTGTCTTGGCGCAGGATGATTGCAGGTGCCTTTTGGTTTTCGAATCAGGCTAGAATGCCGTAATGGAGAACGATTCAGAAAAACCTACTAATCTCTGGCCTTGGCGCGAGCTACAGGCCGGATTAGCCTCTCAAGCTACTGTGATTGCGAGTTCAAATTCTACTTCCGCAGATAACGCTCATACCCCAGGCACCAATGACCGAATTCAGCGCGTAGTAGTAGACAGCCGTTTAGTTGCCAAGGGAGATCTATTTATTGCCCTGCCAGGGGATCCTGGACCACGCTTTAACCCAAGTTATACAAGTGATGTGGATGGCCATGATTTTGTTCAACATGCTTTAGCTAATGGCGCAGTAGCAGCCATTGTTGCACGACCTGTACCGGTAGAGTTGCCACAAATTATTGTTAACGACACTTACGATGCTCTTTGGCAGCTAGGTGCTATGGCTCGAGACCGCTTGCATCAGCCTATATGCGCCATTACCGGTAGCAGTGGTAAAACCACCGCAAAACACTTTTTGACCGAAGCTCTGTCTGCTTATTCTCCCCCTGGAAGCTTCAATAATCATATTGGCGTACCGCTTGCTTTAGCTAATGCACGGCTTGATGCGCCTGCTTGTGTTTTTGAGATCGGAACAAGTGGTCCTGGTGAAATTGGCCCGCTATCGATGATGGTGAGGCCAGATTTGGCTATTTTACTAAATGTTCATAACGCCCATATCGAGAATTTTAGTGGACGCGCCGCCTTGATAGAGGAAAAAGCGCAAATTTTTGCGCCTATGGACACCAGCAGTGCTGGCATCAAGGTCGTTGAGGCCGCGCTGGGCATGCCTGGTTACAATTTCGGCGCTGAACAAGGGGCGGACGCACGTATTTTAGATATACAGGGTGACAGCCTTATGCTGTCGTTATTTGGCGAAAAATTATCGGCGCGAATTCCCGGTGGTGGCGTTCACCGTGCGAATACTCTTGCTGCAGTGATATTGGCTACAAAGTTACTCGATGTGGATTTGTCCGCAGCTTTGAATCTAGCTGACACAGTGATACCTGATGGACGCGGTAATGTCATAGATGTAGGCGGTGTTATCATTGTTGACGATAGCTACAATGCCAATCCCGCAAGTATGGGGGCCGCGATTGACGCTTTTTGCCAGCGCCAAGGCCGCAGGAAAGTAGCTGTGTTGGGCGACATGCGAGAGTTAGGTGATGAATCGATAGCTGCGCACAAGGGCTTGCTTGAGCACTTGGAGGGGTTTGATGAGGTGTTTTTAGTAGGAGACGCAATGCTCCAAATGGCTGTTAGCGAGGGCTTTTTATCCGCCCCCGTTTTGACGCGAAATGCTGGTACCATATTCAAGAATTTACACTTTTACCCAGAGGCTGATGAGTCTTTACTGCAGGATCTAGTAGATTCCGTCGGAACGGATGATTGTCTTCTAGTTAAGGGCTCAAACCGAGTGTTCTGGGCGTCTGATTTCGTATCGAAGTTGTGCAAGGCTATTAGTAAAAAATGATGAATCCAGTTGTTGAGGAAAATGGCCTAATTGTAGATCGCTTGGGCCGGCGTTTTCGTAATCTACGTATAAGTCTTACGGCTGCCTGTAATTATGCCTGCACCTACTGCGTGCCTGATGGTAAGCGTCTACAAGCCGCTGCTTACGAATTAGGTGCTCAAGAGATGATTCAAGCGGTTCGATTGCTCATTGCAACCGCGGGTATAGACAAAGTGCGTATTACCGGGGGCGAGCCCTTACTGTCGCCTAAATTTGGTGATCTTCTTAAAGGCATCATGGAGTTAGGCTTACAGGACGTTTCACTAACTACCAATGGCCAACTCTTACCTAGGTACGCTGACGATATAATTGCCTCTGGTATGAAACGGATCAATGTCAGTTTAGATACCCTAAACAGAGATGCTTTTCGGGATATTGCCCGGTCTGGAGACTTAAACACTGTTTTGCATGGCATTGAGCTGATGCAGGCGGGTGGTTTGAAAGTTAAGATCAATATGGTGCCAATGCGCGGAGTTAATGACGATCAAATCATTCCGTTATTGGAATACAGTTTAGAGCGCGGTATTGAGCTGCGTTTTATCGAACTGATGAATATGGGGCATTTACAGGCTAGCCCAGTGCATGGTCAGCAGTTCTACAGCATGGAAGAAATTCTAGAGTGCATTAGCGGGCGCTATGCGTTTAGCCGGACGGATGCGCCCTTTGATTCCACCGCAGTAAGGTATGAAATTCCAGCGCATGGAACGTTTGGCATTATTGCCAATGAAAGCGAGCCATTTTGCAAAACCTGTACGCGTTTGAGGCTTTCATCTAACGGTGACTTATATGGGTGTTTGTCTAATGCTCGCTCACAAAGTATTCGAGACCTTTTGCCACTGAGTGATGAGCAGGCTATTCCACAGTTAGAAGCTATTTTGCTTAGTGCCTTGGGTGATAAACAAAGCGATAACTTCAGTGGTGAAGTTACCGTCATGAAATTTATTGGCGGTTAACAATCTTAGGTTGTAGGGATGCCGCAGATTTGCCGCATTCTCGATCTAAGTTTCTGCTTAAACTGTTTTGCTCTAAGTCGCTGCACAGACTACTCAGAGCGTGCTTACTCCAAAATTTACTCATTCATACCCTAGAAATTCAAGGTAAGGATAACTATGTCAGAAATTGATGATCTGTTCGCAACACTTACGAATTTGCAGACGCAAAAGCGTCTGCCGCCAATTCATCTTTGGCAGCCTGAGCGGGTCGGTGAAATAGACATTCGTATCGATAGAGAGGGGCATTGGTACCACGAAGGTACGCGGATTCAACGCCAGCCCTTAGTGGATCTCTTTGCCACGATCATGCGCAAAGAGAACGATACCTATTACTTAGTCACGCCTGTGGAGCAAATGGCCATAGTAGTCGATGAAGCACCGTTTATCGCCATTGACCTAGATGTACGGGGCGACGGCGAGAGCAAAGAATTATTGTTCTCAACGAACGTAGGTGATTTTGTGCTGGCTGGCCCAGAGCACCGTATTTATATGACCGGTGAACGACCGTTTATTGAAATTCGCGATGGTCTGGTTGCACGGATTGCGCGTTCGGTGTTTTACAGGTTAGTCGAGGAGGGTATAGAGGAGGCGGGTGCACTGGTTGTTTATAGCCAGGGCACCCGATTTGACCTCGGGTCAATCAGTTAGCCGCTTACATATTCGGATAAACGGGGCCACCGGAACCTTCAGGCACTACCCAAGTGATATTCTGGGACGGATCCTTAATATCACATGTTTTACAGTGCACACAGTTCTGCGCATTGATCTGAAAACGCGGGCCACTGGTTTCTTCAACAATCTCATATACGCCGGCAGGACAGTAACGCTGTGCAGGCTCGTCATACATGGGTAGGTTGTCGCGAATAGGCATATCCGGATCCGCCAGAGTTAGGTGACATGGCTGATCTTCTTCGTGGTTGGTGTTCGACAAAAATACCGAAGACAGTTTGTCAAACGACAGCACACCGTCCGGTTTTGGATAATCAATAACCTTGCTGCTTGCAGCCGGCTTGAGTGTCGCGTGATCAGGAGTAGGATCTTGCAATGTCCAAGGCTGATTACCGGAAAAGTACTGGTCGACAAATGCATAGCCCGCGCCGCCAAGTACACCGAGCTTATGAAGCGCCGGGCCAACATTACGTGAACGGTCCAGTTCGTCGAACAACCAAGATTTCTCAAACCTAGATTGGAAGCTGCTAGCTTCTGTATAGCTGTGGCCTGCGGCAAGCTCATCAAAGGCTGCTTCCGCAGCCAACATGCCAGATTTCATAGCGGTGTGGCTGCCCTTAATCTTTAGTACGTTGAGGAACCCTGCGTCGTCTCCAGCTATCAGCGCACCAGGCACGGTAAGCTTGGGTAGGGCTTGCAAACCGCCTTTAGAAATTGCGCGAGCACCGTAAGACACACGCTCAGCGCCTTCAAGAACGTCTGCAATGAGTGGGTGGTGTTTCCAGCGCTGCATTTCGTCAAATGGCGATAGGTGGGGGTTTTTGTAGCTCAAGTCTACGATTAGACCCAGAGACACTTGGTTGTCTGGTAGATGGTAAAGGAACGAGCCACCTGTTGTGCCACCAGGCAGGTGATTTAGTGGCCAACCGATACTATGCATGACTTTGCCTGGCTTATGCTTTGCAGGATCAATTGTCCAAAGTTCTTTCAGACCAATTGCATAATGCTGAGTGCCGCTGTCCGCATTCAGGTTAAATTTATTGATCAACTGTTTGCCAAGGTGCCCTCTGCAACCTTCAGTGAAGATAGTGTACTTAGCTAAGAGCTCGTAACCTGGGGCAAAGCTGCCTTTAGCTTCGCCGTTGCTACCAATGCCCATATCGCCGGTAGCAATACCCTTAACTGCGCCATTTTCATCATATAAAACCTCTGACGCGGCAAAGCCTGGGAATATGTTTACGCCTAGGTTTTCTGCTTGTTCGCCGAGCCAACGGCACAGGTTTGCCAAACTAATAGCATGATTGCCTTCGTTATGAGAATCCTTTGGCACGAACATGCTGGGGACTTTGATGCGATTTGTGTCGTTGACCATGTAGTAGATCAAATCTTCGGTAACGGGGTTATTTACTGGTGCGCCATCGGCTTGCCAATTGGGGAACAACTCGTCTAGTGCGCGGGGTTCGAAGAGGGCACCAGAGAGTATGTGCGCGCCTATTTCTGCGCCTTTTTCAACCAAACAGACAGAAATTTCTTGACCGCTTTCTGCGCTTAATTGCATCAGCTTACACGCTGCAGCAAGACCCGCTGGCCCTCCACCTACGATGACAACGTCAAACTCCATGGATTCACGCTCAACTTGTTGCTCCATTGACATGCTTTTAGATCCTTGTTGGTTAATCAGATAAAGTTGGTTAATCAGAAAATTTTAGCCAGTATAACCGTTTATACCGTGCCTTGACCTATGCTCTTTGCATAGCGACAATATGCCGCCCGAAAAAGCCTGATGGAATTCGGGGCCGATGCGCGCCGAAGCCTAAAGGCTTTAGTAAACTGCGTCACCCAAGAATTTGAAAAATGCTTAAAGAAGTTAATTGATAACTCCTTTGTGTGTTCTTTTCCTGAGCCGTATTGTCTAAATGATACTGCTTTTGGCAGAACATTAAACAGCAGGCAACCATAAATTTTCCACCGTAAATTGGCAATATGCGAGTGAGCATGGTGGATTTAATATTGAGGACAATATGTGAATGAAGGTAATTGTACCCGTCAAAAGAGTAGTGGATTACAACGTTAAAGTGCGTGTGAAGCCAGATAACTCAGGCGTAGATTTAAATAACGTCAAAATGTCAGTGAATCCTTTCTGTGAAATCGGTATTGAAGAAGCGGTAAGAATGAAAGAAGCCGGCAGTGCTGATGAAGTCATCGCAGTTGCAGTAGGCAGCACTTCTTGCCAAGAGCAGTTGCGTACTTGCCTAGCATTAGGCGCTGATAGAGCAATCTTGGTTGAAACGGATGTAGAAGCTCAGCCTTTGGCAATTGCCCGCGCATTACAAGCAATTCAAGAAAAAGAACAAGCTGGTGTTGTGATCTTTGGTAAGCAGAGTATTGATGCTGATAATGGTCAAACCGGACAAATGTTCGCTGCATTAACAGACATGCCTCAGGCAACTTTTGCATCAGAAATCACCATAGCAGACGGCAAAGCTCAGGTTTCCCGAGAGATCGATGGCGGTATGCAAACACTTTCAATTAACTTGCCAGCCGTAGTGACCACGGACCTGCGTTTGAATGAACCACGTTACGCGTCTTTGCCTAACATTATGAAGGCTAAGAAGAAGCAACTTGATGTGTTCACACCTGAAGAACTGGGTGTAGATATGACCCCTACTGTTGAAGTTTTAAAAGTAGAGGCACCTGCCGAGCGTCAAGCTGGAATAAAGGTAGAGTCTGTAGAGCAGTTAGTAGACAAACTTAAGAACGAAGCAAAGGTGATCTCATGAGCATATTAGTCGTTGCAGAACATGATAATTCTGAAAATAAGAATCAAACACTAGTAACCCTTGCAGCAGCGCAAGCTATTGGCGGAGACATTCATGTCTTAGTTGCTGGTAGTGGTGTAGACGGTGTTGCAAGCCAAGTTGCTGGAGCAGCTGGTGTGAGCAAGGTACTAGTTGCCGACAATGCAGCATACGCAAATCAGTTGGCTGAAAACGTTGCGGGCTTAGTTGTAGAGATTGCTGGCGGATATAGCCACATTCTTGCTTCTCATACAGCGACCGGTAAGAGCTTTTTGCCACGAGTTGCAGCCAAGCTTGGCGTTGCACAAATATCTGACATCATTTCAGTTGAGAGCCCAGATACTTTCAAACGTCCTATTTATGCTGGCAACGCTATCGCTACAGTAAAAGCCAATGACTCAGTGAAGGTTGTTTCAGTGCGTGGCACCGCCTACGACGCGGTTGCAGCAACGGGCGGCAGCGCGGCAGTAGAGGCGTGTGATGTGGTAGTTGATGCAGGTATTTCTAGCTTTGTATCAGAAGAAATTGCGCAATCTGAGCGTCCTGAACTGACCGCAGCTGGCGTCATCATTTCTGGTGGTCGTGGCATGCAGAATGGCGAAAACTTTGGCATGTTAGAAGGCATTGCTGACAAGTTGGGTGCTGCAATTGGCGCATCTCGTGCAGCCGTTGATGCAGGCTTCGTGCCCAACGATATGCAGGTGGGCCAAACAGGTAAGATTGTTGCTCCTGATTTGTATATTGCTGTGGGTATTTCTGGTGCTATCCAGCACTTAGCTGGTATGAAAGACAGCAAAGTGATCGTTGCCATCAATAAAGACGAAGACGCACCCATTTTCCAAGTAGCCGACTACGGCTTGGTAGCAGACTTGTTTCAAGCGCTTCCAGAATTGGAATCAATGATCTAAGGATTGTTGAGTAGATTTTCTGATCAGGTGAGGTTCTCTTGCCTGGTCAGAGGTGTTTGTCTTTGCCTATCATCGCTTAGGTGTTTTGCTCAAAAAGCATCATCCCCACCAATTCGCTCTGCGGCTGCTCCAAGCGAGAGTCCTAGTGCAAGCTCAGTTGCTTTTTAGGAGCCGAGAACGGCGAGCATGGAGCCTATGCTATTGGCAGATGGCGTTTAGCGGTGTACCAGGTCACCGGCTGAGCGTGGTTGTCCACTTCATCAACAACGTCTAGTACCAAAGCAAATAACGCCATGCGGATGAGCATGCCATTGTCAGTTTGCCGGAAAATAGCCAAGCTCGGGTTTTGATTCAGGTCATCGTCCAGTTCTTGGGCTTGGTCTCTTGAATCTCTAGGCAGCGGGTGCATTATCACCGTATTTGGGGCGCAGTTTTGCGTATATATGGCCTGATTCAACCGAAACAGCCCTTTGTATTTATCGGCCTCCTGTTGCGAGGGGAAGCGCTCTTCTTGGGTTCTAGTGACGTAGAGAATGTCAATTCCCTGAATACCCTCAGCCATGTCGTGAAAGACATTGATCGTATGGTTGGCCGCTTTGAGAAGGTCGATTACGTCCTCTGGCAGTGCTAGTTCAGGGGGAGAGATAAGATTCAGTTGAATATTGTCGTAAAGACAAAGCAGTTTGCACAGTGAGTGAACCGCTCGCCCGAATTTCAGGTCACCGATCAAAGCAATCTTTAACCCGTCTATCCCTTGTCCGCTAGCAGCCATTTCTGTACGCATGGTATACAGGTCTAAAAGGGCTTGGCTTGGGTGCTCGTTAGGACCATCGCCACCGTTGATGACTGGCACGCGGCTAGCTTCAGCAAACTCAGCGACGCTGCCAGATTCTGGGTGGCGCATAACAATAACGTCGCTGTAGCCAGATAACACTCTGGCGGTATCGTAAAGGGATTCACCCTTTGCCAGTGATGAGGCTTTCACCTCGGTAGTTTCGCGTACTTCGCCGCCCAACAAATTGAAAGCAGAACCAAAAGAAATTCTGGTTCTGGTGCTAGGTTCAAAAAACATGTTGGAGAGAATAGCGCCCTGCAAAACCCGTGTGATTTTTTTGCGCAACGCGTAGGGCTGCATGCTATCAGCAACTTCGAATACTCGGTCTGCGGCAACTCGATCAAATTGCGCAACCGAAATTATATGATTACCAACGAAATCCAAAGCGATACATCCCCAGTTAATGATGCAGTGATGATACTATGGTCGGGCCTTAGAAAGCACGAAAAGCGATGTCGATAGAGAAATAGAAATATCTAGGCAAGAGATTTTGCTCTCTTGTCATGAGTCTAAAGAATTGGCATCTTGCGCAAATAATGAGTAAGCGTTTATTAGGAATATTGCAGGCATGGGTAGCAACATAGAGTCTGAATTAGCGGTGAGCGTTCCAACTGAGGTTGCTGACCGCGGCGAGCAAGAGGGTGCTTCTGCACCGTCGTTGCCATTTGTCTTCGCGCGCCGCTTTGGTGTAGTGCTGAGTGCTCGGCGTAACGAGCACGGGGCTTATGAAGTAGCTGCCAAAACTCAGCCCCGACTTTCAACGCTAGCGGAAATTAGGCGTATAACAAAACACCCAGTTTCGATACGAATAGTTGCAGAGGACGAGTTCGATCAACTGCTATCTGCAGCTTACTCGCAGGATTCTAGCGAGGCTAAGCAAATGGTCGAGGATCTTGGCGGCGAGATGGACCTTGCTAGCCTGGCCAGCGCTTTGCCAAAAACAGAAGACCTTCTAGATCAGGCCGATGATGCCCCAATTATCAGACTAATTAATGCTTTGTTGTCAGAAGCGATAAGAGAGAATGCCTCTGATGTGCACATTGAAACCTTTGATAAGGCTCTGGTTGTTCGCTTTCGAGTTGATGGTGTTATGCGCGAGGTGGTACGACCAAGGCGTGAGTTAGCGTCACTGTTAGTGTCAAGGATTAAGGTTATGGCACGACTAGACATAGCGGAAAAACGAGTGCCTCAAGATGGTCGAATCTCCTTATTGTTAGGCGGGCGAGAGGTTGATGTACGAGTGAGTACAATGCCCGCAAGTTCCGGTGAGCGCGTTGTAATGCGTTTGTTATATAAGCAGGCTGGACGACTCCAATTGGAGCGTCTTGGTTTGCAGTCTCATACTCTGAAGGATCTGCAAAATGTTGTGCACAAACCCCACGGTATTTTTCTTGTAACTGGTCCCACCGGATCTGGTAAAACCACAACACTCTATGCTGCGTTAGCAGAGTTAGATAGCAGTGCAATCAATGTTCTGACGGTTGAGGACCCCATTGAATATAGCCTTCCGGGAATAGGTCAAACTCAGGTAAACAACAAAGCGGATATGACTTTTGCTCGTGGTTTGCGCGCCATTCTGCGCCAAGACCCGGATGTCGTTATGGTCGGCGAGATTCGAGATTTAGAGACTGCTGAAATTGCTGTGCAATCGAGTTTGACCGGTCACATGGTGATGTCCACACTACATACCAATAGCGCTATCGGCGCGGTTACGCGTTTGATGGATATGGGGGTAGAACCATTTTTGCTAAGTTCGAGCATTGTTGGCGTGTTGGCCCAACGATTAGTTCGAGTTTTGTGCCCCGATTGTAGAGTGTCAAGGCCAGCCACTCCGGTTGAATTGAGTTTTTTGGGAGAGCTGAGCGCCAACGTGTACACGGCTCCCGGATGTAGTTCTTGTTCTCAATCTGGGTTTCGCGGGCGTACTGGTATATATGAGATGGTGACTATCGATGAAACTTTGCGACAGCATATTCATGATGGTAGTAGCGAACATGAGATGGTGGGGTATGCGCGGACTAAAGCCCCAAGCATACGTCAGGATGGTGTACAAAAAGTGTTGTTGGGTATTACCACAGTTGACGAAGTGCTGCGGGTGAGCTTAGATGACTGAGCGATCTAAGATTTAGTTATGGCCGCTTTTGAATACAAAGCACTGGATGCTAAGGGCCGCTCAAAAAAGGGTGTTATTGAAGCTGATAGCGCCCGTCAGGCCCGTCAGCTGCTCAGAAATCAGGACCTCTTTCCAACCGCCATAAACACCACACGTGATCAGGCTAGATCTGGCGTTGGTAGTGGACATGCGCTTTTTGCGAGGAATTTGGGCGGTCTTGATCGAGTTCTCTTTACCCGGCAATTAGCAACACTTATTGGTTCAAGTATGCCAATAGAAGAAGCGTTAGCGGCCGTAGCGGAACAATCTGAAAAGCAGTATGTGCGCGCCCTGGTCATGGCTATTCGCAGCAAGGTTCTTGAGGGGTTTACCCTAGCTGGCAGCCTGGGTGAATACCCGGGCAGCTTTAATGCTCTTTATCGTTCAACTGTATCGGCCGGCGAACAGTCAGGTTATTTGGATAATGTGCTGGAAAATTTGGCTGATTATCAAGAGCGCCAATTTTCCGCGACGCGAAATGTTGAAATGGCTTTGTTCTATCCCGTTGCACTGCTATCCCTAGCGTTTCTTATTGTTGGAGCTTTAATGATTTACGTAGTGCCAGAAATGGTATCGGTGATCGTTGATACGGGCCAACAATTGCCATGGTTTACATTGGTACTAATTCAGATAACGGAGGTTTTGTCATCTTATTGGTGGCTGATTATTATCGCCTTTGTTTCGTTGGTCCTTGCTACGAATTGGCTGTTGAGGCAACCCAATATTAGATTGCAGTGGGATCGCCTAAAATTTGATATCCCCTTGGTTGGGCGAGTAAGTCGCAGCGCCAATTCTTCACGATTTGCTAATACCTTATCCATTCTCACTCGCTCTGGAGTGCCCTTGGTAGATGCAATGCTGATTGCTAGTGATGTGGTGGCCAATAGTTGGCTGCAACGAGCGTTAAAAAGAGCGACCCAGAGTGTCAGTGAAGGCAGAAGTTTGAAAGCAAGTTTGACTGAAGTGGGCCAGTTCCCCCCCATGATGCTGCATATGATAGCTGCAGGTGAGCAAAGTGGTCAGTTAGATAATATGCTTGGGCGTGTTGCCGAATTTCAACAAAATGAAGTTGAACGTATTGTCGCCACGGTAGTAAAGCTATTTGAGCCATTAATGCTGTTGATAATGGGTGGGGTGGTTTTGTTCATAGTGATGGCCATTCTCTTGCCTTTGCTAAGTATGAATCAATTGGTTTAACGCCAGCGAATATTGAATTTCCTTAAGAATATAATTGAGATATTTTGAATGAACGACTTTTTCAAGCGCCGAGTAAATGCGCAAGCACGGCAACACAATTCCCCTATGGTAAGTTTGGCTAATTCATTGACGAGTCAGCGATTCTCCCGAGGTTTCACATTGATTGAAATTCTCGTTGTGATAGTGATTCTTGGGATTCTTGGGGCTGTAGTTGCACCGCAAATTTTGTCCCGCCCTGACAGCGCACGTGTTCAAGCTGCTCAGTTAGATTTACGCACACTTGCCTCAGCGTTAGAGATTTATCGCTTAGACAACTTTAATTATCCGTCATCTGACCAAGGTTTAGATGCATTAGTCGAGGCACCCAGCGGCTCTCCCGAAGCAAAAGGTTGGAACCCGGATGGATACATAAAGAAGCTACCTGAAGACCCTTGGGGAACGCCATACGTATATGAAAATATTGATGGTCGGATCAATTTGATTAGCTTAGGTGCAGATAGTGAGGAAGGTGGCGAAGGTAATAACGCTGATATCAGTTT
>CAJJDH010000099.1 GCA_905182905.1 marine gamma proteobacterium HTCC2089 | reverse complement strand
ATTGATGAATGAGATGACTTTTTATAAAGCCGCAGAGCGGTATGAAAGGAAACTTTCCGACAAAGGTAGAGCGTGTGACGCTAATAAGCGCAGCGTTCTGAAGCGATTGAAATCATTTATCGGAGATGTTCCGTTAAGTGAAATCGACCGAATGCTTATCGACGACCTTCATTCTTGGTTAGCAACCACGAAAACGAAGAGAGGTGGTAACTATGCGGTGTCGACTATTGCCAACCACTTAGGATACTTAAAGGCATTACTAAGATGGGCTAACGAAGCAGGGAAACTTGATTCGGTTCCGGTGATAAAAGTTCCTAAAGGAGAAGAGCGTGATGGGTTTCTCGAACCTAAACAGGTCGAGGCGCTGATCAGAGAGTTGGACCCTTGGAGAAGTGACCTGGTTATGTTTGGTCTGAATACCGGACTACGCAAAACCAACTGCTCACACCTCCGATGGGATCAGCTTGAGAAAGACTACTGGGAAGTCAGTATCGAAAGTATCAAAACGAAGAACGGTAAAAAGTTCCGGACGGTACTCAATTCTGACGCAAGAGATGTAATTCTCAGACGTCTTTCTCGTGCAGAGACTAGGGAAAGTCGTGGTATTCGCAGGTCTGAATTTGTTTTTGCAAAGGATCTGACCAACAAACCCAGCGTGAACGTCTGCGATGGTGTTTGGCGAAAGGCGGTAGTTAGAGCCGGTCTCCCAGAGGGGACTTGTTTCCATACACTACGGCATACTTTTGCTAGTTGGCATATGCGAAACGAGGTTCCGGAGATGGTAATCCAGCAACTCGGGGGCTGGTCGAATACTGCAATGTTGCAGCGTTATGTTCACATAAAAGATGAGCAAAAACGCAAGGCGGTGCAGGGTTTTGAGGGGATGGTCAGGTACGACTAAACCACCCTGTTTGCACTTAATATATGCGGAAATGCCGCATATTATGAAGGAAGTCAATCGAACATATATTATGTTAAATTGAGTAATCAGAGTAACCCCTAGCAAAAAGGAGTCATCGCCAAACCTCCATATATGACCCACCTTACCGCGGCCCCCGTTAGGTTTACTGGATGCGCAGCTGAATATTCACCAATCCAACATTCACGGTACGATCAACACTGATACGGTCAATCAACAGCCCTTGATTGCTCTCCAAATCAACAATCCACGCCAAAGCGCGGTCAAATGACTGAGATTGTAAAGTAACGCTGACACTACCATCCTGTTCAGGCTGCAGCCTATTGAGTTTCAGCTGCATCTGTTTAGCACTCGCTGTTACTAATGGAAGCAAAGACTTTTGCATTGACAACGGCGACTTATTGCGGCTACTGGCCAGCAATGCTTGCCTGTTTAGTATCGTCCAATCTACTACGGTTTGGGCCCTATCAAATCTCGACGATTGCGTTTCACGGTACTCTATTAATGGTTTCCAGCCGCCTATGTAGATTGCTGAAGTAAGGCAAAGTATTCCAATGGCCAAAATTACTCGGCGGTCAGTAACACTCTTTTCCGCATACCAGACACCTACTTTACTATTGCGGACATTCTCGAATATAAAAGTTAATCTACTCACTATTGGTACTCCGCTGACAGTCTCGCCCTAACACTGGTTCCATCGTTATCTGCATTGTTAACGTTGATTATTACACCTTGCTCAGCAGACCTTTCTTTCAACGGATCTAATTCATTGAACCCCGGCAGGAGAATTTCAAAAGTTAACTGCATACGCCGACGATTAAAGCGTAAGGATTGGATTTTATCCGCACCAGTAAATCCAGCCGATACTCGAGACAAAAGATCTACAAAACCCTGTGGATTATCTTCAGTGTCAGATGCAGTACCTAACTTCGCTTTTAGTCGACGCGAGAGCTGTCCCGTAGTTACAGGCACACTATCTTCAGGAAAATATTCTGCATATAAAGATGATGTTTGCTCCTCCAGCATATCTGCCCGACTCTCGGCCCAGTAACCTTCAACGGCAAAGGATACTATTGCCACGACAAACCAAATGCATAACATACCGGCGATACCGGCCACTGCTTTAGTGGGCTCACTGGATGAAGCGACTACCTTGAATTCACCTTGTAGCAAATTAATCTGGGCTGATTTTTCAAAACGTGAGAGTAAATAGTCAAAGTGATGTTGTTTAACGTTCTCAACTTTCAAACCGGCATCAAGCTGGCTGACTTCAATATCCGTTAGCTGCCCTTCCACGCAGATAACTTTTTCCAAATCCATATTGAGCAAAAAACCAATAAGCTCCGACCGTGCAACACTCGCACTCTCATCTTCTGTGACAATCAAAACTTCAGAATCGATAAAAACCAGCGTACACGCTTTGGTATCCGTTGTTAGCAACTGGCTTTCCGAGACTATTACTCCCGGGCGCACTCCTATCCCACTAAAGCAAGCCTGCCACTGCATTAACCTTTGTTTGCTTATAAGCGCATTTTGAACAGGCTGTCCTGGCTTAATTTTCCCATGTGCAATATGAAGACTTTCAATCTCTCCAGCGACAAATTCCTCTAAGACAAACGGAAGAGCCTTCTTGATAGTTGCGGCTGTTCGACCCGGCACCTCACATCCTAACAAAAGAACTTCATCGCCTGGAATAATGCCAACTATGTCCGCTGGCGAATCAGGCCAATGTGTATATTTTTCGCCAAGTATAGAAAATTCCTCTGGCGTACTTTTCCCCGCTTGCACAACATCGCCATTGAGCAACTGCCAATGAAAAGATACTGGTAACGTATCAGTAGTTATTAAACTACCAACAGGTTCTTGAATTACAGCTCTAACAAATAACGTTGCCACTATTCTTCTCTATGCTCCCACATCCACATTAATTACGAAATTTGACTGAAAGGTTTTCGCAAAGTCTCGTTGCAGTAATGTTACAACGCCGGTATCAGGATTACGAAAAAACAAACTAGCGACACTTATAGAGCTTTCGCCCACCTGAACCTTTGCGTGCAGCTCAAAGTACTCGCTTGTCACACTCAATAACGGTTCGACTACTTGGAATTCGGCATTTGCATCAACAAACGTTTTTACGTCCGTGTAACTTGGTTCAGACTCAACTATTTGTTCGGCATTATCAAATGCTATACCGGGATCTAGAGAATACAAAAATATGGATTCAGCGGTATTTACATTCACCTTGTTTTCCATATTCGGAAGAATACACAAGTGGGGTGATATTGCTTCGATGTCCGCAGAACTAATGCCGTCTAAAAGAAAAAGTTCCGAAATATGCTGCATCAGTTGATTTGCCGCTCGATATGGAGGTGTCAAGCCGAGATAAATATTATCCTCTGCCCCGAACCCAGTAACGCTTTGATCTAAGTCCAGCCAATCTTTAATTAGGTCAACTAGGCCGGGGTTTGCACCAAGCTTCTGCAACATGCGTTTAAGGCGCTTTATATTATCTGCACCTGTTGCACTGTTTAGGCTATTCACATTAAAACAACCATTCAGATCACGAACCTGAGCTTCCAGAAACCCACCTTCGTCGAGTTCAAAGGGTATTACAGCCTTAGCCCAAGACTCCTGCAAGTGGTCTACACCCGGTCCTGAATTACTAAAGTCGTCAAACAAGAGTTGGCGCGTCATCTCCTCTGCGCCATAGATATATTGCAGCGCTTGATTATGTTCAAAGCTATTTTGATGTTGACTCACAACAAGGTTATGGCTGGAAAGTAGTTGAGTACTCAGCGCCACTAATATGGCGACAACTAAAAGTACACTAATCAACGCAACACCACGCTGTTTAGCAGATGTGCTGCTGCTTTCGCCCAACGACTTAGATTGTTGAGCAGCGGATGCCGCCGCACGAACAAAGTGGGAGAATCTGCTATTGAGGGTCTTCTTGGACAATTCTCTAACTCTGGCCAGAATTGGCGTTAGTATTAAATTTTGGGCTAGAAACAGGATTAGCGACGGGTACTTGCCAAATACGCTCGATGACTCCAAAGGGTACTAATTCGATACGCAGAATAATTGCTGTTGGTATAGCGGGCTGGGCCAACTGCCCCTGTGGAGGCCAAATTTTGCGCTCTTCATTTTGACTGTCAAGAACATAAAACTCTACCCCGGCCACATCTTCAAGTAGTGTTTGCCATGCCGGCTCCGCATCATATCCACGATCCAGCGTATGCCAATAACCACGCACCAGCTTTTCATCGTCAAGGCGGTAGCTAATACGTTGCATCTCCGAGCGGCGATGTTGAAGCGGATTTCGCCACCCCACTCGGGTTAACTCGATGTAACCATCAGTATTAACAATCAAAGGTGCAAGCTCATCTAAACCGTCTGCGCTTCTGATAGAACGATGCGTTAACTGCAATATGTCGCGCTGAAGTATCTGCATTGCCCTATTCACCTGCGCTAACCTATCACCCCGATCTTGCAGTTGCTCTTGCGCATTGATCGTACGCGATAGGAGCTGACCGCTGATAAGTGCAATCAACGCAAAAATAAAAAGTGCGACAAGAATTTCAATAAGGGTAAACGCTGACTGGCGGCTCTTCATCAATAGCGGCCTATAAATGCTGTTAGATGGTCATATGGCCCCTTACGCTCTCCGTCAGCGATCTCGTATACATCCACTTCCAAGCGGCGTAGCCAAGGATGATCTGTTGCATGCGTAACCGTTTCAACCTCCCACTGTCGTTGGGCCATGTAGACCTGAGCATTGATCTTACCCTCAGGCCTAACATTGGACAGTTTACGTTGTTCGATTCGAATTTGCGCAATCTGGTTAGTAGCGACCCAATTAGCTACAGTTTTTCGCTCCAAAGAAAAGGTTTGGTTTGCAACGCCACCAATGGCAGTAGCAATAGCCGTTCCAACCATGCCAATGATTACCACTGCGATTAACATCTCTATCAGTGTAAAGCCTGTTCTAATCATTGTTCGTCTACGCGCTCCGCCCTCACTATTGAGAAGCCGTCGGATTGTAATTTCCATGAAGTACCAGTTAACTCATTGGCTCGCAAAGTAAGCTCAAACGGACTCACCTCACCACTAGAAAAAAATACAATATCAGGTAGGTCTGTATCGTCATCGGTAGCTACGCGACCTGGATAGTCTCTAATCGCTACTTGGTAGCGCACCGTGTAATTCAGTGTTTCGCTCGCAAAAGGCTTTATAGTGTAATCAAACCACTCCCCAGCTGACTGATCAAAATTTGCAAATCGATAGTCATCTTCCTCAACGAACATACCCCACTCCGTATTGGATTGGATTGCGCGACCACGAACCATCTCGATTCGTTGTGCTAAACGTTGGGCAAAGCCATTCACTACATAGCTGCTATTGGAACTAGAAAATGAAAACCCTACGACACCCATAACAACGCCAATCACAAGAATGACCACAAGGATTTCAATTAACGTAAAACCTTGCGCAATTTTTTTTACTTCAAC
>CAJJDH010000098.1 GCA_905182905.1 marine gamma proteobacterium HTCC2089 | reverse complement strand
CACTGGCCTAATCATTGATCCTTATTTTTCCAGTACGAAACTTGCTTGGTTGCTGAGCAATGTGCCCCAGGCTCAATCCAAGGCTGAAGCGGGCGAACTATGCTTTGGTACGGTGGACTCTTATTTGATTTGGCAACTGACCACTGGCGTAAGTCATGTTACCGACGCGACTAATGCAAGTAGGACGCAGTTATTTGATATCTGCGCTAATCAGTGGAGCCCAGAGCTCACAGAGTACTTTGCAATTCCTCAAAGTATTTTGCCTGAAGTACACGACAGTGTTTCTCAATTTGGCGTTGCCGACCCGCAATGGTTTGGTGCCGCCATTCCCATACTCGGTGTCGCTGGTGATCAGCAAGCGGCGCTAATAGGACAGGCGTGTTTTACCCCCGGTATGTCTAAAAGTACCTACGGTACCGGTTGTTTCGTTATGACTCATACGGGTCCAACCGTGCGCTATTCAAAGAAAAACCTTTTGGCGACTATTGCTTATCGTATCGATGGCCAAACCAGTTACGCTCTGGAAGGCAGCATTTTTGTTGCAGGCCAAGCAGTGAAGTGGCTGCGTGACCAGCTAGGTTTAATTGAGCAGGCTGCTGATACCCAAGCAGCTTATGAGCGCACCGGTGGAGATGCACAAGGTGTTTATGTTGTGCCAAGTTTTACCGGTTTAGGTGCGCCACATTGGCGGCCTGATGCGCGTGGCCTAATCACGGGTATGACCTTAAGCACCGATAAGGACCACATCATTACAGCGTTCTTGCAGAGTGTGGTATTTCAAACCGAGACCTTACTTAGGCTAATGGCCGAGGAGGGTGCTCCGGTGGATACCCTGCGCGTGGACGGTGGCATGGTGGTGAACCACGCGTTGTGCCAATTTTTAAGCGATATCTTGCAAGTGGTGGTTGAGCGACCTTTAGACATTGAAACCACGGCAAAGGGTGCGGGTGTGCTTGCTGCTATAGGCTGTGGTGTGCTGAAAGATCTACCAGATGCCGCAACGCATTGGCGTTTGGATAAACGTTTTGAGTCCGATATGGCCGGCGCGATCAGAGAAAAACTGCTCAGCGGCTATGAGCATGCTTTGCAGCAAGCACTCACTTAGGCTTGCTCTGGGTTTGTAATAAAGCGTTTAGCCAAGCTTTCTGCAAGGTTCTTAACCAAGGTTTTGTTCTAGGTGGTAGGCCCCGTGAGGTTTGGGCTCTTCCAAAAGCTTTGTTGAATTAACCTACTGGCGGCCCATCAGCAAAAACTCTACCAATGCTTTTTGCGTGTGCAGACGATTGCCTGCTTCATGGAAGACTACCGATCGCGGGTCGTCTAGCAACGTGTCGCTGACTTCCTCGCCGCGGTGGGCTGGTAAACAGTGCATAAAGAGTACCTCGGGATCGGCAAGGTCTAATAGTGCTTCATTTACTTGGTACGGGCCAAAGATTGCTCGGCGATCAGATTCTTGACCTTCATGACCCATAGACGACCACACATCCGTAACTACTAGGTGTGAGCCCTCAACGGCTTCCTGTGGGTCTAATACTCGCTGGGCGCTGGCACAGCTAGCGAGAATGTCTGCATCAGGTTGGTGGCTATCTGGACAGGCAATTCTTAAGTTGAAGCCCCACTGTTTGGCCGCGTTAATATAAGAGTGGCACATATTGTAACCGTCACCTAAAAAGGTCACCGTTTTGCCTTCTATCGAACCTCTGTGCTCTTCAAATGCCTGAACATCTGCTAAAAGTTGGCAAGGGTGCAATAACGAACTCATGGCGTTTATGACCGGAATAGTCGCGTGCTCGGCCAAGCTTTCCATCACCTTTTGATCAAGGGTTCTGATCATGACTATATCAACCATTTCAGACATTACTCGCGCCAAATCCTCAATGGGTTCACCGCGACCAATCTGTGTATCTGCGCTGGCGAGGAAAATAGCGTGGGCTCCCATCTGCGCAAAACCTGCCTCAAAAGCAACGCGTGTTCGAGTACTGCTCAAATCCATTACGAGTGCGCCAGTTCTGCCCACTAACGGCTGATAAATTTCGCCTGCCGCATGCATTATGCGGAGTTCTTTAGCTCGATTAACTACATACTTAAGTTCATTGCTAGTGAAATCCAGCAACGACAAAAAATCCCGTTTTGCCATAGGAGTATTACTCTTCAGTACTTGTTGAATTCTTAAGGGTTGATTAGGCCAGCAACTTTGGCGACTAATTCATCCGCCTCAGCATTAGTCATTGTCAACGGTGGCAGTAATCGTACGATATTGCCTTGGGTGACGTTGATCAGCACACCATCCGCCAAGGCGCGATGTACAAGGTCGGGTGCATCTTCATTTAGTTCTACAGCTAACATAAGTCCTGCGCCGCGAATCTCTTTGACGTTATTATTGCCATCTAGCGCCTTTCTAAAGGCATCTTGAATGTGCTCACCCAAGGCAATAGCCCGCTCTTCTAGATTCTCTTGCTCGATAACATCAATTACCGCGTGGGCTGCTGCACAGGCTAACGGGTTGCCGCCAAAGGTGGAGCCATGATTGCCCGGAACGAAAAGAGATGCTGCTTCGCCGCGGGCGAGACATGCGCCAATAGGCATACCGTTACCAAGGCCCTTAGCCGTGGTTAGCACATCCGGCATAATGCCTTCGTGCTGGAAGGCAAAGTATTTGCCCGTTCTGGCATTTCCAGTTTGGACTTCGTCTACCATCATAAGCCAGTCGTACTGGTCACAAATTTTGCGTAGCGCGGTTAAATAACCTTTCTGCGGAATATGTATGCCACCCTCACCAAGTATGGGTTCAACAAATAGGCCGACCACGTTTGGGTTATTGCGTGCAATTTTTTCAATGGCTTCTATATCGTCGAAGGGTGCGCGTACAAATCCGCTAAGTAGGGGTTCAAAGCCGGCGTGTACTTTGCGGTTACCTGTGGCGGTAAGTGTCGCCATTGTGCGGCCGTGGAAGCTGCCGTCTACAACAACAATACATGGCGACTTAATGCCTTTGTTATTGCCTTTCATTCGCGCCAGTTTAATGGCGGCTTCGTTTGCCTCTGCGCCTGAATTGGCAAAGAAAACATTATCCATACCGGTTTTCTCGCATAGGCGAGCGGCGAGTGCAGTTTGCAAAGGTATTTCGTATAAATTTGAAGTGTGCACAAGCGTATTTGCTTGGTTTGCTATGGCTTGAGCCACATGCGGGTGCGCATGGCCGAGGCCGCACACAGCAATGCCGGTCAGACCGTCTAGGTAGCGTTTGCCGTCAGAATCTTCCAGGTAGCTGCCTTGACCGCTAACAAAGTTAACTGGCATTCGACCATAGGTGTTCATCACGTGATTCATATTTACAACTTTGCGTACTGCATTTAATTCGTATAAATGGTCAATGGCTGAATAATTCCAACCCGCTGATTCGTCCTGCCTTCGATGTTAATCACTTAACTAAGCTGCCCTGCCTGTTCTTAAGGCCGTTGCAGAATACAGAAACATTCCTAGCAAAAACAAAAAAGGCCGCAACGAATGCGGCCAATAAGAGCGAGATAATACTAAATGCAGTGGTGGTGGGCAACTATGTTATTTAGTCTGCCGACCTGCGGTCATAAAGCCGTTACCAGCGGCATTTAATCATTTAGGCTTTCTTGCAGGCGGGCTAAGCCCTCGTCAAGGGTTGCCTTGGGGCAGGCAAAATTAAATCGGATATGACCTTCAAGGCCAAATTGCTTGCCATCTGATATGCCCAAACCGTGGCTTTCAAAGTGGGCTTCTAGATCATTGAGACGCAAATCTCTTACATCTATCCATGCAAGATAGGTGGCGTCCAGTGTAGACATGCGGCCCCCTGCGACACTTTTTAGCCGTTCATGATTTGCGCGCAGCTGGGTCAGTAAGTTTGGTACCCAGTCTGAGCGATCGTTAAAACAAGCTTGTGATGCAACGTGGTTTAGCGGACCGACACCCGGCACCAAACCCTTTTCCATACCTTGGAATCGCGCCCTTAGCTGCGCATTGGGTATTACAGCCGCCGCGCAACTCAAGCCCGGAATATTATAGGTTTTGGTTGCTGCGAAGAGGCTAATGGTCCGATCAGCAATCTCGGGTACTGCCAGGGCAACCGGGAGGTGTTTGGCGTCTGGGTCGATGATTAAATTGCAGTGAATGTCATCCGACACAAGTAATAGATCATTGGCTTCAATAAATTGCGCGAGCGCTGTTAGCTCATCGAGAGTATAAGCACGACCAGTTGGATTTTGCGGGTTTGCAATGAAGACCATTTTGGTACCTTTAGTCAGCTGATCGCCCATACGCTCGATGTCCATTTCCCAGCGACCATTGATTAGCTGCAGGGGCGTTAATATTTGCTCCAAGCCAGAATTTTCGCCAATTTCTAAAAACGGATAGTAGACGGGAGTTGGGATCATAATGCTCTGGTCGCAGTTCAGCGTGTGGGCAGCCATATTGAGGCCCGGTACAACACCAGGTAACCAAACGATCCACTCCTCGGGTACGTGCCAGTTAAAGTGGTAGGCTAGCCAGCCTTGAAAGGCCTCGGTGAGCGTATCTGGCGTTTTTGTATAACCCAAAATAGGGTGCTCGAGCCGCTGCTGTAGTGCTTGGAAAACGAAATCCGGTGAAGCGAAATCCATGTCCGCAATCCAAAAAGGTAGGATGTCTCGGTCAGCATATTTTTCCCACTTGGTGCTCTGGGTGCCTTGGCGGTTAATCACTTGATCTAGGGGTATAGCCATACGGATCCTTTTAGATAGATGCTAATCAATACCGACCTCTCGGTTGAGCCTTTCTTAGTACTTCTTATGTTTTTTTGCTTTTCCAGCATTTGCGTCAGCACTTGCAAAATTCTGCCGCAGCCACATTATTACGCGTGATGATCAGTTACTCAGCAACGCTGAGTAAATGCCTATAAAAAGCTAAACGTTAAGGGCTACAATATGCCCTTCTATCAAGAGGTGCTCAACATGTCAGAAGAAGTCTTGGATAACATCAAGCAGCAGATAACTGAAAATCCGATCATTCTATATATGAAGGGCTCTCCCCAAGCGCCTCAATGTGGTTTCTCAGCCCAGACTATAGAGTGCATGGTGGCATGTGGTCAGCGCTTTGCTTATGTGGATATTTTGAGCAACCCTGAAATCAGAGCTGCACTGCCGGGTTATGCGAATTGGCCAACTTTTCCCCAGCTTTGGGTAGAAGGCGAGTTAGTCGGCGGCTGTGACATCATCACAGAAATGTTTGAGGCTGGCGAATTAGAAACGCTCTTGGTTGAAACCAGTGCCAAACACCCCACCCCAGAAGCTCAGTAGATACTGCTAAATTTCAGCATCCCTGGCTGAATCCAGCCAGGCGGTTTGATAATCCCAAGCGTTGACAATATGGCAGAACAGCAACGCTGTTCTTTCCGCATCGTAGGCGGCGTTATGAGCCTTGGCTTCACTGAAGTCTATCCCGGCCCGCCGACAAGCTTCGCGCAACACCGTATGACCGAATGCCAGTGCACCTAGTGTTGCAGTGTCTATGGCGGTAAATGGATGAAATGGATTGCGCTTTAGATTGGTGCGTTCACAGGCCATATTTAAAAAACCCTGATCGAACGAGGCGTTGTGGGCGACCATAACCGCTCTATGACAGCCTGAAACTTTCATCTCTTCTCTGACTTCGCGAAAAAACTCTGTTAATGCATCTTTTTCATCAATGGCGTGTCTATCTGGATCTTCGAGATCAATTTTTGTGACCTTTAGACTCGCCGGATCAATAATACTATTGGGGAACGGGTTTACCTCCCACTTGGCATGTCTTTTAACCGACAGCTCGTCTTCGTGCATTGAAAGAAAAGTGCAGGCCAGCTCTAGTATCGGGTTCGACTCTTTGCTGAATCCACCCGTTTCTAAATCAACCACAACCGGCAAATAGCCGCGAAAGCGTTCAAATATTTCCATAGTCGCACGATAACAGAATTCAATATCAGCACAGGGTTATTTATCGACTTTCCTGCCCCCAATCTTGCCTGCAAAGAAAGCCGAATTGTCTTGCCGCCCCCCCCCCAAAAAAATAAAAGTCCCTTAGTTGAAGATTTCTTTCTTTGTTCAAGTAATGCATACATATGGTCATCTAAAGGGGGTTCGCATAAGATGGCGCGGTTAATTTCAAGGGAAGTTCCGTGTCAGAAAAAAACAAAATTGTCCTCGCTTATTCCGGTGGCCTAGATACCTCGGTTATTTGCCGCTGGTTACAGGAAACTTACAACGCAGAAGTAGTGACCTTCACCGCAGATATTGGTCAAGGTGAAGAGGTAGAGCCCGCTCGGGAAAAAGCCAAAGCTATGGGCGTGAAAGAAATCTATATCGAAGATATCACCGAAGACTTCGTCGCCAACTATGTTTTCCCAATGTTCCGTGCCAACACCGTTTATGAAGGTGAATATTTGCTCGGCACCAGTATTGCCAGACCGCTTATTGCGCGCCGACTGGTAGAGATCGCACAAGAAACAGGGGCCTTTGCAGTTTCCCATGGCGCAACAGGCAAAGGTAACGATCAGGTGCGCTTTGAGCTGGGTGCTTATGCATTGGATCCAGACATTAAGGTGATCGCTCCCTGGCGCGAATGGGATTTAAGTTCTCGGGAGTCGTTGATGGATTTTTGCGAGAAACACCAAATCCCCGTGGACTATAAGCGTGGTTCCAAATCACCTTATTCAATGGATGCAAATTTGCTACACATTTCTTATGAGGGTGGTGGCCTAGAAGATCCTAGTGCGCCTGCTGATGAAGAAATGTGGCGTTGGACTGTTGCTCCCGAGGCTGCACCAGATCAGGCAGAGATTATTCAGATCACCTACCAAGCAGGAGATCCAGTGGCATTAAACGGCAAGCCTCTATCGCCTGCTGAAATGCTTCGCGAGCTGAACCGTTTGGGTGGCATGCACGGCGTTGGGCGCTCGGACATAGTAGAAAACCGCATGGTGGGTATGAAGTCTCGAGGCTGCTACGAGACACCGGGCGGCACCATTATGTTGTGCGGTCACAGGGCCATGGAGTCCATTACCCTTGATCGTGAAGTAGGCCACCTAAAAGACGAGCTTATGCCACGCTACGCTAAGATGATTTACAACGGCTATTGGTGGTCGCCAGAACGCAAGGTTTTACAGGCTCTTATTGATGCATCGCAAACGCCGGTAAACGGTACCGTAACGCTTAAATTGTATAAGGGTTCTGTGTCAGTATTGGCGCGTGCTTCGGCAGACAGTCTTTACGATGCAGACGTGGTGACCTTTGAAGATGATCAAGGCGCCTACGACCAAGTAGACGCTGCTGGTTTTATTAAGCTTAACGCCTTGCGCTTACGCCTTGGAGCCAAGCGCGGACGCGATTACTCCTAACGTAGGGGTGAAGTTATGCCTGATAGCCAGTTGCCAATAGGTGTATTTGACTCAGGTATGGGCGGGTTAACTGTTCTCTCGGCCTTGGCTAAAGCCATGCCCCATGAACAGTTCATCTATTTAGGTGACAGCGCACGCCTACCCTATGGCACTAAATCAGCGGATACGGTAGTGCGTTATGCGCGTCAGGCGTCTGGTGAATTGGTACGACGCGGTGTCAAAGCCTTGGTCGTTGCGTGTAATACCGCATCGGCCTCGGCTTTAAAAACCCTTGCAGAAGATTATGCTCCACTGCCAGTTTACGGCGTTGTAGAACCCGGAGCCCAAGCTGCTGCGTCTCAGGCGGACTCAAGTGGTGTGCTGGTGCTAGCCACCGAGAGTACAATTTTGGGCGGCGCTTATCAGCGCGCACTGCTGCAACAAAACCCTTCTTTAGAAATATATGGTCGTGCTTGTCCGTTGTGGGTCACGCTAGCTGAGCAAGGGTGGGTGGGCCATCAGGCTGCGGCGTTAACTCAGCATACTTTAGAGCATGGGCTGCGTGGGTTCATTGAAGTTGGTTCTCGCCCCAATACGGTATTGTTGGGTTGTACACACTTTCCTGTGTTTCGCCAGCAAATTGAGACATTAGTTGGCGCTGGTGTGAGTGTTGTGGATTCTGCCCAAACAACAGCTGCTGTCGTTGCAGAGGATTTATCGAAGCATAATCTTTTGCGGAATGCGTCAACTGCTACTCATCAGATGCAATTTTTAGCTACTGATGGTGTTGAGCGTTTTCGTAAGGTTGGCGGCTACTTCTTCGGCGGCGCATTGAGCCATGTAGAGCTGGTGGATTTATAGTTCATAAGTCGGGTGACCCAGTTTGACTAGTCATCGCCTACCTTATCTTTAAACTCGCATAAGTCCTCTATTACACAGCTGCCGCACCGGGGCTTGCGCGCTACGCAAACGTAACGCCCATGAAGAATCATCCAATGATGTACGTCGACCTTAAACTCATCTGGTACGAACTTTATTAGTCTGTCCTCCACTTCGCGAACATTTTTTCCTGGCGCGATTTTGGTTCGGTTAGACACGCGATAGATGTGTGTGTCCACGGCAATGGTTGGATGGCCAAATGCGGTGTTAAGTACAACATTTGCGGTTTTGCGACCAACGCCGGGTAACGCCTCTAATGCAGCACGATCTTCCGGTACCTGGCTGTCGTACTCTTCGAACAAAATTTTGCAGGTTTTATGTGCGTTTACTGCTTTGGTATTGAACAAGCCAATGGTCTTTATGTAGTCCTTGAGGCCATCAATGCCAAGATCATAAATGGCCTTGGGGGTATTCGCCGCAGCAAACAACGGTCCGGTTGCCTTGTTTACGCCCACATCCGTGGCTTGGGCTGAGAGCAATACTGCAATCAATAGTTCAAAGGGCGAATTAAAATTGAGTTCGGTAGTGGGGTTTGGATTTTCCGCACGTAAGCGAGTGAAAATTTCATAGCGTTTTTCAGCGTTCATAGATCACCTTCAGATCAGGTTTTGGCTTTCATTATTGCTTGGCCTCGCTCTGCGTAGCAGGGCGTTCAATTGTATCGTCTTTTGCGGTTAGGGCTTTTACTGCAGCGAATAAAATCCCAGCTAAAAGAAATGCGCCGGGTGGATATAGCGCCAAGGGCAATGGTGGCGACGTGAAAATAGTGAGTTGCCAGTTAGCCGCCGTGTCACCGATAAGCAAGTCCATGTCGGCAAGCACTGTACCGTTGCCGAGTATTTCTCTGACGGTGCCTAGGGCAAGTAATGCAATGGTAAAACCCACCGCGGTACCTAGGGCATCAAAGACTGCTCGGCTAACCGGTTGCCGGCTAGCGAAGGCTTCAGCTCTGCCTAAAATCATGCAGTTAGTGACAATGATTTGTACGAATAGTGCTATACGGGTGAACATATCAAAGGCATAAGCTTCCAGTACCATTACCGCCACGGTAGTGAAGGTGGCAATAATGAGTACGAAGCAAGGTAGGCGCGCTACGTCGGGAATGATTTTTCTAAGCAGCGAAATGCTAGTGTTGGCACCGAGCAGTACAAATCCGCTCGCCAAGGCCAAACCCACCGCGTTGGCAACACTGTTGCTCACTGCCAGCAACGGGCATAACCCAAGCAGCTGGGCCCAAGCTGGGTTGTTCTCTATTGCCCCGCGGCTGAAGTCATTATTCGACACAGGCGTATTGCTCTTGGTGGTATTTAACTGCCAGTTGAATGTTCTGAGCGGCCTTCTTTATGGCCCGATGGGTAATGGTTGCGCCAACAATATTGTCCAGTTCCTGCCATTGTGCGACAGATTGTCCATCTTGGTCAGGTAGGTAACTGTCTCTCTCGTGGTCAATAAAATCACCTATGCCTGGAGTTTCTTGGTGACGCGTGACTCTAAGGCTAAGACGTTCTGGGTTGCTAACGCCCTCACTTGAAGCATCTTGTTGGTAGAGTGCGAAGAAATTGATAGGTCCGGAATAGCCGTTTTCAATGCGTTTGAGAAAGTAGCCTTGAGTGCATGAACCGCTGATTCCTTCTACCCATTGGATTTTGTCGGGTAATGGCTGTTTAAGCAGACTGCGCATAATCTCACGCGCTTTCTGCGTTCTGTTTTTTTCGATCTCGCCATAGGTTTGTGCATTGATGCCGTAGAGCAAAGTGCCACAAGCTGCGCCGATCAGTATGAGTGCTGCAACAGTTCTATACACGCTGGCTTGCTCGCTGACGGTGGATTCTGTTAAGCAGCGGGGTTGCGCAATTTGCGAGCAATACGGCAAAAGCGATACCGTCCGGCAAGTTGCCTTGGGTGCGAATTACAAACAGTAGTATTCCTATACTGATGGCAAAGATCACTTGATGGCTATGACGGCTGGGGTGGGTTACTGGATCTGTAGCGACAAAAAAAGCTGCTGCGACAGTGCCGCCGGTGGTCCAATGAAACCAAGCTGAACCCAAGCTTTGAGTTGAGCCCTGATCGTAGGTAACGCTGGCCAGTACACCCACAGTAATGAGTAGGGTCAATGGAATGCGCCAGCTGATAATTTTTAGGTAAATTAAGCCGAGGCCTCCGAGCAAAAATAGCGCAGCTATGATTTGTTGGTGAATAACTTGTGGGTTGTTGATTAAGAATTCATCGACGGTCATTGCTTCGCGATAACGAAATTCAGAAAGGTAGGTTGCGCCGCTCAAAGTATCTGTAGTAAGACTTTCTGCGCCACCTAGGGCCGGCCACGCTGCCAAGGCTTGGGGGAAGGAGAGTAATATTACCGCGTAGCCGACCATCGCCGGGTTAAAGATATTGTTACCGAGGCCGCCGTAGGCGTGTTTTGCCAGGCCAATGGAGGCAAGTGCTGCAACCGCTAAGATTTGAATTGAGACAAAGGGCGGCAGGCAAATGGCAATGAGCCAGGCCGCCAGTAGGGTAGTGCCGTCACCAAGGCAATTTTTCAGCGGGGTCTTTAGTAGGTTGCTAGCAAGCGAGCCATTTCTAAGGGCGATAACTGCGAACTCTGTGACAAGACAAAGGGCTGATAAGAAAAATAGGTTCCACAATATCCCGAGGCCGAAATAGTAGGTCATACCCGCCAGCCCGGGTAACAGTGCGACTAAAACCCAACCCATTACATTAGGTGTTTTGATGATCGTGCGCGCTCTCATTGAGCCTTGCCTTGTTGAAGCTTTTGCAAGCGTTCATTCATGCGTTGTTGTCGACGCTGGCTAACATCATTTTCTTTAGCTTGTAATCTGCGCTGATGATTTCCGAAGCGATTTAAGATGCGCAGTTTCTCTGCATCTTCTGCAAGCCGTTTGTTCTCAATAGATTTGCCATGGGCAAAAAATTGCGCCAAATTGATTTCGCTGGGACAAACGCTGTCACATAAACTACATTCGATACAATCTTGTAGGTTCAGTGCACCGGCTTGTTCCCAGAGTTGCCCTTTGCCAAGTTTCAGTAGTTGGTCCGGTAGCAGATCTTTGGGGCAGGCTGGCGCGCATTGGCCACAATTAATACAACCCTTGCCGTGAAGTTGAAACGCTGGTGTTTGCGGCACAGTTTTAGCGGCTGGGACAAGGCTGATGCAATCCACCGGGCATGGGGCTATACACAGTTCGCAACCGGTACAATCTTTGCTCAGAACCGTGTGCATGAATCCTTGAGCGCCAATGATTGCATCTACCGGGCAGGGTGGCAGGCACAAGGTACAGCCAATGCACTGGGTTTCATCAATGACCGCAACTAGGGCCGCCGGTTCGTCGACAGTTTGCTCAGGAATATCAACACCCATTAGATCACTCAGCGCAATCACTAGTTCTTGTCCACCAGGAGGACATAAGTCTATTGGAACGCCCTCGGCAACGGCACTGGCGTAGGGGCGGCAACCAGGGTAGCCACATTGGGCACATTGAGTTTGCGGCAGCAGTGCATCGATTGTCTCAATCAAACTGTCTTCGTCTTTGGTCACATTGCTGCGAATCCACAGCACACCCGCAGCGAAAATCACTAAAGCGCAAACAATGAGTAGCGGACCGAACATCAGCTACCAATACCTTGGAAGCCCATAAACGCAAGGCTCATAAGTCCTGCGCTGACTAAGGCTATAGGTGTGCCGTCGAAGGCTTTGGGTATGCTTGCCTGTTGCAGCTGTTCGCGCAGAGCGCCAAACAACACCATTACTAAAGTGAAACCTGCTGCTGCGCCAATGGCGAAGGTTAAGGTTTGTAGCAATGTGAGATCTTGGTTGATTGCCAATAAGGTCACACCCAACACGGCGCAATTGCTGGTAATAAGTGGTAGGTAAATGCCCAGTAACTGATGTAGTACCGGAGAGGTGGCGTGGAGATAAACTTGGATCAACTGAACTAGGCCTGCGATCACCACAATAAATAAAATGATGTTTAGATAGGTCAGCTCAAGCGGCACTAAAATGCCATGGTAAATCAGGTGGGAGATAACGGCTGCTAGTGCGAGTACGAATGTCGTGGCCAGACCTGTGGCAAAGGCGGTGTCATAACTTTTGGTGATGCCCATGAACGGACACAGGCCCAAGAACTGCGCTAAGACGAAATTATTGACCAATAGAGCGCCGATGAGAATTACACCCAGTTCAGTCATACGCTACCTCCTCACAACTCGCAACGAGGCAGCTTTGACGCGGATTTTCCGCGTACAATATTTGCCAGCTCTGACTAGCACAGTGTAGTGGATAGGCGAGCTATCCAAACCGTGATCACTGTAAAGGTTGCGCGTAGCATTACTTAACATCCATGCCGGGTGTTGCACCGCTGTCAGGAGATAGGAGGAAAATATCTGCGCCGCCGGGTCCCGCAGCTAATACCATTCCCTCGGAGACGCCAAAGCGCATTTTTCTGGGTGCAAGATTAACGACCACAATGGTTAATCTGCCGACCAGATCTTCTGGGTTGTAGGCTTCTTTAATGCCTGAGAATACTGATCGTTGATGATCGCCAACATCTAAGGTGAGCTGGAGTAGTTTATCTGCGCCCTCTACCGGTTCTGCGGAGATAATCTTAGCTACCTTGAGGCTTACTTTGTTGAAGTCATTTATGTCGATATATTCACTGTCTGAACTGTCGCCCTTTTGCTTGGAAGATTTTTGCGGCTTGTTCTTCGCGGCAGGTTTTTTACCATCTGCTTGCTCTGCAGGTTCCGCTGAAGCTTCGACTAATTGCGCGACTGTTTTTGCTTCAATGCGTTGCAACATTGGTTTGAATTTATTGATCTTGTGACCGCTAAGCAGATGGTCACAGTCTGCCCATGTAAGCGGTGGTACGCCAAGAAACTCCTCAGCTTTTTCTGCCGTCGCTGGCAAAATAGGCTTAAGAAAAATAGCTAAGAAGCGGAACATATTTATCGCTTGGCTGCACACCAGCTGCACTTTGTCATGCTGTTCAGGGTTCTTAACCATTGCCCAAGGTTCGTGGTGGGCAATGTATTGATTGGCTAAATCTGCAAGTCCGGTGATTTCTCGCACCGCTTTGCTGAACTCGCCATCTTCATAAAGGCCAGCAATATTTTCAGCTTGAGTACTGAATTTTGCCATCAACTCGCTATCGTCCACTTCCGCAGCCATGCTGCCGTCGAAATTTTTCACGAGGAATCCTGCGGTGCGACTGGCGATATTGATGACCTTACCCACGAGGTCAGAATTTACCCGCAGAACAAAATCTTCTAGGTTGATGTCTAAGTCGTCTACAGAGCTGTTGAGCTTTGCTGCGTAGTAGTAACGCAGGTATTCGGGATTTAGATGTTCTAAGTACTTTTCTGCGAGGATAAAGGTGCCCCGGGACTTTGACATCTTAGTGCCGTCCACGGTGACAAAGCCGTGTGCGTGAACTTTGGTTGGTGTGCGGAAGTCTGCGCCATCTAAAACTGCGGGCCAGAATAATGCATGGAAGTTAACGATATCTTTGCCAATAAAATGGTGCACCTCGGCGCTGGAATCTGCTTTCCAGAAATCGTCGAACTGCAAGTTAGGATCGTTTTGCGCGTTACAGTAGTTCTGAAAACTGGCCATATAGCCAATTGGCGCGTCCATCCAAACGTAAAAGTACTTGTCCGTGGTGCCCGGAATAGTAAAGCCAAAATAGGGTGCGTCTCTTGAGATATCCCAAGCACGCAGGCCGTCGTCCAACCATTCACTTAGTTTGTTGGCTATTTCAGGTTGAACCGCGTTGGTGCGTGTCCAGTCTTTGAGAAATTGGGTATAGCTGGCTAAATCAAAGAAGTAATGTGTTGAAGCACGCAGCTCTGGTGTGGCGCCAGAATAAATAGATTTAGGTTCTATAAGGTCTGTAGCGTCATAGGTAGCGCCGCAGGCTTCGCAGTTATCCCCGTATTGACCTTCCACCTTGCACTTGGGGCAACCACCAACGACAAAACGGTCTGCCAAAAATAGGCCTTTCTCTGAGTCGTAAAGTTGCTCTACCTCTTTAGTAAAGATCAGCCCTTTTTCTTGCAGGCGATTGTAAATCAGAGATGAGAAATGCTGATTTTCCTCACTATGGGTTGAGTGATAGTTGTCATGACTAATCAAAAAGCCCTGAAAGTCCTTTATATGTAATTGCCGGATCCCCTCAACCAATACCTCGGGTGTTACAGACTCCTCTTCGGCCTTAATCATTGTGGCCGTACCGTGGGTGTCGTCTGCGCACACATAGACAGTTTGATTGCCACGCATGCGCTGGAAGCGCACCCAGATATCGGTTTGAACATGTTCGAGCATGTGGCCAAGGTGGATTGGACCGTTGGCATTTGGGAGGGCGCTAGTAACTAAAATTCGACGTGACATGTTTGGCCTATGAGTACCGTAGAGCATTGAATGCTGCGGAAATGATCGACAGCATTAAGATCGGAGCAATATACATTGCCCACAAGAAGAATAAAGCCAAATTACATTAAATGGGCTTACACTATGCGCCTTGTTTTATTTGGATGTTAGACATCGATGAAGGTTGAAGAATTTATAGATCCCTATTTGGGCCAGACTTGGCAGTCCTTAGGCGCACGAGTGTTGTCCTCTGGTAAGCGTATTTCCGTGACCCTTGGTTATCCAGCAGCTGGCATGCAGACTCAGTTGACTAAGCAGTTGTCCACCTTTCTGGGTGTGGATGACATTGAGCTAGATATTGGCTTTTCTGCCACTCCTGGCCGCGGCTTTGGGCAGGTTAAGAATGTGGTTTTAGTTAGCAGCGGCAAAGGTGGGGTGGGTAAATCAACCACCGCTGTAAACCTCGCTCTAGCGTTGGATGCTGAAGGTGCAAAAGTGGGTCTTTTGGATGCAGACATTTACGGCCCTAGCCAGGGGATGATGCTCGGCGTTGCCGAAGGTCGCCGCCCAGATATTAAAGATGGCAAATTTTTTGAGCCAATTCGAGCACATGGTCTTAAAGCTATGTCGATGAGTTTTATGATTACGGATAAAACGCCCATGGTTTGGCGCGGTCCAATGGCCAGCGGCGCATTGCAGCAAATTTTGGGCCAGACGCTGTGGGGAGATTTAGATTACCTGATTGTAGATATGCCACCGGGTACAGGTGATATTCAGTTAACCCTGTCGCAGAAAGCGCCCGTTGCTGGTGCGGTGATTGTCACTACACCTCAAGACATTGCATTACTCGATGCTCTTAAGGGTATAGAAATGTTTGCCAAAGTTGATATTCCAGTACTAGGCATTTTGGAAAACATGAGTGTTCATCAGTGCGATAACTGTGGTCACCTCAGCCATTTGTTTGGTGAAGATGGAGGCAAACGTGTTGCGCAAGACTTAGGCGTGCCGTTGCTGGGGCAATTGCCGCTGGCAATGTCTATTCGAGAACAAGCCGATGGCGGTCACCCAACGGTAAAAGCAGAACCTGACAGCATCATTAGTGAGCTTTATCGAGACGCAGCGCGTAACATGGCGGCGCGGTTATGGGGTAACCAAGGTACTACGCCGACTATCACTATGGTTGATGACTAAAGTCCAGAGATGTTACCACTAGCGCAATGATCTATAGATTTTGCATTAAAGAGATGAAGAGACACAAAGTATGAGCATTAAAGCTGACCGCTGGATTGTAGAACAAGCAAAAAAAGGCATGATTGAACCCTTCGAGGCCGGCCAGATTAAAACCCACGATGGCAATAAGGTTATCTCTTACGGTACTTCTAGCTACGGCTACGATGTGCGTTGTGGTCCCCAGTTCAAAGTGTTCACCAACATTCATTCAGCCACCGTTGACCCTAAAGCCTTTGATGAAAGAAGTTTTGTTGATGTGGAAGGCGATGTCTGTGTTATTCCGCCGAACTCATTTGCGTTGGCTAGTACCGTTGAGTACTTTCGTATCCCCGAAGACGTGCTAACAATTTGTTTGGGTAAGTCGACCTATGCGAGGTGCGGAATAATTGTCAATGTGACGCCATTAGAGCCTGAGTGGGAAGGCCACGTAACATTGGAATTTTCTAATACAACAACTTTGCCTGCGAAGATCTATGCCAATGAGGGTGTCGCCCAGATGTTGTTTTTTCAGTCGGATGAACGGTGTCAAACAACTTACAAGGATCGCGGCGGAAAGTATCAGGGTCAAACAGGGGTAACCCTGCCCAAGCCTTAATTGCCCTTGCTGGGAGCGAGTTAAAGGTTGGCCTTGCTGCGTATATGAAGGTTTGCTGCGAGCTAGCTGCCCGCTAGCTCAAACCAATAGCATACGTTTGTACATGAGAATTTGTAGCGCTTAGCAAATAGTTATCGAACCAGTATTTGGCCTTTGGCCACTGCAACATCACCCTCTACCACCTGGCCTACTGTAACTGGGTGTTCGCCTTGTTCTTTCAATGTCTGCAGGGTTTGTTCTACATCTGCTTCAGCGACTAGCAACAACATGCCAAGTCCACAGTTAAACGTACTCATCATTTCATCATTACTGATATTGCCCGCTTGCTGTAGCCATGAAAAAACCTCTGGCTGCTGCCAACTATCTAAGTCTAATAGCGCACCGTGATTTGGATCGCTAAACACTCTGGGAATGTTTTCAAAGAAACCGCCGCCGGTGATGTGCACCATGCCATGTACGTCTACCTGTTTTAGCAGGTGTCTTACGCTCTTTACGTAAATTCTTGTGGGTGCAAGTAAGTCATCTAAAAGGTCATCGTTAGGAATCATATCCTGACGTTCGATCACCTTGCGGATCAATGAGTAGCCGTTACTGTGCGGGCCGCTGCTGGGTAGTCCAATGATGGTGTCACCGGCTGCGATTTTGCTGCCATCTATGATCTTTGCTTTTTCTACAACACCAACGCAAAAGCCTGCAAGGTCGTATTCGCCGTCGCTGTAGAAGCCGGGCATCTCTGCAGTTTCACCACCAGCAAGGGCGCAGCCAGCCAATTCACAGCCGTGGGCAATACCCTTAATAACCCGTTCGGCAACATCTACATCTAGGCGGCCGGTGGCGTAGTAGTCGAGAAATAAAAACGCCTCTGCACCAGTGACCAGAACATCATTGACACACATGGCGACAAGGTCTTGGCCCACACCGTCATGGCGTGCGTAATCAATGGCTAATTTGAGTTTAGTACCTACACCGTCAGTACCGGTGACAATAACAGGCTGGGTATAACCGGCGGGCATTTCTGCCATGGCTGCAAAACCGCCGAGTCCACCCAAAAGTTCAGGGCGTCTAGTTGCTTTAGCAGCAGGGCCGATACGTCTGATCAGTTCTGCACCGGCCTCAATATCTACCCCAGCTTCTTTATAGGTCAGGCCAGTGTTATTGGGTTGATCATCTGTTGTCGGAGGTTGCGGCACCTTTGTTCCCTTAGTCTTGATGCGAGGCGTGCAGTGTACAGGATTATTTGCCGTTTAATAAATTCCGCAGGGCTTTGTGGGGTTAATTTATCAGTGTTATTTGGGCGGTTGCGCCAAAATGAAACCCAAACTTAAGTCCAGCCAATAGGTTAGGTCTTCATCAGTTTCGGTACCCTGCGCAGTGATATATAAAAAACCTGTTATAGGTCGCCCAGTGAAATCCATTTCCTCAGCGTGGGGGTGTTTTAGCGCATCAACATAACGATCCGCGCCCACGCGGAGCATCATTCCTTCGTCGCCGGCGCCACAGGTCATGTGGCCGTTGACCATAAACACTAGACTACCAAACATTTTTCGTTCACTGATGTCAGCAAAGTCCGCTAACTCAAATAGAGTTTCGCGTATTCGTTGGGCAAGGCCCTCATCGATTGTCGCCATAATCTGACTCCGCGCTATTTATTGTAGACCAGCCCTTGGGTTTAACCCTTTTTACTTCTGAGACAACTTCCTAGACAACTCCCTAGACAATAGACAACTCGCTTGCCCAGTGTTCTGGCAAAAGTACTTGCCAACTCAGACCATATAGCACGTAGAAATATTCTACCAACGGCTGAATTTCGTTACACTGGGAGCCTCTATAGCCGCTCCAAATTACTGCATGACGTTGATAGAAGTCCTAGGTCTTAGAATTAAGCCGCTTCGTAACACCATCGAAGCTGCGTGCGTTTGTCTGCTACTTATTACTAGCATGCCGTTTGCTGGCGCTGCAGAAGGCACCGACAAATGGTTGTACAGTGTCGATCAACCTATCTTAGATCAAAGTAGTGAAAAAAGACGGGTAGCCGCGCGGGACGCGTTGTTGACGGTGCTTTCTCGACTGACCGGTTTAGCCTCCATCCCTAGATCTGCTTTGATAAACACGGCGCTTTCTTCGCCCGATCGCTACTACAGTACATTTGACTACCTGCGCAGTCCTGGGCGTGATCAGTCAGGCCAGATGCTGAGTATCCGATTTACCTTTCAACCTAATACGATTCTCGCATTGGTGCGGCAAGCCGGATTACCCATTTGGTGGACTAAACGGCCACAAACAGTGGCATGGGTGGTAGTGGATGAACCTACACAAAGAAGTATTCTAGGCGCGGATGACAGCAACCCTCTGATTCAAGAAATAATGTTGCAAGCTGATTTGCGAGGGCTGCCTGTGGCGTTACCGTTGATGGATCTGGACGACAGTATTTTAGTTTCGGTAAGTGATATCTGGGGCAAGTTTACAGATGCACTCGATAACGCCTCTTCAAGGTATGAGGCAGCACAGTATTTGATTGGTAGGTTTAGAGTGCAGGAAATCTTGGGCGAGCGTTTGTACAGTGGAGAGTGGCAGTTAATGAAGGCTCAAACTGGCGATGTGGTTATGGGCAGTCTAAATGCCGATAAGTTTGTGGTTGCCGGGGTTCGCGGAGTGCAAGCACAGAAAATAGATGAAGTGGCGCGAGTGGCGGTAGATATGGGTGCCACCCGCTTGGCTGAGGAGTACGCGATTTTTGGCCGTACTTCACGCAGTCACGAGATCAGTGTGAGTGGACTCAACAGTTTACAAAACTACTCGGATCTTGTTGCCTATTTACGCGGCTTCGAGTTTGTCGAGCAGGTCAATGTTTTGGCTTTGCGAGGAGACGTAATCTCGCTTCAAGTCCGTTCTTCGGCCCCCGTTGATAGATTGGTAACCTTACTTGCCATGGAAGGTAGGCTCACCAATATCAGTCTGATTGATGCCAAGCCATTGATGAGTTGGCAGGGATAATTGGTCATGCGGCATTTGCCCAATATCGTTACAGTGATTCGTATCATACTGGTCTTCCCCACGAGTTGGTTTTTGTGGCACGGGCAAACCCTTCTGGCATTTGCACTTATGCTAATGGCCAGCTTCTCTGATGCCTTAGATGGTGCCTTGGCGCGGCGCTATCACTGGACAACTGATTTGGGCAGATTGCTTGACCCCCTGGCAGACAAATTTTTAGTGGCAGCTGTATTTATTGTATTTGCGCTGCAAAATCTGATTCCGTTATGGCTTGTCATCCTGACCTTAGGTAGAGATATGGTCTTGCTCATAGGTGGCACCGCCTACCGAGTTATTATTGGTCATATCAAGGTACAACCGAGTTTGGTGAGTAAGGCTAATACCGCCATGCAAATGCTGGTCTTATCATTACTAATGGCCAGCCAATTACCCATCGGTGTGGCAGGGGGCTATGCTCAAAGTGCTGTTGATGATTTTGGTATCTATTTGCTTGCTGTACTCAGCGCAGTTTCGGGTGTGCATTACGTCGTGGTTTGGGTAAATAGATCGGCAAAAGCGCTTGCGTTTAAAAAGTTGCGTGAGGCGCGAGTTGTGGGCGGCGAAGCTAAATCAGATGAAGGCGACTACTGAATTGTTAGACCAAGATGTACTGTCTATTGACGCACCGCACCAGCCAAGGTTGGGCAACTTTGTTGTGGGCAACAATGTTGAGTTGGTGAAAAATCTCAATAGTCCTGTTGCTGAATTTTCTGGCATGTGGATTTATGGTGAAGTATCCAGTGGACGCAGTCACTTATTACAAGGTCGCTATAGCGCGGGACAAGAGCAGGGTGAAAACTGTTTCTTTATCAATTGTGCCGAGCTAGCCAGTGCTGGCGAGCTGGCTTTGCAGCAAGGGTTTCGCCAAGCTTTAGAGTCCTCATCAGATGGGCTTGCCAAAGGCAGAGTACTGGTCGCAGTGGATGATGCTCAAGAACTTAAATCCAATGCTCTTGGCGAAGAACTACTGATGGCCCTTTATAATCATGTGCTGGCTGTTGCAGGAACGCTACTTATTACGCATAACCAATCTGCTTTAGTCGAAAACTTTGATCTGGCTGATTTGAATTCTAGGATGCGATCATTGAGTCATTACCAAATTGTGCCATTGGACGACAGCGGCAAGGCTCGAGTTTTGCGCTTGCGGGCGGAGGAGCGCGGCTATCATTTATCCGAAAGCGTTTTGGAATATTGGCTGCGTCGCGGCCCGCGTCAGCTTCAGGTTTTATTAGAAGACTTGGAAAAATTGGATCACGCCACACTTCAGCATAAGCGTATGTTGACTATTCCATTGCTAAAAGAAGTCTTAGGTTACTAATTTACGGGTTAGTATGCAGACACTGATATTTGGCCTAACTCTGGTGACAGGGTGGCGACGCAAAATTAAAGATCACGCATGAGTCTAAATATAAAAACAGATCCAAAGACCATTGTAATTGTAGGCGGTGGTAGCGCCGGGCATGTATTGCCTGCATTGCCAGTAGCGCAAAGATTGATCGAACGGCAGTGGCAAGTGCATTTTGTAGGTACCCATAGCGGCCTAGAAGAAAAGTTATTGGGTGATCTGGCTATTACTTTTCATGGCGTGGCTGCGGGTAAGTTGCGCCGTTATTTTTCGTGGCAAAACTTCACCGATGTTTTACGTATTGTACTCGGTGTTGTGCAGTCGGTGTTTCTGCTCAGACGTATCCGACCCAATGTTATTTTTTCCAAAGGCGGTTTTGTCTCTTTTCCACTGGTGTTTGCCGGTTGGTTGTTAAGAATCCCAGTGCTCGCCCACGAGTCAGATTTGACTCCCGGGTTGGCCAATAGGCTGGTCATGCCTTTTGTCTCAACTCTTTGTTCAAGTTTTGCCGATACTCAATTTGCAGGTTTTAAGGGGCGCGTTGTCAATACAGGTACGCCTATACGCGATGACCTTCTTTTAGGTGATGCCGAATCAGGTAAGCGTTATTTGGGCGTTAGCGATGATCGCGATATTTTGTTGGTCACTGGGGGCAGTTTGGGTGCAGAGAAACTAAACGCGATGATTAGGCAAGCATTGCCTGAGTTGTGTGCTAGCTATTTTGTAGTTCATGTCTGTGGTCCAGGTAAGGCCGAAGGCTTAGAACAAGAAGGTTATTTGGAGTTGGAGTATGTGGACGCCGGTTGGGGCGATATTCTGGCTGCGGCAAATATTGTGGTATCCAGGGCTGGTGCAAATGCTCTGTTTGAACTGTGGGCCTTAAAGAAGCTTACCCTTTTAGTGCCATTGTCTGGCGCTGCCTCCCGAGGGGATCAACTAGCTAATGCCGAATACGCAAGACGGCAGGGGTTGAGCGAGGTGGTGGCAGAGGAAGATCTCGACACTCAGCAGCTGCTAGCCAGCTTAGAAAATCTGCGTGCCCAAGAAGTGGGTTACCGCCAAGCCCTCAACGGTATCGCGAACTTAAAGGCGAGTGAGATGTTGGTAGCCGAGCTAGAGGCTGTAGCAAAGTAGACTGCAAACCCGCAATATCAATTGTCTAAGGGCTTGAGGTCAAATTGATACGACTGCTCAAATCCTCCTTCAACCGTCATGGCTTGAAGAAATTCATCGAATCATGAAGCACGCTCCTTGACTTGACCCTGCGGGTTGCCTAACGTGCCTGCTTCATTTTCGGCTTAGAAATTATGTATAAAATTAGAACTTATAACGCTATCGCGCCAATTGGCCTAGAGCGATTTCCAACCAGTGGTTATGAAGTCAATGCGGAGCATGAGTCTCCTGACGCATTGCTGATTCGCAGTCATAAACTGGCAGCCCCAGATCTTAATCCAGGCCTTAGAGCTGTAGCTCGTGCAGGTGCTGGTACTAATAATGTGCCGGTTGATGCTTGTAGCGAGAAAGGTATTGTTGTTTTTAATACGCCTGGCGCCAACGCTAACTCGGTTAAAGAGTTGGTTATAACTGCATTGTTGCTGGCCTCTAGAGACGTATTTGGCGGTATTGCCTATGTGCGTTCCCTAGCCAACGTTAGCGATGAAGCTGAACTGAACAAGTTGGTAGAAGCAGAAAAAAAGAGATTTAAAGGACGTGAGTTGGTCGGCAAGACTTTGGGCGTTGTTGGCCTTGGCGCTATCGGCTCCATGGTCGCTAGAGCTGGCTTAGATTTGGGGATGAATGTTCTAGGTTACGATCCCGCTTTATCTGTAGATGCTGCGTGGCGCATACCGTCACAAGTAGAGCGCATGCAAAATCTGCCAAGCCTTTTTGCCAAAGCAGATTATGTCAGCGTGCACGTGCCATTGCTGCCTGCCACGCAAGGTATGATTAATGAGGAAGCACTGAAAGCGTTCAAGCCAGGTAGTGTTTTATTGAACTTTGCTCGTCAGCCGATTGTTGACTCACAAGCATTGGCGGCGGCATTGGAAAGTGGGCATTTAGGGCGTTATGTAGCTGACTTCCCGGTACCGGGTTTGTTGGATCATGATCGAGTTATGCTGACCCCTCACTTGGGTGCGAGTACCGATGAAGCAGAAGAAAACTGCGCGATAATGGCTGCAGATCAATTGGTTCGCTTTATGGAAACCGGCAGCATTGTTAATTCTGTAAATTTCCCATCAGTAAGTATGGATGTTGTTAGTGGTTATCGTTTAGCCGTGAGCAATCACAATGTGCCAGGAATGCTAGGTCAAATGACAGCAGTTTTGGCGGAGCGTAATATCAATGTTATTGATTTGCTCAATAAGAGTCGTGATGAGCTGGCCTATAATCTGATCGATCTTTCTGAAGCGCCGGACGAAGGGTTGTTAGAAGCCATTCGTTCTATCGAGAGCGTGATTAACGTTCGTGTGATTGAGGGGAGTTAGACCTGTTCTGGTTTTAGAGCAGAACTACTGCTTCTAAACTAGAAACACTTCTTTTAGGGCAGAGAGACTTCGCCCCAAAACGCACCTATTCTAGGTGCGTTTTTTTTGCCTAAATTTTTTCGTAGAGAGCCGTCTATCAGTGCGGTCACTCGGCAGGGTCCGGTTTAGGCCCCACATGTTTTACCCCGCGCCGCGCCTGCCGAGGAATAAATCGCTGGGGACTTAAACTTGTTTCGACCCGTTTAGATACGGGTGGTATCCATCCAAGTAGCTGGCTGCTAATCATAGCGGCAGCCATTGGCGCGGAACTTGTACCCATAGATCCATGAGCGGTGGAAATCCATCCCGTTTCGCTTAGCTTGCCTACCACTGGTTCGCGGTCACTAGACACACAGCGCGGTGCTCGTTTATGGCGCAGCGAAGTCATTTTTCCGTTGCCCAAAAAACGCCGGTTTTTGTTGATGTTACTGGTACTGGCCTCGATAGAGGGCCAAGGCTCATATTCATAGCTGCTACCTACGGTCCATTCTTTAGCGCCTGGGATGACGTACCCGTTGCCCACTATGGGCATAGGTATTGGAGCTTGTGGTGCTATCCAGTCCAGTTGTCCGTACATTTCGCCGATTTCTAAGCTCTCAGTATGGGTGAAGTTTTTACTGGCTCCAGCACATGCCACGATAAAGGGTCGTTGGTCTGTTTCGATACCGTCTTGATTGATAAATTCGATTCGTGAATGATCTATAAGGCCGTGACAAAGTTGGGGTAAATCAATGATAGCGGCGCTTGGAAATACTAGCGCCCCTAACCCCGCCAGTTGGAACTTCTCGGTAAGTGTTTGTTCGTCTAAGTAGGTTAGCCAATTCTCTGCGGCACTAGGGTCTGGCGCATAAACCTTGGCAATGCGCTGGATTTTGCTTAACTCACCGTCGTTCATGGCCAGTTGCACAGCGCCAGTGTCAGCAAAGCCTGGAAAGTTGTGATGGTAACTACGCGCGTAATGAAAGGCGCGGGCTCGAAACTCTGCACCGGGACTGCTGTCTCCCAGTAGGCGGCAGTGTAATGCGCTGGCATCCATCTTAGAGCCACCGCTGGCCACACCATTAGGGTCAAAAATTTGTACGTGGACACCTTGGTCGGCAAGGTGCCGTGCAATAGCGCATCCGGCTATGCCTGCACCAAAGACACTTACTTGTTTGGGTGTGCTTTGCCGCGCGCGCCCGGTAGCAACAAATACCCCAGCTAAACTAGAGCGTTTGACCGGCTGTTGATCCACTTTACGCATAGTAAATCCCAGCGACTCTAAGCCTCGTCGCACTGCGCCGGCAGAGGTGAAGGAACAGATTGTAGTACCTTGTGTACAGGTACTTGTTAGCGCCGACAATATATCTAAATCCCACATTTCGGGGTTTTTGGGTGGGGAAAAGCCATCCAGGAACCAAGTATCTATTGGTTGGCGCTGTCGCTGTGCCAGATCTTTCACACCTTCCAAGGCAGGCCCATGATAGACGCTCAGTTGTACTCGCCCATTAGCAAAGCTACGCCGGTGCCAGCCGGTAAGCAGCGGTGGTGGGTTGTCTGCTAACGCTTGGTAGAGGGGGATCTTTGTACGAGTTAAGGCAACTTTTTGCCACGCCTCATAGTCCAGTGGGTGTGCCTCAAAACTGATGAAATGCAGGTGCTTTGTTGTTTTGTTTAGAAGCTCACTGGCTGTGATGGCGAAATTTAGGCCGCTCCCAAAGCCCAGCTCGCCGATATTCACGCAGTCGGGTAAATCTGCACGCTCCAGTAAGTTACTGGGCTTGAGATATATTCGGTGCACTTCATCCGTGCCGTCGGCGGTGTAATAGATATCTTCGTATAGTTTTGAATAAGGCTGACCACTAAGCCAATCAAGGGCGGCGGGGGCAATGTACTCTTGGTGATAGGCGGGTTTTTGTGGCATTGATGATTATCAGTCTGAGCCAGTAGCAACAGGTCGGTTAGCGTCTGTAATCCAGCCACTCCACGAGTCTGCATACAACGAGGCCTCACCAAATCCAGCAATACGCATAGCCAAAATGTTATGTATGGCGGTGACTCCAGACCCGCAATACATTGTGATAGCTAGGTCTGTGTTGGCGGGGTCTAAGCCTAAGGCCATAAAACGCTGGGCTAGCTCATCCGGGGATTTGAATAACCCCTGATCGTTTAAGTTGTCACTGAAGGGTAGACATATGGCTCCGGGAATGTGTCCTGCCACTGGGTCTATAGGTTCTTGCTCCCCAGAAAACCGCACGTGCGCACGTGCATCTATCAAATACTCATTGCTTGAGTGGGTAGCCTTGTGTAGCTCATTGCTCAAGAAATTTACGCTATCTACTGAAGACAGTTTGGTGAGGGGGGCAGTGGCCTGGTATTGGCTGGGTGGATAGGGCTTTGTCGCACTTGCAGTTAAGGTTTGTGTCCAATGACTCAGGCCACCGTCTAATACTGCAACATTTGTATGACCGAGCCAGCGCAGCATCCACCATGCGCGGCCAGCGAAACTGCCGCCAGCGTCATCGTAGACAACAACTTGATCTTGGTTTTCGATACCCCAAGCGCGTACTTGCGCTAACCATGTTTGTTGAGAGGGTAGGGGATGCCTGCCATGTTGGTTTGGCGCAGCTGCAAGGTGTAAGTCCATATCAGCATGTACAGCGCCGGCAATGTGACCTTCTGCAAATGCCAATTGCCCCCAAGTTGGGTTTCCAAGCCGGCCTCTGCAGTCGATAAGGCGTAGATTTTTTGGGTCATGGTTGGCCAGTTCATTGGCGCTGATAAGGGTGGTGAAACTCATTGGCTAATCCCCATGGATGGGTTTGGTGGCTAAATGCCCCAAGTTACATGCGTTCAACTACACCGATACCCAATAGCTCTAGGCCTTTAGCCAAAACTTCCCCACTTTGCTCGGCTAGCCTTAGACGGCGAATTTTTTCTTCGTCTGAACTGGTGAGTATGGGACATTGCTCGTAGAACTGAGTGAATCTACCCGCAAGGTCATATAGATAACCGCACAAGTAGTGTGGGTAACCCTCTTTGGCTACTAGGTCGAGCATGTCATCAAAGCCAGCAATGGCCACAGCTAAGCGGCGCTCCGCTTCATCTACCGTGGTTATTTGTTCAGGTAATGAATCTCGTGCAATCTCGCTTTTGCTGAAAATACTCTGAATACGACTATAGGCGTACTGTAGGTATGGAGATGTGTTGCCTTCAAAGCTGAGCATTTGATCCCAGTCGAAAACGTAGTCGCTGGTGCGATTTTTCGACAGGTCGGCATACTTTACTGCGCCGATACCAATGACTTCGGCAAGGTGGGCCATGTCTTCAGGCTTGCCGCCGCGCTTTTCTGTCAACACTACCTGGGCGCGTTCAATAGCCTCGTCCAGCAAATCGGCGAGTTTGATCAAAGCGCCTTGCCGTGTTTTGAAGGGCTTATTGTCTTTGCCAAGCATGGTGCCAAATTGCATGTGTGCGAGTTCTACATGTTCAGAGACTAATTCGGCAGCTCGGCCTGCGGCGAATATTTGTTTAAAGTGCAAAGATTGGCGGGCGTCAACGAAATACAATACGCGGTCCGCAGCCAGATTTTGGGTTCTATGTTTCAGAGCAACCAAATCAGTGGTTGCATAGAGGTAGCCCCCATCAGACTTGCGCACGATCAATGGCAGAATGTCGCCATCTTTGTTTTTGAATTCGTCCAAGAAAATGCACTGAGCGCCGTCTGATTCAGTGAGCAAATTTGCTTTCGCTAACAGCTCAATCATGGGTGCGAGTTCGTCGTTGTATGAACTCTCGCCTCTAATGTCTTCGCGCGTTAATTCAACGCCCATGCGCTGATACAGTTGCTGACAATGCGATATGGACATATCAATGAACCGGTGCCAATGAGCGGTGACGTCATGATCACCAGCCTGTAGTGCGACCACTGCCTGTCTGCTGCGACTTTTAAAGTCTTCGTCTTCGTCGAAGCGTTGCTTTGCCGCGCGATAAAAGTCTTCGATATCAGACAGAGCGTCTGAGTTTTCGCCAGTCTCATTCAAATAAGTTAATAACATGCCAAATTGGGTGCCCCAATCGCCGACATGATTTTGGCGTACAACTTTGTGCCCTTGTGCCTCTAAAACTCTAGCAATGCAGTCACCAATAATGGTGCTGCGAATATGTCCAATATGCATTTCTTTGGCTAGGTTTGGCCCAGAGTAGTCTACTACTGCTGTCTGTGGGGTGGCTGTTTGGGTAGGCTGGGTATTACAAGCGGTGGCCAAAAATTCTTCAGCTAAAGTAATGTTGATAAAGCCAGGTCCAGCGATGCTGACATCTTTGGCGATGCCTTTTAGATCTACTTGAGCTATGACCTGAGCGGCCACTTCTTTTGGGTTTTGTCGGCTGCGTTTAGCCGCGGCCATTACCCCATTGGCTTGGTAGTCACCAAACTCCGGACGGCTAGCGGCTTGTAACATGGCCTGGCCTTCTAGCCCCAGTGCCTCAAAGGCACTCTCAATTCGCTGAGACAATAGCGCCTTAATATTCATTGCTTAGTCGCCAAGTCGGTTAGTTGATGGGCGTAACCCGGTCAGCCTGAACACCTTTGTCGTGGTTTACTACAACAAAGGTGACCTCTTGTCCGTCACGCAGATTCGGCCGCTGGCCTTCCTCTGTAGTAACGATGCAGCGCTGGTGGACAAAAATTTCTTCGCCGGATTCTCGTACAATAAAGCCATAGCCTTTGGTTCGGTTAAACCATTTCACGGAACCGTTTTCTGTAGGCAGATTGCTGGTATCAGGCCTTGGTGATAGATCTTCGCTGCTTTCTTCTTTATCGGCAGCATCAGGTCTATTACGGTTATCCGCTTTCGAATCCCTACCCTTACCTTTGCGATCAGCTTGAGTGTTGCCATTGCGATCGTTATTTTTTGGGTTACGTTCTTTACGCTCGTTGTTATTTCTATTGCCGCGCGTATCTTTGTTATTGCGAGAGTTATTTTCGCGACGAGGCTTGCGTCCGCGCTGATTGCGGCCACTATTTTCGCTGAGTTTTGCGTTGAAAAGGCCGTTGATAAGTAGTGCTACGATCATCAGTGCAGCAAGAGCTAGGGAATTGCCCGGCCAAATACGAGTAAACAATTCGGTGACGATGTAAGCCAGCAGAAGGGCGCTGGCTAGGGCGATGATAAAAGTCCGCATAGTAATCTTAGGTCTGTAAAAAGAGCGGAAGATTGTACAGGAATTGGACGCTTTAGTGCGGGAAATTACAGCCTTCTGGTTTTTGTTATAACAATTGGTGTTTCAGGAACTGCAACCATGCCCATGCTGATGCCGGTGTCCACCAGTTCTATGCTCTCAATCACATCACGCCCGCTTACCACACGGCCAAATACTGTGTAACCGGGTCCATCAGGCGTAGCGTCCAAGTGGGTATTATTCCCAACATTAATAAAAAATTGCGTATCACCAGAATCCGGGTGATCTAGGCGCGCCATGGCCACTGTATATTTTCGGTTTTTTAGACCGTTAAAAGATTCATTGGCAACGCTGCGATTTGTGGGTCTGTATGTGAGGTTTTCGGTATAGCCACCGGCTTGAATCATGAAGTTGGGGATCACCCGATGAAAAACCAAACCTTCGTAGAAATTTTCGTCAATCAGTGCAAGGAAGTTGCTTACATGTCGTGGCGAGAACTTTGGTAAAAGCTCAATTTGGATTTCTCCATGGGTCGTCACTAAAACTACCTGCGGGTTATCTGCAGCCGTAACCTTGCTTGGTAGCAAACTCAGCAAGATGATAGTTGTGGCGATGATGATAGAGACGAAGCTCATCAAGCTGGTTTTGGCGGAAGTATTTTGCATTGCTAGAACTCCTGTTCCTTGATGAGCTTAGGATACCTGATTAGCGCTTTATTTTGCCTTGACCGAAAGATGCTGACAACCAAGTCTATACGCGCAAAAGCTAGCCTAGCGCTCTTTGTTAGATCTGGCGGCCCTAACTAATTGAGTATATCTACGTAGGCGCGAATAGTCGGTTCAAAGCCTGATTGTAGTGACTCGCAAATAATTGCGTGGCCGATAGAGACTTCTTGTAGTCCGGGTAAGGTTGCGAAGAGCGGCAAGTTCGCTTGGTCTAAATCATGACCAGCGTTAATGCCTAAACCTATATCCATGGCTATTTTCGCCGCATCTGCATAGGTGTTAAAACTAGCTTGGGTGGCAGGGTGTGCTGGACCGTTTGCCCAATAGGTTTCAGCGTAGGGGCCGGTATAAAATTCAATGCGATCAGCGCAGTGTTCTTGGGCTGCGCTGATCTGCTCTTCAACCGGATCCATAAACAAACTGACTCTAGCTCTCAATGAATGATAGTAAGTGATTTTTTCCTGCAGCTGAGTTGTGTCTTGGCTTAGATCCCAGCCGTGATCTGAGGTTAGCTGGTCGTCATTGTCTGGAACAAGAGTGACCTGTTGAGGCAGAGTTGCAGCAACCAGTGCGTCAAAACCCGGGTAGCCATTATCACGAGGCCCTGCGAAGGGGTTGCCTTCAATATTGAACTCAATATGCGGGTATTCTTCCTTCAGAAGCTGTGCCAAATCGTACACATCCTGTGGACGAATGTGTCGTTGATCAGGTCTGGGGTGTACGGTTATGCCAAGTGCTCCTTGTGCAATGGCTTGCCGGGCGGCATTCACCACACTAGGTCTATCGCCTAGGCGAGAGTTCCGCAGCAGGGCAATTTTATTTAAGTTAACACTGAGTGCTGTCACTTGTTTGATCCATCTGATGAATTTGCAATGGCGCTATCGTCCTCGTCGCCGTTTTTATCAGGGTCTTGCCCCTCGTTGAGCTGAGCCTCGCTCAGTGCTCCGGATGCGACGAGATAAACTACCATGACAATGATGTAGAAAAAGTTAATGCCCATTTGACCGAATAGCTTGAATGTCACCCATGTGTCCATGGAGAAATTTTCTACCACCCATAAATTGAGTATTCCGGAAAAGGTAAATGCTAAGGCCCAGCCGTATGTGAGTACTTTCCATTTTTCGTCTGGTATCTGTAGCGCATGGCCTAAGACTTTCTTCAGCAAGAAAGTTTTGGCAATCCAATGGGCACCAAGAAGCGCCAAAGCGATGACCCAGCTGACAATACTGGGCTTCCATTGTATGAAAGCTTCATCTCTGAAGAGTAGGGTCAGACCACCCAATGCCATGCTCACCCAGAAAGTGATCTTAAGCTCATTGCCAATGGGTTTGCCAAGCACTTTGTAAGCAATTACTTGCAGCGTAACGCCTACCATCAATACGCCTGTGGCTAAAAATATGTCTTTAGTGGTGAAGTAGACAATGGCAAAGGCAATGATTGCCAGGTAGTCGAGTAGCTGCTGCATGAAAGTTCTTTTGTGACTGGTGTATGGAATGGCGATGATAAAGGAATACACTGTTGCTGTAAGTTTTTCATAGGACAAAAAGCCGTGGCCCAACATTTGCGCGTTCACCCCGCCACCCCCCAAAGTCGATTGTTAAAGATTGCGGCGCAAGCTATGCATAAAGGTGGGTTGGTTATTTATCCATCGGATACCACCTATGCCATCGCCTGTCATATGGGTGACAAAGCAGCTCTGGAAAAGATCATTGCCTTGCGCAATTTGGATAAAAACCACCAGTTCAGTTTGGCTTGTAGAGATCTGAGCGATCTGTCCACTTATGCCAAAGTGGAAAATGCCGATTACCGACTGCTCAAGAGAAATACGCCTGGGCCGTTTACTTTTCTTTTGCAGGCTAGTCGAGAAGTACCCAAGCGTTTGATGCACCCGAAGAAGAAGCTGATCGGCTTGCGCGTTCCTGACCATCCCATTGCTCAAGGTTTACTCGAAGTATTCGGCGAGCCCATGGTTACCGCGACGTTGCGGCTGGAAGATACCGATGACAACTTAGTTGATATCGACGAAATTGTTGACACGCTGGGTAATCACAGAGACATAGAAGTGATTTTGGACGGCGGTTCCTGTGGTGCAGAGACCTCTACCGTTGTTGATATGTCTGACGGCGACCCTGTGGTAACCCGCCAAGGGCTTGGCATTCTCAGCTGAAGGGTTTGCGTTGGGCTAACTGGCGCCGAAGGCTGAAATCTCAGGCAGGTTGGTTACTCAGTTTGCCCTCCAGTGTTGCTCAATTGGGCTTGCCTAGCACGGTAGATTCATTCCCCTGCAACGTAGGAAATACCTGCCATTGGAGGCCATGTCATCTATACTACACAGTCAATTTTGACGATAAGGTGCTCGCTTGAGCAGTAATGATTCGAATCAGAGGGTTGTCTCTGGAATGCGCCCTACTGGGCGGCTACATTTGGGCCACCTCCACGGTGTGCTTAATAACTGGGTGCGGTTGCAACATGAGTACGAGTGTTTCTTCTTTGTAGCCGACTACCACGCTCTGACAACCAACTATGAACATTCGGAAAATATCGATCAGTTCACTTTTGATACGGTAGTAGATTGGCTAGCTGCTGGCGTTAACCCGGGCGCAGCGACGATTTTTGTGCAAAGTAAAGTGCCAGAGCATGCAGAACTGCACCTCATGCTCTCAATGATTACGCCAAATTCATGGCTGGAACGAGTACCTTCTTATAAGGACCAGCAACAAAAGCTGAAAGATCGTGATTTAGCTACCTATGGATTTTTGGGTTACCCCTTGCTGCAAGCGGCAGATATTTTGATTTATCGCGCGGGTCGAGTGCCGGTTGGTGCTGATCAGGTGGCACATGTTGAACTTACCCGCGAAGTGGCGCGGCGCTTTAACCATATCTATGGACGGGAACCAGGCTTTGAGGAACAGGCTGAAGCGGCTGTGAAGAAAATGGGTAAGAAAGCCGCTAAGTTGTATGTGAGTTTCCGCCGGGAGTATTTGGAACGCGGTGATGCCGAAGCTCTTGAACGGGCAAGAGCACTGCTTTCTGAACAGCAGAACCTTTCTATAGGTGATACCGAGCGACTTTTTGGTTATTTGGAGGGCGGCGGTCGAATTATTCTGCCGGAGCCCCAATCTCTTTTGTCAGAACAGGCCAAGATGCCCGGATTGGACGGCGAGAAGATGTCCAAATCCTACAATAATATTATTGCGCTGCGAGAAGAGCCCGGCGTGGTAGAAGCAAAAATCCGCACCATGCAAACAGACCCTGCGCGTGTGCGTTTGACCGATCCTGGCGAACCTGGGAATTGCCCAGTGTTTGCTTTACACCAAGTGTATTCAAATCAAGAGGTATTAGATTGGAGTACTGCGGGCTGCCGAGCTGGCAGTATTGGCTGTATCGATTGCAAACAACCGTTAATAGATAGCATCAACGTAGAGCAAGACTTGATTCGTAATCGGGCCCAACAATTTGAAGAAGACGCGGACCTAGTTCACGCAGTTATTCAGGAAGGTTCAGAAAAAGCGCGCATTATCGCTCGTGAAACTATGGAAGATGTGAAGGAAGCTGTGGGGATTAGTTATCGCCAGTAATATTGCAGGCCTCTCTCCGCACGTGCTGTTGTTAGGAGCAGGTCATGTCAACTAATACGAACGTGGAAGACACTGTGGCTGAAACAGACGCTCAAGAACCTGAGGTTCAGGTGGCACAACGTTTAGATGCTGCTCGTGAAGCTGACGAAAATACTGTGGCTGTGGTGGCAGGTCAGCCCTACGTTGAGGTGCCAACCGACCTCTATATTCCACCCGAGGCTTTGGAAGTGTTTTTAGAAACCTTCGAAGGGCCACTGGATCTTTTGTTGTACCTGATTAGACGCCAAAACCTAGATATTTTGCAGGTGCAGGTGTCTGTTATTACCGCTCAATACATGAGCTACATTGAACTTATGCAAGCCTTGCAGTTGGAGTTAGCTGGCGAGTATTTGTTAATGGCGGCTATGTTGGCAGAAATTAAATCTCGTATGTTGCTGCCCAGGCCTGAAAGCATTGAAGATGAGGAAGATCCTCGGTCCGAATTAATCCGGCGTTTACAAGAATACGAGCAAATAAAATCCGCGGCGGAGAACCTGGATGAAATTCCGCGTTTAGAGCGAGATGTTTTTCCGAGTGCTGCGAACAAGCCAGATTTGGTCAAGATGCACGCGGAACCTGATGTGGATTTACGCGATGTGCTTTTCGCGCTGTCCCATGTGCTGCGCCGTGCTGAGATGTTTACCAAGCATGAGGTTAAGTTCGAGCCGCTGTCTGTGCGTGAGCGCATGGGTAATATTTTGTCAGCGGTAAGTGAACGTGACGGATTTATTCCTTTTTACGAGCTATTTATTGCTGAAGAAGGGCGCTTAGGGGTGGTGGTTACGTTCTTGGCGATTATGGAATTGGTTAGAGAGTCGTTAATAGACTTTGTACAAAATGAACCATTCGCACCAATACATGTGCGGGTTGGTGCCGCTAGAACAGACGGTGGCGTGCAGTTTGATGAGTCTTATGACGATCAATATGGCGGGCCAAAAGCAGACAGCGAAGAAGCCGTTTTTACTGATGAAGACGGTGGCGAGGTAGTGCCAATGGTCGCTGATGCTGCGGCTACTCAAGAGCAAAATACTGTAGAGAGCATTGGAGAAGATTTTGAAGAGCGCAGTGAAGACAGAGGCGCTGGTGATAATGCCTCCACCCCACCTGATAAGGAGAATGACTGATGTCTGACGGGCAGATGTTGGCCGAGGAAAAAGTAGGACAGATTGTTGAAGCTGCGCTGTTAGCCGCTGAAGGCCCTTTAACTGTAGAGAATTTATTTAAACTCTTTGCCGATGGTGAGTTACAAGAAGAAAACGGTCGTAAACAGATACGCGATGTACTTGCCGCCTTGGAAGAAGCTTGTAGCGAGCGCGGCGTAGAACTTATTCGTGTTGCCAGTGGTTACCGCTATCAAGCACGGCAAGACTTAAGTGCTTGGGTAAGCCGCTTGTGGGAAGAAAAGCCACCCCGATATACCCGAGCCTTACTAGAGACATTGGCATTAGTAGCCTACAAGCAGCCTGTCACCCGAGGGGACATAGAGCAAATTCGCGGCGTTGGCGTAAGTCAAAATATTATGCGAACGCTACTTGAGCGAGATTGGATACGTGTTGTTGGTCAGCGTGAGGCCCCTGGTCGGCCATCTTTATATGGGACTACTAAAACATTCTTAGACTATTTCAATTTAAACAATCTCGACCAATTGCCCCCACTAGATGAAATCCGCGCACTGATTGAACCTACACTTGTCAGCGAAGAGGTTGAACAGGGCAATGCAGAAGGTGCCGGGTCGCAGACTGGTGATCTCGTGCAGGGCGAAGTTACCGATGATGCTGACGTTACTGATTCGACTGAAGAAGAAACGTTGGATGAAAATCAAAACTTAATAGCACAGGGCAGCGCAGACCCGGAGCCCAGTGAGGCATTTACGCAAGTCACTGATGAAGAATCTCAGTTGGACACGAATCCAAAATCTGAGCAAAGCGAATGATGCACTCGTTTGGTAGCTGCTTTTTATCCCGATCCTCAAATAGGCATCTTTTTTCATGACTAAGTCTAGACCTCCAGCCATTGGTAACACTGGTCCCAAGACAATTCTTTCGCGCAAGGCGCCATCTGGCACCCGAGAAGAAAGAAAAGAAAGAGACCGCTCGAGGTCTTATTTGAATAGAGAAGGTCCGCGCCGCGCGTTGATTGAGGAAGAGCCGGAGGCGCAAAAGCTACAAAAGGTTCTGGCATCACACGGGCGTGGTTCGCGCAGGGAAATTGAATCTTGGATCAGCGCGGGTAGAGTTGTTGTCAACGGTGAACCAGCGCATTTGGGGCAGCGTGTAACCGGTGCAGATCAGATTGAAATTGATGGGCAACCGGTCTCCTCTGACCAGGGGTTAACTCCACAGGTGATCGTTTTAAACAAGGCCGGGGGGTTGGTCTGCAGTCGTCGGGACCCAGAAGGACGGGGCACCATATTTGACCAGCTACCTAAAATTCCTGGCAGTCGCTGGGTTACTGTTGGGCGCTTAGATGTACAAACTACAGGTTTATTGTTAGTCACCAATGACGGCGGGCTGGCACATAGGATGATGCACCCCTCTACGGGATTGGATCGCGAGTATGCTGTTCGGGTGAACGTAAAACTTGAAGATAAAGCTATTGCTCAGTTAAAGGCCGGTGTGGAGCTGGAAGGCCAGATGATGCGTTTTTCGGATATCCGTTATTACAACGGCAGCGAAAATAATTTTTGGTATCATGTGGCGCTAACAGAAGGACGTAACCGCGAGGTTAGGCGCCTGTTTGAAAGTGCTGGTTGCATGGTTAGTCGGCTAAAGCGGGTTCGCTATGGACCAGTAGTCCTACCTTCTTGGCTGACGGTAGGCCAGTGGGCGTCGCTGCAACAAGAAGACCTTAAGCTTTTATACAAAATGCTTGGTTTGCCGCGCCCTGGACAGTCTGGGCAAAGGCTCAAGCGTTCGCGGGTGGCTAAAAGTAGCTGTTTGATTCCGTATCCAAAACTCACCGCACCTAAGTCTGCGCAAAAAGAAGTGGACCCTTCAGTCATGGCAGCGTCATTATCTGAGGGTTTAGATTTTGACGAAGGTGGCGCAGATGAGCTTGATGTTTGGAACGAGAGAAATGGGAAAAGTGGGGCAGCTAGAAGTAAATCTCCACGCGCTCCCGCGTTCAAGGCTCGCCCAGTTTTAGGTAAAAGTTATGCTAAAACGGGCGCTAAAACCCCGGCTAAATCTGCAGACAGTGGGCCGACCAAAGGTGGGAAAAAAACCGGTGGTAAGGTGGTTAAAAAGAACAACGCCGACAATCGAGCTGGGTCAACGCGCAAGCTTGACGCCGTTGCAAAAGCTAGAAGTCAGGGTAAGGCGAGTGCTGCTGGTAATCGCGCCGGGAGAAGTGGCAAAACCTCGACTAAGCGTTAGCTAGTCAGTGCCTTGTTCTCATGCTATTGGCTGTTTTCAAGCCAATTTCGAGCGTCCAGCTGTTGCCCCGTAGTAAAGTGCACGACATTACCGCTGACGCAATCTTGGGGGCACATTAAGGCCAAATATAATTCCATGTGATCTTCAGCCGTTGGCAATATGGCAGGGTCCTCCAGCGGGTAGGCTTCCCTACGCATGGCTGTTCTAGTGCCTCCCGGGTTGACGCTATACACACCAATGCGCCCTGCGGTTTCTGTTTCGTCAGCGAATAACTGGCTAAGGCCTTCAAGCGCAAATTTGGATGCCGCATAAGCACCCCAGTAAGCTCTACCTTGGCGGCCTACACTCGAGGAAGTATGGATAACACAAGCGTCAGCGCTTTTATCCAGTAACTCAAACAATCCCTTATTCAGCATAAACACGGCGTTAACGTTAATCTGCATAACCTTTTGCCACTCATCCGCTGGATAATGTGCAATAGGTACTTTGGGTCCAAGGTGTGATGCGTTATGTACCAGACCGTCGAGTTGGCCGAAATTCTCTGCAATAGAGTCAGCTAAGTTATCTACAGTTTCGCTGTCCAGATTTTCTAAATCGCAGGGCACTATTACAGGGGAGGTCTCTGTATTGGTTTCTATCCAGTCAAATACGTTCTCTAACTTGCTTCTAGTGCGGCCCAAAAGAATGACATTCGCCCCGAAACTGGCATAAGTCATCGCGGTAGCGCGACCAATGCCGTCCCCAGCTCCTGTGACTAAGATTGTCTGATTTTGCAGTGCACCTTTTTCAAACTGGTGCTGCCAAGTACTTTGTTTTGCCTCCAATTCAGGGTAATGGCTCAAGTGAGTACTTTCTGTATTGGGTTGTGTCATTGGGGTTTTCTTGCATGGACTATGTAATTGGCATCGGTGTCATTGCTAATGCGGCAATTACGCGATAGCGGGTTGTAATTCATACCCCTGATTTCCACCAGCTCAAGACCTGCGTCTCTTAACCCCTGAGCGAGTTCCGAAGGTTTAATGAATTTGGCATATTCATGGGTTCCTTTGGGGAGGATGTTGAGCAGGTATTCGGCGCCCAACACCAACAGCAGGTATGCCTTTGGGTTGCGATTGATGGTGGAAAAAAACAGATCTCCACCGGGTTGGGCTAAGTCCGCACACGCCTTGATGGTGTCAGGGTAGTGGGTCACATGCTCGAGCATTTCTAAACAGGTCACTGTGCGGAAGTGGGCAGGTTTGAGTGCCGCATATTCCTCAGCAGTGGTTTCAACGTAATTGACTTGGATTTCGCTGTCTAGAGCGTGGAGTTTAGCTACACCTAGTGCCTTTGTGGCCATATCAATGCCCGTAGTCTGTGCGCCTGCTGCAGCTAGTGATTCTGCAAGAATGCCGCCGCCGCAGCCAACATCGATTACTGGACCGTCACCTAACTCGGTGCGCTCTTGGATATAGTTCAACCTGCTTGGGTTGATGTCATGTAGGGCTTTGAAATCGCCATTGAGGTCCCACCAGCGACTCGCCAGTGCGTTGAACTTACTTATTTCTTCAGGGTCGACATTTTGCGCGTTAGCCATAATGTGTCATCACACTCCGTAATCGCATTGACTGAAAGTAGCCTAAATTTCAGCGCTGCAGTTTTGCTGTGGCGGTATTCTAGCCGCCGCCATCGCTGCACGGAAGGAATAGCTGCAAATTGGCAGAAAATGTCGCAGAAAGTGGTTTTTGAGTCCGCCTAGTTGAGGTTGTTGTCGTATTTTGCGTGAGTCATAAGCACGGTTTTTGCAGCCTCGCTCGGGGGCCGCTAGCAATGTCTCAGGTAGTGTTGGGCAAATGTCTTTTTTAGTCCGAATTGGGGCGTAAAAGACGCTTTCAAATGCCCCATTTGTTGACGTATGTGTTAGTATTTTCAGCTAATTTTCCAAGCTGATAGCGCCGCATTTATGTCCGAAATTACGCCTCCAGATTCTAGAGATATTGTCCCTGTAAACATTGAAGATGAATTACGCCAGTCGTACTTAGATTACGCTATGAGCGTAATTGTAGGGCGTGCATTGCCGGACATTCGCGATGGTTTAAAGCCAGTGCATAAGCGCGTGTTGTTTGCCATGAGCGAGCTTAACAACACTTATAACAGACCCTACGTTAAGTCTGCGCGAGTTGTTGGTGATGTAATTGGTAAGTATCACCCACACGGAGATACCGCAGCCTACGACACCATTGTGCGTATGGCTCAAGATTTCTCCATGCGTTATTTGCTTGTAGACGGTCAAGGCAACTTCGGCTCAATAGACGCGGATCCGCCTGCCGCAATGCGCTACACAGAAGTGCGTATGTCGAAGATGGCTTCAGACCTGTTAGCCGATCTAGACAAAGATACAGTCGAGTTTGTTAACAACTACGACGACACGTTGACTATGCCAGAGGTGCTGCCTACCCGCGTACCTAATTTGTTGGTCAATGGTAGTTCAGGTATTGCTGTAGGCATGGCAACCAATATTCCACCGCACAATTTAACCGAGGTTGTGAATGCGTGCTTAGCCATGTTGGAAAATCCAGAGATTGATGTAGATGGTTTGATGGACTACATCACCGCGCCAGATTTCCCAACGGGCGGAATCATTAACGGTCGGGCGGGGGTTGTGCAAGCGTATCGCACGGGTCGTGGCCGTATTTATGTGCGTGGTCGCGCCACTGTTGAGTTAGAAAAGAATGGCCGTGAGCGCATTATCATCACGGAGATCCCTTATCAGCTGAACAAGTCTCGACTCATTGAGAAAATTGCCGAGCTGGTGAAAGAAAAGCGTATCGATGGCATTACAGAGTTGCGCGACGAGTCCGACAAAGACGGTTTGCGCGTTGTGATCGAGGTGCGCCGGGGCGAATCTGGCGAAGTTATCCTCAATAATCTTTATACACAAACGCAGCTGCAATCTGTGTTTGGTATTAACTGCGTGGCACTTGTTGAAGGCCAACCCCGCACGGTTAACCTCAAGGAAATGCTTGAAGCTTTCTTGCAGCACAGGCAAGAAGTTGTAACCCGCAGAACGCTATATTTACTGCGTCGCGCGCGCCAGCGCGGTCATATTTTGGAGGGGCAAGCGGTTGCCTTGGCAAATATCGACGCCGTTATCGAGCTGATTAAAAAGTCTCCATCCGCCGCGGAAGCGCGCGTGACCTTGATGGAACAGCGTTGGGCTGCGCCAGCATTATTTGACCTGCTAGAAAGGGTCGGTAGTGATGCATGTAGACCTGAAGGTTTGTCAGAAGACTTTGGTTTCAACGAAGGTCTGTATCGCCTTACTGAAGAGCAGGCGCAAGCTATTCTAGAGATTCGCTTGCACCGGTTAACTGCAATGGAACAAGACAAACTGATGGAAGACTATCAGGGTGTTATCGATGAGATTGCTGATCTGTTGGATATCCTAGGCTCTCATGTGCGACTGATTTCCGTTATTCGCGGTGAGTTAGAGGAAATTCGCACAACTTATGGTGATGAGCGTCGTACGGAAATTGTTACCAGTCATCAAGATTTGTCTGTTGAAGATCTAATTAACGAAGAAGAGCTTGTGGTGACTATTTCTCACCTTGGTTACGGCAAGACTCAACCGCTGGACACGTATCAAGCGCAGCGCCGCGGTGGTCGTGGTAAAGCTGCGACTACGGTGAGAGATGAAGATTTTGTCGAGCACTTGATTGTGGCTAATTCTCATGACGTTTTGCTGTGTTTCTCAGATATGGGCAAAGTGTTTTGGCTGAAGGTATTCCAAATCCCGCAGGGCAGTCGTGGTGCCAAGGGTCGCCCAATGATCAATTTACTATCGTTGGCAGCCGATGAGCGCATTACCGCGGTTCTGCCAATTAAAGATTACGCTGCGGATCACTTTGTCTTTATGGCTACCGCAAACGGTACCGTGAAAAAGACACCGCTTGAGCAGTTTTCGCGTCCGCGCCCTAGTGGTCTAATTGCCATTGATCTAGAAGAAGGCAATACCTTGGTTGGCGCCGCCATAACCAACGGTGGCTGCGACATAATGCTTTGCTCCAATGCAGCAAAGGCGGCGCGCTTTAAAGAAACTGACGTAAGAACCATGGGTCGTACAGCCAAGGGTGTGCGGGGTATTAAGCTTGGCCAAGACCAGCGAGTAATTTCGTTGATCATCCCAGACGCGGACGGCTACCTGTTAACTGCAAGTGAAAATGGTTACGGTAAACGCTCATTGATTACAGACTTCCCCATTCGCGGCCGCGGTGCTCAGGGTGTTATTGCCATGCAGACCAGTGATCGTAATGGCGAACTTGTTGGCGCTGTTCAAGTATTCAATGGCGATGAACTGATGTTGATTTCAAACATGGGCACGCTGGTTAGAACCGGCGGCGATGAAGTATCTATTGTCGGACGGAACACTCAAGGCGTGCGCTTAATCAAACTTAAAGGTGGCGAACTACTCAATAGTGTGGGACGTATTGCTGAAGGCAGCCTAGAAACGCCCGCTGAAGGTGAAGGCGGTGAGGTTGCTGCTACCGATGAAACGGCAGGAACTGACGCGGAATAAGCGCGTTCGATGTGGCCTTTTGTACCATTTAAAGGGTCCAAATTTGCAATGTACTTGGCAAGTCAGCTACAACGACTGTCTGCTATAAGTTACTGATAAATAAATAATAACTGGAGGTTCTCTTGGGTCGTACGTATAACTTTTCTGCCGGACCTGCATCGTTACCGGAAGCAGTATTAAAGCAAGCCGCGGAAGAAATGACTGACTACCAAAGTAGCGGCATGTCGGTTATGGAAATGAGTCACCGCAGCAAGATTTTTGTTGATATTGCGGCTCAAGCAGAAGCAGATTTGCGTGAATTGATGGGTGTTTCCGACGACTACCATGTGCTGTTTTTGCAGGGCGGTGCAACAGGCCAGTTCGCGGGTATTCCAATGAATTTGACCCAAGCTGACGATACGATAGATTTTATTGAAACTGGCGCATGGTCCAAGAAAGCGATCAAAGAGGCGAAAAAGTACTGTAACGTTAACGTTGCCGCCTCCAGTGCAGACTCGAATTTTGATCACATACCAGATCAAGGTGCGTGGCAACTCAGCGATAATGCGCGTCTGCTGCATATTTGTTCCAATGAAACCATCGGCGGTGTGCAGTTTAAAAATTTCCCTTCAAGCAACGTGCCTATCGCCGTTGATATGTCCTCGGATATCTTGTCGCGCCCAGTGGATGTGAACAATTTTGCGCTGATTTATGCTGGTGCACAGAAAAATATTGGTCCCGCAGGTTTAACCGTAGTTATTGTGCGCAAAGACCTGTGTGGTAATGCCAGAGATATGACGCCAACATTTCTCGACTATGCACAACAGGCAGACAACGATTCTATGATTAATACGCCGCCTACCTATGGTTGGTATTTGGCTGGACTAGTATTCAAGTGGATCAAAGCGCAGGGTGGTGTGGCCGCCATTGACGAGCACAATCAGGTGAAAGCGAACCTGCTATACGGTGCAATAGAAAATAGTAATTTCTACAGCTCGCCAGTTGCATCGGCTAATCGCTCTACCATGAACGTGCCATTTACCTTAGCGGATTCCGCATTGGACGGTGAGTTTGTTAAGCAGGCGGAAGCACGAGGTATGTTTAACCTGAAAGGACATAGAAGTGTTGGTGGAATGCGTGCCAGCATTTATAACGCGGTTTCGTTGGAAGCCGTTCAAGCCTTGGTCAGTTTTATGAGCGAATTCGAAAATGAGCGTGGATGATGAAGCGTTAAAACCCTTACGGGAGCGTATTGACAGCATTGATCGTCAGTTACTGACTTTGCTCAATGCACGTGCTCAGTGCGCATTAGATGTTGGAGAAATCAAGCAGGGTCAGCCTATGAGCGAGGCGCCGATTTTTTATCGTCCCGAGCGAGAAGCGCAGATATTGACTCGCCTGATGGCAGACAACCCTGGGCCATTATCTGATGCCGATATTGCAGGACTGTTTAAAGAAGTTATTTCTTGTTGCTTGAATCTTGAGCAACCTTTAACAATTGCGTATTTCGGGCCGGAAGGCACTTACACTGAAGCCGCGGCTGTTAAGCAGTTTGGTCATTTTGCCAATACCACGCCTATGGCTTCCATTGATGAAGTGTTCCGCGAGGTAGAGTCGCAAGCCGTTCATTATGGCGTTGTACCGGTAGAGAACTCTACCGAAGGCATGGTTAATCACACGCTGGATTGTTTTCTAAGCACTCGGTTACGGATTTGCGCCGAAGTAGAGTTGCCTATTCATCATGCCTTTATGCAAGCAAGCAACGAAGATGAAGCCCCGCAGATTACTGAAATTGTCTCTCATGCCCAAAGTCTGGCCCAGTGCCGAGGTTGGTTGGATCAGCATTATCCGGGTGTGCCGCGTGTTGCTGTGGCAAGCAATGCTGAGGCAGCGAAGCAGGCTTTAGCGCGTCCAGGGGTCGCTGCAGTTGCAGGGGAGATGGCGGCGGAGCGTTATAACCTGCATATCTTATCTACTCGCATTGAAGATAATCCAGACAACAAAACCCGATTTTTGGTGATTGGCAAGCAGGTTGTAGGTCCAAGTGGTAACGACAAAACTTCAATTTTAGTTTCAGTGAAGAATGAACCGGGCGCGTTGCTACGCGTTCTTGAACCTTTCCAACGTTTTGATATAAGCCTGTCGCGGATAGAAACTCGCCCAGCACGATCTGGGGATTGGTCCTACGTATTTTTTATCGATTTTGACGGACACCAATCGCAATCCAATGCTCAATTGGTAATAGACGCAATATCAGACGTTGCATTAGAAGTGCGCACGTTGGGTTCTTACCCTAAGGCAGTGGTTCCAGCATGAATTTAGATGCACCGGTAAATACCAAGATTACAGGCCTTAAGCCCTATCAACCCGGCAAACCTATTGATGAGGTGGCGCGGGAACTGGGGCTTAACGACATTG
>CAJJDH010000097.1 GCA_905182905.1 marine gamma proteobacterium HTCC2089 | reverse complement strand
TAGAGCATGCTGCACATGAGCCTGCATTTGCGTAATCTCAACATCACTTGGGCCGCGCTTTGCGCCGCCCATGACCAATGAGCGTACAGTATTGTGACCTACCAACATCATATTATTGATAGCGGGCTGGCGCTCTAGGGCTGCGGCAAAGTAGCCGTCAAGATCGGTAAACTGCCCTTCTAGCCCGGCAAGAATACCGCCACTGGCAGCCACAGAGTCTTGCGTTGGATCTGCGGGTATAGCCGAAAAACCACAGTTGCCACTAACCACTGTGGTTACACCTTGAGCGAGCTTGAACTCCATACCAGGGTGACGAAAAAATGCGCCGTCATCGTGGGCGTGCGTATCGATGAGCCCCGGCGACAATGTAGCGCCAGCAGCGTCTATCTCTTTACCAGCGGCAGCAAGCCCTTCTACAACACTACCTACTTCGTTGATGCGACCCTCGCTAACACTGACATCACCAGCAAAAGCTGGTGCTCCGGTGCCATCCAAAATGTTTACATTGCGAAAAATAAGATCGTTCATTAGTTGTACCTGTACGTTTTTCTAATAGTTGCTATGAAGGGCCTTTTGTAATCAAAGACCGTAGTCGCCTTTGTTCGTTCTAATCCACTCACCAATTTGTTCACCAATCATAAAACACGTTAGATTAGTATTGGCCCTAGGCACACTGGGCATAATGGAAGCATCGGCCACAACCAGCTGCGCCACTTTATGACAACGTCCTTTATGGTCCACTACTGCCATAACATCATCTGCCGGGCCCATCTTCGCGGTACCACACGGGTGGTAACCAGAGCCGGAAAACTTACGACACAGTTTCTCTAAATCCTCTCGAGCAATACCTCGACTTAAGTCGGGGAAGGTTACAGCCTCTATCATATCTGCCAAAGCACCAGTTTGCGTAAACGCTAACGTATCCTGCATACACTGCGCTAGGCGGCTGGCATCTCGGGGGTCCTCACAAAAGCGATTCTCAATACTAGGACCTTTTTGGGGGTCGGCAGAAGTTACGCGCAACCGCCCGCGCCCATATTGATACTCCAGCACGGGTGCCAGCATAAACATCGGCGCACCGCCCGCTCGTCCAGCAAAACTAATTTGTTCAATCTGCAGGTCATTACGCTTTAATCCATCTTCAGCGGTATAACGCAAAATGGTTTGAATAATGGGTTGATCAAAATCAATCAGCGAGGGGTCTTTAACTTGGCAGACAACACCTAACGCAGGATGATCCGATAAGTTCTCGCCAACACCAGGCATGTCGGCCACAGACTCAATGCCCAAACTTTCAACTTGTTTTTTTGCTCCTATGCCTGATCGCACCAAAATGCTCGGCGACATAAGCGAACCGGCAGATAACACCACGAGGTTCGCTTTGATCGTGCGAATTTCGCCTTGGTTGTTTTCTACTTCAACGCCAATACAACGCCCTCCTTCCATCATCAACCGGCGCGTTAAGGTCTCTGAGATAACATCTAGATTTGGTCTAATTCTTGCCGGCGCCAAGTAACCTACCGCAGCGGAAATTCGCAGTCTGCCTAACTTGTTCATAGGGTGCGGACCAGCGCCATAGCCATCAGGATCATTGGCATCAGCGCAATAGGGATAACCCAAAGCATCAGCAGAGTCTAAAAATGCTTGCTGCTGTTTAACCATTTCAGCTGGTGGATATCTACGAATGGTAATTGGACCACTGTCCCCATGATAAGACGCATCCGGAAAATCCAGATCACGCTCTAGGCGCTTAAAACTTGGCAACACATCTGCCCAAGACCAACCGGGATTACCTTGCGCAGCCCATTCATCGTAATCTTCAGGCATACCCCTAAGGGCTATAGTAGTATTCACAGCAGAGGACCCGCCGACTACTCGACCACGAGGAAAACGATCCTTGCGACCACTTGTGGGCTCATACACAAGACCCCAGTCATGATCATTGTAAGAATTGTTATGCGAATTCACCAAGTCATCTGGGGTATCGTCAAGGCGCTCATAATCTGGACCGGCTTCGACAAGGGCGACAGTTAAATTTGGATCTTCAGAAACCCGTGCAGCGATAGCGCAACCACTACTCCCAGCCCCGACGATCAAGACGTCGTAATTGCTCGTGTTTTGACGATAACTCACCTAAATACCTCTCCCCGAGAATATGACATTCATTAAACCAAGCGGCACGCGCTGATGCTAGGCTTGTATCTATTGTGACACCAACCTTACGGATGGCTAATTCGACTTTGGAGACATTGAGTGCTGGCAGAAACAGAAATTACAGCATTGGTTTTGTGCGGTGGTGCAGGCACTCGCATGGGTGGCGTAGATAAACCACTGCAGCCTATCGAAAAAGACGGCCTTACCTTACCTATGGTAGACCACGTTATAGCAGCTCTTCCTCAGCATTCGCGCCTGCTGATCAGTGCCAATCGCAATATTCAGACATACCAACAACGCGGTTTTGTCATTTCAGATGAGGAGCAGTTGGGTTCGGGGCCATTGCTAGGGGTACTTGGGGGTTTAGAGAGCGCAGAAACCCCATGGCTATTGATCTGCCCTGGAGATATGCCCTTCCTTGCCGAGGACTGGCATAACGACATTAGGCAAATTGCACAAAATGCTAGCACCAAGGGGACAAGCACCAATGCATTTGTGGTTCACGATGGTACCCGCCTACAGCCACTGCTTTGTCTTATACATAGCTCTTGCAAGGAAAATTTAAGAGCGTATCTGCAAACTGGGGAATACAGTGTGCACCGATGGTTGAGTTTCATCGGCAGTGAAACTGTTAACTGTACGAACAGCGAGGCTTTTTTAAACATTAATACCAGTGCGGATCTTCTAGCGCGAAACCATCGTGCTGACCCCGCCAACTCTAACCGCTAGGTGTTCAACAGTTAGTCAATGAGGGGTTGGGGAATGTGTCAACATCTTCCTCGCCAGCGCGGGGCGACACACAATCAAAATCTTTTTCTATGAGCACTTGTAAACCATCTACATTGATAGGCTCATCGCCGCCAAGGGCTACGTCTGTAGATTCGCTCCAGCGCACGGCTAGATGTTTAGGAACCGTTACTGAGAGCTGGTGTAAGCCTTGCTGCATACCTTGTCCCGTATGCAGTGCAACGCCTGCGCGAACACCTTCCCCTTCCACAGACAGCACATACCCGAATTTTGAACCATCTGGGAAAGTGGTAGTTGCACTTACACTCTGCCCTTTCCCAATCTTTAGAGTCTCACTCATCGTAAGCCTTAGCCGTAGACTGTCACCGAGCATGCGCAATTTCATTTAGTTATTTCACTCTGCACCAATTTGCGAATGAATATAGTTTTCTATACCAGTTTTTTCAATCAATCCTAGCTGAGTTTCCAAATAATCAACGTGCTCTTCTTCTGATTCAAGGATCTCTTTGAACAGTTGGCGCGAAACGTAGTCACCGCAACGCTCACAATGAGCAATGCCCTCACGCAGATCAGGCAACGCAACCATTTCTAAAGCTAGGTCGCATTCGAGCATCTCTTTAACTGTTTGACCGATCATCAATTTGCCAAGTTCTTGTAAGTTTGGCAGCCCGTCCAGAAACAAAATGCGCTCCATGAGCATATCCGCATGCTTCATCTCGTCGATGGACTCACCCATTTCATACTTGGCTAAACGCTTTAAGCCCCAATCATCGAGCATTTTAGAGTGCAAAAAATACTGATTGATGGCGGTTAGTTCGTTTTTTAGAACCTTATTGAGTAAGACGACTGTATTCGGATCAAGAGTTTTCATATATCTCAAGTCTCTTTATTGTGATTTGAGCAGAGCATGCAGCAACGCATCTGCGAAATCAACAAAATACTTCGTAAGTTATTGATTTATAACGATAATCAATTGCATTAGAGAGCCGTTCTCATGTCGTAATAAGATCATTAGTAAAAAACGTATTGCAAACGAGAATGATTACCACTTAGAATAGAGACTCAAATTCATTCAGTGGATTGCTTTATGTTTGTGTGCATTTGCAACGCAGTATCAGATCATCAGATAGCCGACGCGGTGAGCGCTGGCGCTCGAGATTTGGAGGATGTCCAGCAAGTATTAAAGGTCAGCACAGGCTGTGGTACCTGCCGCTCCGCTGCCGAGGCCATCATTGAGAACACGCTGTTACAAACCGCAGCTGGAAGAAACCATGCGCTTCACGCAAATGACATAGCTGCCTTAGTCTACGCCGCCTAACCAAGGACGTACTGAGCTCCGGCGTCTTTTTTCCACCCTACCTTTTGCTTTTTTTACCTTTTGCTGTTTGTACCTTTTGCTGTTTGTACCTTTCTGATCATTGGCGAACGCGTTCAAATTGAACGGGGGGCAGCGCCACCTCACGTTAGTAATCTACTTGATCATCCACCGCATACCCGGTTTCTGGAATAAGCATTGAACGCTCAAAACTAATGACCTGATTACCATTTTGGTTTTTACCCACTGTCTCCACAGTAACGATACCTTGGTGAGGCCTACTGTCTGACATACGCTTGCTCAGAACCTTAGATTCCGCATAAATCGTATCGCCTATAAAGACTGGACCAGTTAACCGCACTTTATCCCAACCGAGGTTTGCAATAGTTTTTTGCGAGACGTCAGAAACACTCATTCCAGTAACAATCGAAATCGTGAGGCAGGAATTCACTAAAACCTGCCCAAATTCGGTCTTTTCTGCATAGGCTTTATCAAAATGCAGCGGATGTTGATTCATGGTGAGCAAGGTAAACCACGTGTTGTCGGACTCGGTTATACTTCGTCCAGGTCGATGCTCATAAATATCTCCTACAACAAAGTCTTCTAGATATCGCCCGTAAGACTCCCGATACCTTTGCTCACCCACTACTTTAGCTTTAGCAACCACACGCACTCTCCCCAATGTTTACTTATTAGTCTGCCGCAACTTGCCATGCCGTGGAAGTATTAGCTGGCTGGAGTATGGGCTGGTACCTTGCCAAGCCGCTACTTCATTGCCCAAGGCATATCTTTATTGCCCACGGGCTCAACTTCAATTACCGTGAATAACATGAACAAAACAACGCCAATTGACTACATAGAGCGCACTAGAGCCCAGTACGCGGCCTTGGAGTACCCAATATATAGGTGGGTTGAAAGCTCAACACCGCCGCCATTTAACCGGCTAAAAAAGCCCATAGACCAGTGCAAAGTCGCCCTGATTTGCTCTGGTGGTATCTATAAGAAGGGACAGGTGGCCTTTCACTACGAAGACGACATCAGCTTTCGCATCATTGAATCTGATACCGCAAAAAGCGATCTGCGCATAACTCATTTTGCCTATGACATGACCGCTGCACGAAATGATTCAAACGTAGTTTTTCCCACGCAGGCACTTTGGGCATTAGCCGAGGCAAATGAAATTGGTGAACTCGCTAAAAACGCCTACACCTTTATGGGCGGAATTTATTCGGCGCGTAAAGTCAGCACCCAATTGGCTCCGGAACTTGCCAAGCGCGTTTTAAAAGACGAGGTCGACGTTGTCGTCCTCGTACCGGTATGACCTGTTTGTCACCAGTCCGTGGGACTGATAGCCAGAGAATTGGAAGCACAAGGGGTTGCGACTGTCACACTCAGTAGCGCACGTTCCATTACTCAGGCGGTAAATCCACCTCGTGCCGTTTACCTCGACTACCCACTGGGCCAAACCGCGGGCCGGCAAGGAGATTTAGCAGAGCAAAAATATGTCATGGCGCAAGCACTGAGGGCACTAGAAGAAATGACCGAGCCTGGCACGATTACGGACCTAGGCTTGGAGTGGTCTGAAGATGCTTCATGGAAAGACCGCGTAATGCAGCCAAAAACCACAAACAGCCCAGACTCGGGAGATGATCGCTTGGGTCGGACACCCTTACCCCAATACCAGTTCCCTGAAGATGAGGACGCGGCAGATCAAAATTGCCCAAGCTGTGTGTTCTTAGCTGACGGCAAGTAGCCTATTCCCAGCGATGATCTACGCTTGGTTTTGAGAACTGTTGTCTTCTTTTGGCCCGACCAAATCACTCCAAGTTACTTGGGATACAATCATGCCACAGAGCATTATAGCGCAGCCTAACATTTCTCGCTGCGACAACGCTTCATCTAACAACAGCGCCCCACCAACCGCGCCAAATACCGCCTCCAAACTGAGAATAATCGCGGCATGGGTAGGCTTGGTATCGTTTTGCGCAACGACCTGCAATGTATAAGCAACGCCGACTGTGATAATACCAGCATAGATTAGAACATTGACTGCATTGGCAACGGCTTCGAAGGTAGTCGTTTCTAACACCGAAGACACACAAAGAGCTAAAATACCGCACATCAAAAACTGCCCGAACGCCAGTAATAGCGCCGGCGAGCGCTTAATAAAATGATCAATGGCCATGATATGCGCTGCCCAAAATACAGCGCCCAATAACTGCAAACCATCCCCGTAGCCCATCGTCAGACCTTCTTTCACGCTGAGCAAATACAACCCGAATGCAGCCAAGAAACAACCTAGCCATGTATTAACGCCAGTCTGGTATTTTAGGATCAAGCCCAAGATCGGCACGATGACCATATACGTACCGGTAATAAAACCAGCATTTGAAGCAGTGGTATATAAAAGTCCCACTTGCTGCAAAGACCCTGCAATAAACAAAATCACGCCAAGCACAGCGCACCCTAACCAAAGCTCGCGTTTGTTCGTTACTTCAAAGGGCATTCTTTTATGCACAAAATAGATGACCGGGATCAAGCTAACCGCGCCGAGTAGAAAGCGCAGCCCGATAAAGGCGTAGGGATCCAAATAGTTCATCCCCATTACCTGGGCAACAAATCCAAAACCCCAGATGGCTGCGGTAATTAGTAACAATGTATTTGCAATAACAACTTTGCTCATCGGAACACCAAAAAATTAAAAGTGAACAGCTCATCCCTAAGCTGCTAAATCGCTCAGTAAGCTATCAACAAAAAGCAAAAAAATTAGCTGATGTGGCGGGTATGGCCTGTGGTTTTCCAATCAGCTCGAGGTGACTCGCAGTCGCCAGAGGCGTAATGTACAGATATTGAACGCCTAAATCCCGTACTTTTATTACGTCCAGAACCATGTACTAGCAGAGGGTGGAACAACAAGGTGTCACCTGGCTGCATTTCAATATGCTGGCGCTGGTCAATATCTACTTCTGAAGTGCCAAAGAAGCCGCTATTGAGAAATTCCCAATCTGGCGTGTTATGTGACAGCAATCCCTTGCGATGAGAACCAGGGATAACACAAAGGCAACCTGACGCTCTCGTTGCTGGCAAAATTGCAGTCCACGCCGCTACGATTTTATTCTCAGGGCGTAATTTGAAATACCGTAAATCCTGATGTAGAGGATGCCGACCATCTACTTGCGGCGGTTTATTGAAGACGTTGCTGGTGAGCGTGTAGATGGATGGACCAATCACGCTTTGAATGGCACTAACCAACTGTGGATGTTTTGCATAATCAAACAGGATTGGATCGTCTTCTAAACAAAAGAGTTTATTCACGCCATGTAACTTGCTCTCAGGCTCCACTGCGCCCTTGACCACCATAACATCACGCATGACTTTCATATGCCCCGGCAGGTCCAATTGACCGTCTACAAATGCCAGAAAACGCTCATCGTAAATAGCCAGTGATGTTTGATCTATTAAGCGCGGTAACAGCAGATAGCCGTCTTCAGCATATTGTTCTAATTGTTGTCGTGTTAAGTGCATGCCCTCTCCCGCCGTATTTTCGCTAAGCAAAAGTAACGTTCCTTATCGGCTCAATACTATCTGAATGTTTGCGCAAAATTTACTCAAGATAAACCCGTTATAGACACTGTACGGACTGGGCACAATCAAAGCCGTGGGTTTGAAGGCAATATATAGGAGGGGAAAAGGAAAGAGCAACGAAAGAAAGAGAAAAAACCATGCTGGCTAGGTAGTCCTAGCCAGTGACAACAATACATTAGCCGCCAAAATCGTCGAATGCGATATTCTCTGGCTCAACACCTAAATCTTCCAGCATGTTTTGCACAGCTTGGGCCATCATTGGTGGTCCACACATATAGAACTCACAATCTTCAGGGTTGGGGTGGTCTTTCAAATAGTTTTCATAAACTACGTTATGGATGAACCCTGTATACCCTTCCCAATTGTCCTCTTCTAAGGGATCAGACAAAGCGACATGCCATTTAAAGTTTTCGTTCTCTTCAGCAAGCTGGTCGAATTCTTCGGTATAGAACATCTCGCGCAGAGAACGCGCGCCATACCAATAACTCATCTTGGTCGTGGAACCCTTGCGCTTCAACTCGTCAAAGATATGCGATCTAAGAGGTGCCATACCAGCACCGCCGCCAATCCAAATCTTTTCTGCAGGGGTATCCTTAACAAAGAAGTCACCATAAGGTCCAAAAACAGTCAGTTTGTCGCCTTCTTTGAGGTTTGCCACGTAAGAAGTCATTGCGCCTGGTGGCAGGTGATCCATTCTTGGTGGCGGTGGAGATACACGAATATTGAACTTCAATATGCCCCGCTCTTCAGGATAGTTAGCCATAGAATAGGCACGAATTGTGGTGTCCTTTACATCTGACTTCAAACCCCAAAAGTTAAACTTGTCCCAGTCCTCTCGATATTCCTCTTGAACATCAATACTGGTCCAATCCATTTTATAAGGTGGTACTTCCAGTTGAACGTAGCCGCCTGCTCTAAAGGCGACGTCTGCGCCTTCTGGCAACTTCAAGTTCAGCTCTTTAATCATGGAAGCAACGTTCGGGTTGGAGGTAACCTCACACTCCCAACGCTGCACACCTAACGCATCGTCAGGCACCTCAATTTTCAGATCTTGTTTTACTGCAACCTGACAAGACAACCGCCAATCATCACTAATCTCACCGCGATTGAAATGGCCCTCTTCAGTAGCAAGAATGCTACCGCCACCTTCGGTCACTCTGCAGCGACACTGGGCGCACGTACCGCCGCCGCCACACGCGCTCGCGAGGAAAATGCCCTTGTCAGCTAAGGTGCTCAGCAGCTTGCCGCCTGCGGGTACTTCTACAGATTTGGATGGATCGTCGTTAATAAAAATCGTCACATTGCCTGAACTCACTAACTGAGAACGTGCAAACAAAATCATGCCTACTAATGCTAATACCATTACGGTAAACATTAAGACACCAAGTAAGATCGTTGTATCCAGCATAACTAACTCCTAGATGTCGATGCCGCCGAAGGACATAAAGCACATGCTTATCAGTCCAACGGAAATGAAAGTAATACCCAGTCCACGCAAACCATCTGGTACGTCACTGTACTTAAGCTTTTCTCTAACACCGGCTAATGCAGTGATAGCCAAAGCCCAACCCACTCCTGCACCAAGACCAAATACCACGCTCTCGCCGAAGGTCTGGTCTTGGTCAATCATCATTAGAGATGCACCCAAAATAGCACAATTCACTGTAATCAAAGGCAAAAACACACCCAAAGCGTTATACAAAGCTGGGACATAGCGGTCTAAGACCATTTCAAGAATTTGTACGATCGCTGCGATTACGCCAATGTAGGAGATCAGGCCTAAGAAGCTTAAATCAACATCTGGGAACCCTGCCCAAGCTAGAGCGCCGTCGCGCAAAAGCAGATTAAAGATCAGATTATTCACCGGTACGGTAATCGCCAATACAGCGACTACTGCGATACCTAGGCCCAAAGCGGTAGAAATTTTCTTTGAAATAGCAATGAACGTACACATGCCCAAGAAGAACGCCAACGCCATGTTTTCAACAAATACCGCGCGAACAAATATGCCTAAATAATGTTCCATGACTAAATTGCCTCCTTATATTGAGCATTCGGCGCAATTTCATACTCTGGCGCTTCTACTTGGTCTGTCTTCCAAGCGCGAATTGCCCAAATGAATAAACCAATAATAAAGAATGCACTTGGCGCAAGCAGCAGCAGACCGTTTGGTACGTACCAGCCGCCGTTGGCAACAGTTGGTATAATTTCATAGCCCATCAATGTGCCAGACCCTAAAGGTTCTCTGATCAGTGCTACACCAATCAATATCACACTGTACCCTACCGCATTACCAAAGCCGTCCAGTGCAGATAGCCAAGGACCATTTTGCATAGCAAATGCTTCAGCGCGACCCATGACGATACAGTTAGTAATAATCAGACCAACGAATACCGACAAGCTTTTGGAAATATCATAAGCAACCGCTTGCAGTACTTGGTCTACTACAATTACTAGTGAAGAAATAATCGTCATCTGCACGATGATTCGAATATTGGTAGGCACTCTGTTGCGCACCAGCGAAACCGCGAGGTTAGACATGGTGGTAACGAAGATAACCGCAATGCACATAACTAGTGTTGTGGACATGCTGATGGTCACAGCCAGAGCAGAACAAATTCCAAGAACCTGCAGTGCAATGGGATTGTTGTTAAAGATTGGGTCGATTAAGACTTCTTTTTGCGATGCCATGATTTATCCCTGTGCCACGCCGTTGATTTTGAGTTTCTGGATGTAAGGACCAAAGCCCAACTCACCACTCCAGAAGTTAACTAGATTTTCAACGCCGCGGGTTGTAAAAGTTGCACCAGAGAGCGCGTCTACTTCATAGCTCGCGGCATTACTGCTGCTAGGAGAACGTTGCTTCACTAAGCGCACACTTGGATCACCAAGGTCATCATAAAGGCGCACACCCTGCCAGCGCTGCTTCCATTTAGGATTATCTACTTCACCGCCTAGTCCGGGCGTTTCTTTATGTGAGTAAAAGCCAAGGCCTGAGATGGTATTTAGGTCACCATCTAAAGCAAGGTACCCATATAACGTGCCCCATAGTCCATAGCCACGTACAGGAATCACCAACTTTTCTACGCCGGTGCCGTCGGTCTTAATGTAAACCAACGAGACATTTTCTCTTCTTCGCAGCGTTGCAATGTCTTCTTCAGAACCTAAAGAGATAGATTGACTCGCATCGCCCGCTGCTTTGATTGGATCGTACGCTAACAAATCAACGCCATCTACATATTCACCGGTCTCTAAGCTAACTGCACGAACAGTAAACTCAGCGAATAGTTCTTCAATAGATTTTCCATCATCTGACTGAATGGCGTTTGCGCCAAGCAATCCTGCCGCGCGCAAAATGTTCTTCTTTTGATCCAGTTCTTTATTTAGCTTTTGGATTGGCTTCAACGCCACCGCCAAGCCTGAAACAACAATTGAACAAACCAAGCAGAGGAATATCGCTATAAAAAATGTATTGCCCAAACTGTCTTTATCTAATTTAGCCACGTGCCAGTCTCCTC
>CAJJDH010000096.1 GCA_905182905.1 marine gamma proteobacterium HTCC2089 | reverse complement strand
CAAAGGTACCTACCATTAGTCCGAAAATGGCCAGTCAAATCTATGATGCGTTACACTAGCGTCAGTCATTATTACATTTTGAAAACCATTACCTAAAACTCGGAACTACCCTTTGAATTTACCGAACATCATTACCATTGCTCGAATCCTGCTGATTCCAGTTTTCGTCATCATTTTTCTTATGGCTAATAGTTGGAGTTATTGGCTGGCGGCGTCTATGTTCGCTCTTGCGGCCGCGACAGATTGGTTAGACGGTTACCTCGCGCGCAAGCTCAATCAGACCACGCCTTTCGGTGCGTTTATTGACCCGGTCGCAGACAAACTCATTGTTGTGTCTGCCTTGGTGATACTGATAGCTCACCACAATTCTATTTGGCTGACATTGCCTAGTTTGGTCATTATTGGCCGTGAGATTGTCATCAGCGCATTACGCGAGTGGATGGCTGAAATGAATGACTCTGTGACTATTGCAGTAAGCCATTTAGGTAAGATCAAGACGACCCTACAAATGGTCGCCATTACCATGTTGTTGTCCTATCCCCCTGTGTTTAGCTCCTTATGGGTTCAGGGTGGGTATTTGATGCTCTACCTAGCCGCTGTGATGACTTTGTGGTCAATGACCCAGTACCTGAGAGCAGCATGGCCGTCATTAAGCCGAGGGTTACATAGCAAAGATTGAACCTAATTTGGCCTTTGCAGCCTGTTGGCAAGACAGCACAAGACTCCTCGTGGCGAGCTTTGTATTTACATGACCTTCAATCAATCTTGGAGAAATGCAGGCAAGCTGTTGCTGGGTAAGCGCAATTGACGACATTGAATACGTAGGAAATGGAGGCTGGGGTCGGAATCGAACCGGCGTTAACGGAGTTGCAGTCCGCTGCATGACCACTCTGCCACCCAGCCCTCGAAGGGGAGAGCATTCTAGCCATCTATGCCAATGATTGCCACTAACCTTGGGCTTTCTTTTGCTTTCGTTACATTCTTGCTTCCCTGATGCTGGCTGGAAGAAGAAAAAGGCGCGTACGGCTATTTATTGGGTTGTCTGAAAAAATATAATTCACAAAAGTTGATAAAGAAAAAGGAGCGAGTTTTGGCTGCGGATGAACAAAATCCAAAGGGGCATGAGGGTTTTTTACAACGTTTTGACGACATACCGTTACATCAATATTTAGGGTTAACCTTAGCTGAGGTAAAGTCTGATTATGGACGGTTGCGTCTTTTAAAAACACCAACTACACCAACCGGTATCGGTGGGAGTGTAAACGGTGGGGTGCTAGCCACTATGGTAGATATGGCCGCGATAGTGGCGATATTTAGCAGAGCTTTGCCAGGCACGGAACCTGCCGGTACAGCGGATCTTTCTATTACCTATTTGCGTCAAGCTCAAGGTGAGTGGGTAGATGCCATAGCAACGATAGTTAAGCGTGGGCGCCAGCTGAGCACTGTGGACGTTAGCATCGTGAACGATCAGGGTGTTTTGTGCTGTCGTGGCAGGGTTTTGTACGCCATGCATAGCTCCAAGTAGTTGGGTTGTTTACGGTCAGTTGAGATTGCTATCTGGCGGCTTTGGCGAGAAATTTATCTAAAGTGTTGGCAAAGGCTTGTATGTCTTTTTTGTCTAACGCTGATGGGCCGCCACTGATAAGGCCATTGTCTCGCAACTCTTCTGCCCGATTGCGCCGGGCCAAAAAGTCTTTCACGTTTTCTTTGGTATATAGAGTGCCTCGAGGATTTAAGGCTGTGCCGCCTTTTTCTACTACCTCTGCGGCTAATGGAATATCTGCTGTGATCACTAAATCACCTGCGGACATTTTTTGCACAATTGCATCATCTGCCACATCGAAGCCTTGGGGTACTTGGATTGCCGAGATGACCTTTGACGGCGGCGTTGCAATATATTGATTGGCGACCAAAATAGTCTGGATAGAAAGCCTTGTTGCAGCTTTAAATAGTACTTGTTTAACCACGTTGGGGCAGGCGTCTGCATCGACCCAGATCATCATATTATTTTGCTCTCGCCCGAGCCAAAGCAGCAAATCTGCATAAAGGCAGTCCTATTAGCGTTGTATTTTGCGGTAATTATTGTCGTCAATATTAAGGTCAATGAATTCAGTATTTGTTGTGTCTATTGGTCACAAGCATTAAACATCAGCTGGCTAATAACGCCAAGGGTTAGCTTTGCACACACTTTAAGCCACCCAGAGCAGTTACAATTGCTTCATCGTTTTTAAGGGTTAACTACGCCATGAGCGAACCTACATTCACAGGATTAGCTAAAGATCTGCTGATCTTTTTCGGCACCGTTTCAGCATTTGTCCTGGGGTTTTTGGCTGTCAGCTATTTTCTGCCACCGGTGAGGAACGCAGGTTTGTTTACCGTAGGGCTGTTAGCCTACATGTATGCTTTTTCGAGGTTTGTAAGGTGGCTTTTGAATAAGCAACGTGATGCCTAATGCTGGGCACTAGCGCATACTAGTACCCGTGTTGTGGTGCCATTTTAGCTGGCATCTACTGGCTTGGGTTTACGCTTAGATGGTTTTCTCTTCGCGCCATCGTCGGGTCTAGATCCTGCTGAATTAGCTTTGTTCTTAGCTTTCGGCGCCCGCTTTTTCTCAGATTTGAAATCGTCCCCTTGCGGCCCTTTCCTTCTGGGTTTGGATTCTGAGCGAGGTTGCCGCCCATCTTTTGCAGGGCCTCGTGGCGCTTCACCGTCTCGACTAATTCTCAGTTGCTGGCCACATACCCATACTTTACGCAGATCGGTAAAAACGTCTTTAGGCATGCCTAAGGGGAGTTCCACCATGCTGAAGTTATCGTTAATAGATATTTGTCCAATATTTCTGGCGTCTAGGCCTGCTTCATTAGCAATAGCTCCGACTATATTACTTGGTTCTACACCGTGCTCGCGTCCAACTTCAATGCGAAACAATTCAAGATCCATGTTTCTGCTACCGCCAGAGTTTCGCTCTGGCCGATTACCTCTTTCGCCTCGCTCTGCACGAGGGGGGCGTTCACGCTGCCGTCCGCGGCTGTTTCGTGGCTCAAGTGAGTCTCTTTTGTCATGTCGAGGTTTGTTCGGCTGCTTCTTTTCCGGCGCCATCAGCAGCGATTGTCCGCCTTGGGCGATATTCGCCATAGCAGCTGCGATATCCATAGCCGAGGCTTCGGTTTCGCCTTGGTATTCTTCGATGATGCCGCGCATGAATGCAAGGTGGCCACTAGCGATAGTTTCAGTGATTTTTTGTTTGAAATCTGCGATACGCTTCTTGTTCACAATTTCTGTGCTGGGTAATTCCAGTTCAGTTATTTTTTTGCGTGTTGCTCGCTCGATAGCACCCAGCATCCTTCGCTCACGAGGCGCTACAAACAAAATTGCATCACCGCTTCTTCCGGCGCGACCGGTACGCCCAATTCGGTGAATATATGCTTCGGTATCGTAAGGGATATCGTAGTTGATAACGTGGCTTATGCGTTCAACGTCAAGGCCTCGCGCAGCTACATCGGTGGCTACTAAGATATCTAGCCCGCCAGATTTAAGGCGGGCAACCATTTGCTCACGTGATTTTTGCGCCATGTCGCCGTTCATAGCCGCGGCAGCGTGGCCTCGAGCTTCCAATTGCTCTGCAAGCTCTGTAGTGGCCATCTTGGTGCGCACGAAAATCAAAACGCCATCAAAGTCTTCTACCTCTAAAATACGGGTCAGCGCATCTAGCTTGCGTAAACCGCTTACCAACCAATAACGCTGGCGTATAGTTTCAGCGGTAGCTGTTTTGGCTTTGATGGAAACTTCTTGAGGGTCATTTAAATGACGTCGGGCAATACGCTGAATTTCCTTAGGCATTGTCGCCGAGAACAAGGCCATTTGACGTTCGGGTGGCGTTTGCTCGAGGATCCACTCCACTTCGTCGACGAATCCCATGCGCAACATTTCGTCGGCTTCGTCTAAGACTAAGGCTTGTAGCCCGTTCAATTTCAACGTTCCCTTACGCATGTGATCCATAACCCGTCCAGGAGTACCCACTACAACCTGTACGCCACGCTTGAGTTGACGAATTTGGCCTGAGTAATCTTGGCCACCATAAATAGCCAATACGTTGAATCCTGGGATGTGTTTAGCGTAGCGTTTGAAAGCTTCAGCGACCTGTACAGCAAGCTCTCTGGTCGGCGCCAGTGCCATTACCTGTACGCTTCGATCGTTCATGTCCAAGCGAGACAGTAGGGGCAGGGCGAAGGCAGCGGTTTTACCGGTGCCGGTGGGCGCATGGCCCAAAATATCGAGCCCCTGCAGCAAATGGGGAATCGCCTCTGCTTGAATTGGTGAGGGTGTTTGGTAACCCACTTCATCCAGCCCCTGCAGTAATTCATTACTAAGGTTTAGGTCTCGAAACGTTACCGAGGGAGCATTAGAATCCGACATGAAGTGTCCTGAAAGGGAGTAAGAGGGGCTGGCCCGAGCCCGAAGAGCGCGCATCATACATGAACTAACGCTGTGATAGGCTTTTTTTCGCTATTAAGCGAGAGTAATCTTCGCCAAATTGGTGAGAAAGTGCCGAGAAAAGCCGGTGTCCGGAGGTTCCCCAATGCAAAGTGCGGATTTGCAGGTAAAATCCCTGCAAAGTGCCGCTCGGAAAGGCTTGCGCGAGTGGTTCGCGCAGTATGTTAGTGCAGTGCTGGCCTGAGAAGCCTAAACCTCGCTTTTTGGATCAAAAGTACGAGCGACAGGAGGGCCTGCTAAAAATCCGCCAATTGCGTCCATCAATCCAGTTTCCATCCTCCAGCCCATATATGCGCCTTGGTGCTCGGCTGTTTCCCACTGCTCAACAAGAAAAACGCTTCCGCTGCCTTGCTCCACATAGGTTTCTACTTTTTCGCAACCTGCATAAGCTCTCGTGTCCACTAATGCTTCTTTCATGACCGCTAAAAACTCATCCAATGTTTCGGTTTTTGCCGGTAGTTCAAGGGTGACTAATACGCTCATAAGGCTCTCTTCTAGTTGTAATAATTAGCAGATCATATCTGACCTATGCGAGGAAAAACAAATACAAGGAGGCTGATTCAATTTGTGGGTTTGTGAATGCGGGCGGCTAGCTACCTTTTACAAACGAGGTTTGAGATAGGCTATCTCATGGTTGCCGAGGCTGCTTGCTATAGGGCAAGGCGGTTCGTGAGGGCATTTTTTTTAGTTGTCTCAAAGGCGTTATACACTTGTCGAAATGAATGTTTCACGAAATATAAACTATTAAAAACAATAACTTACAGGGTTAATATAAATTTACCTGAAACATCATTCGACTCCATCTTACGGTGGGCTTCCGCGCCATCTTTTAATTCATAGACGCTATCTATCGACGGATCAAAGTCGCCATTGCAGTATTTTTCCCACACCAGAGCGAATTCTTCATAACGGTAGGGGTCGGAGCCTAAAACTTGGATGCCCATGTGAAACAAATGACCAAGCGAAGGTATTACTGCTTCATCGCCTGAAGTGTTGCCGCAGTTTACGAGCCGCCCTCGGGGTCCTAAAGCAAATAGTGATTGTGCCCATAGTGCGGCACCGACATGGTCAAAAACCATATTCACGCCGCGCCCGTTCGTTTGCTCTTTGCTCCATTGAGCAACGTCGGTTGTCCGGTTGATGATTGCGGCTTGAGCGCCCGCTAGCACCGCACGTTGACACTTCTCCGTGCTGCTTGCCGTTGCGTAAACTGTTGCGCCAGCCGCTCGCGCTAGTTGAATGGCAGCTAAAGAAACACCGCTGGCGCCAGCGTGTACCAGTAGAGTTTCTCCCGCTTGCAGATGGCCTACGTCAAATAGTGCATGGTGGGCGGTCATCCAAGCCGTAGGGAACGCCGCTGCGTGGGTGTACGGCATATCTGTTGGTATGAGGTGGATGTGGCTTGCTGGGGCAACGCACAATTCTGCATAACCGCCATCGCGAGTAGCCCCAATAACGTCGAGGTCACCGTATAAATCTCCATTGCCGTAGAGGTTGGAAGAGGCCGGTACCTCTGACATGGATGGGTCAACTACAACCCGAGAGCCGAGTTGAATATCTAACCCTCTTGCTTGGGCTATATTTTTTGCTGCGTCACCAAATGCCACAATTTCGCCTGCTATATCCATACCCGGGATGTTGGGCAAAGAGAAGTTGGGGAGGGTAAACCAGCCGTTACGTTGCGCTACATCGACTCGATTTACACCGGTTGCGTGGGTCCGGATGAGGACATCGCTCGTACCGAATATTGGGTCCGCTACCTCATTGAGAGTTAGCACGCTGGGGTCGCCATGCTTGGAGTAGGATAGGGCTTGCATATGGATCTCTTGTATATGGGTTTTGTTGTTATGCGCGAATATTTGTACTAATAATTCAATTAAAACAATAAGTTATAACTTATATGCGAAGTACAATATTCAATATTTTTATCAGCGTTTCATGGCAATCTTGGTTGCATATGATACCTGTCGACACCGTACGGTGCCTGTATAACTCGACTAAATAGTTCGATAAAACATCGCTGGAATACCAAGTGTCATCGAAATTTGTCCGGACAAAGTGTTCGCAGGATCTGGTAGTTGTCGCAAGATGCTATGAGCTGTTGGCCAACTCGATGTTGAGATCTATGGGCTCTAAGTTGTCCGTTTGGCGAATCTTTTGCGGAGTGCTTCTAAGCAATGCTGTTGGTAAGGTATATCCTGAAATCCTCCAGCAAAGACTATTGCAGCAAAATCTGCATAGTTTTTCCAAAGTATCGTGTACTTCGATACTTCAAAATGGCATTGTGCTCGTGGAATTTCGTCTCATTGCTTATGCTTCGATTTTGCCCGTTTGTTTGGGTTTTAGTCGACTTTGAGTCGCCACGCGGGTGCTCGTCATTTTACGGCAGTGGCATTTTAGGTTTTGGGTTAACTTGTGATTTTGAGGATTAGATGGCAGATCAAATTGAATTTATAGATGGCTTTTTTGCCAAGGCACCCCGCGCTAATGCACCGGATTTTGTTAAGGCGAATATCAGTATTAAGCGTGAAGAAATGATCCGTTGGTTATCCGCGAAAGAGGACGAATGGGTCAATATTGATGTGAAAGAAGCGCGGTCAGGTAAGTGGTATGCCTCGGTAGATAATTGGAAGCCGAATTCAGCTGCAGGAGGCAATCCTCAAAATGCCGGTCCTAGCCCTGCAGGTGACAGCTCTTTCAGCGATGGCTCACCGATGCCAGCGCCGCCTCCGCCAATTACCAACTTTGATGACATGGATGACGACATTCCGTTCTAGAGCCTTGGGTACTCACTGTCAGGTGAGTTCAATTGCTGTTGGAATATAAACGCCACCTGCGCTGAACAGCACAAAGTTCTACCTTGAAGCGGGCAAGATCTCTTCGGCAGCCCTAAAAACGGCCCAAAGAATGTACTAAGACCGCGCGCGTTATAACCCTAGTACCAATTTTGCCATGATATTTCGCTGCACTTCATTGCTGCCGCCTGCAATTGAGGATGCGCGTAAATTGAAGTATTGAGAAAATGTAGCTAGTCCGGCCTCAGGCCCTATAGCTAAATCATTATTCCCAACGGTACGCGCCTCGGGTTGGTGGACTGCTGCGTGGTAGCCCATTACCTGGGTGGCTAACTCGGTAATGTATTGGCCTAGATCCGCGCCCAAGGTTTTCATGATGGAAGATTCCGGTCCCGGGTTTTGCCCCTTGGACAGCGCCGCCATTATGCGAAACTCTGTAAACTGAATGGCTTCAAGCTTCACTTCTACCTCGTCTAATATGCGCGCAAACTCAGGATCTGCGGCAAGGTTTGATCCGTCCACAGGTGTTTGTTCGGCTAAATTGCGCAGCCTCTTTAAGGCAATTTTGCGGCTCGCCGTACCGCCACCACCGCGCTCAAACTCCAAAAGATACTTGGCGACAGACCAGCCTTTATGCTCCTCACCGACAATATTCGATTTAGCAACACGGACATTTTCAAAAAACACCTGGTTCACCTCATGGGTCCCCGAGGCAAATAGAATGGGCTCAACTTTTATGCCTGGGCTGTCCATATCTAATAACAAGAAAGTGATGCCATCTTGTGGTTTGCCGCTGTCATTAGTTCTTACGAGCAGAAACATGCGATTGGCGTAGTGGGCGTGTGAGGTCCATATCTTGCTGCCATTAAGAATTAAATCGTCTCCGTCACTAGTGGCTTTGAGCTTTAGGCTGGCGAGGTCTGACCCAGACCCTGGTTCTGAATAACCTTGGCAATAATAGTCTTCACCGGAGAGAATTCTTGGCAATAGCTCCTGCTTTTGAGCGTCGCTACCACAGCCTATAAGCATTGGTCCGCACATGCCCACACTCATGGGTGCTAAGTTAGGGGCATCGGCCTTAGCGGTTTCAATTGACCAAATGTAGCGTTGCATTAAATCCCAGCCTGTACCGCCATACTCTTTAGGCCACGCTGGAGCTACCCAGCCTTTTTTGTGCAAAATTCTATGCCAGGCGATATTGTGTTCGTAGTCGAGAAAAATACCCGGGCACAAACGTTGGGCCGCGCGTAAATCTTCGGTTAACGACTCGTCCAAGAATGTGCGTACTTCTTCGCGAAATCTCTCGTGTTCAGGGCTGAAGCTAATGTTCATTATTATTCTTCCTACAATATTGTCTTTGCGTGACCCGGCCTGCTATTGACCTAGCTCCGCCTTTACTCGTGGCACAACTTGTGTGAATAGGCGCTCTAAGCTAGCCGACATATCATCTGCTCGCATACCTGGTGGCACTGCCATGGAGACAATGTCGGTTATGCCAAAGTCAGTGATGAATTTTTTCAGTTCTGCAACGCAATGGTCTACGTCTCCTACTATCCAAGTTTGTGGCACTTGTTCGCCTTTCTCGCCAAACCCTTCGCCGCTCTCCTTAAAGAATTGACGGTAGAGTTCCATGCGGTAGCGTTCTGATTGACGCACGGGTAGCCAATCTTTGCCTTGGTCGTCGGTGACTAAGATACTGCGAATAATGCCAACCCTATAATCGCTTGGATCACGTTGGTCGCTTTTTAAAGCATCTACCCAAGGGTCAAATGAGCGTTTTTTCAACCCTTGAGGTAAGAAGTTGGTGTTGTAATGTGCGGCGCGCGCTGCGCCAGCTTCTGACATAGCTGCAAGCCACAAGGGTGGACCGCCATCTTGGACGTAGCCCGGTGCTATCTTTACATCTTCAAATTGATAACGCTTACCGCGGTAGCTGAAACGTTCACCGCTGAAACAGTGTTGCAAGACTTCTATACCCTCGTTCATTAGCGACAACCTGCGCGATACCGGAAAGCCAAAGCCTCTGAATTCATGTGGTGCGTAGCCCATGCCTAGGCCAATTTCCACGCGGCCACCGGACAAGTTATCCAGTACCGCTAGATCTTCGGCAAGGCGAATAGGGTGATTGAATGGCATCAGGCAAATATTGGTGCCGAAGCAGACGTTCTTGGTCACTGCCGACATTGCTCCAGCCACTGGAATCCAACTGGGCAAGTAGCCGTCTTCAACAAAATGGTGCTCGGTGAACCAAACCAGATCCGCGCCGATTTTGTCCAGCCATTGCACTTGGCTCATGATCTCGTGATAAAGATACTGGTGGCTGACACCGGAATCTGGGGGGTTACGAAAGTCATAGCAAACCCCAATCCTTAGATTTTTCTTTTGGCCTGTATTTGTACCAACATTTGACATGAGTTCTCCCTTAAACCTCTCTAAGACCTCTCTAAGCAAAAGGGTCCGCTTGGCTCAAGACTATAAGACTTGCTACTGTTCGTGAAGTACTCCAAACGTCATACTTAGTAGCGTTGCAGTAATGTTTGCAGTGGGCCATTGATAACGTCATTTATGGCTGCTTGTTGATGCGGATAAAGGTTTTGATTGGCAACAAACTCAGTGCCGGCATAGGGGTCTTTAACACCGCTACTGATACCGGCAAGCGTATCTATGACCGCGATACCACATAGCGGCACGTAGAAGTCTGAATAGCCGCCTTCATGATTGGCGACCACTCTGCCATTACATAGCTCATCCGCCGCCTGCATAATTTTCTGTGTCATCGTCCGAAAATGGTTTGCGACTAACAGCATGTGACTTAACGGGTCGAAATAGCAGGCATCGTATCCGCAGGCGATAACAATTAGGTCGGGTTTAAACGCATGTAAGGCAGGTAGTACAACGTTATCTAATGCAGCTAGGTAGGCGCCGCCGCCAGAACCTGCAGGCAGTGGAATATTGATGTTATGTCCGTGCCCGCCATCTTCACCTTGCTCCGTAACCTTGCCCAAATTTACTGGGTAGAGCATTTCTTGGTGGATAGACAGCGTCAGTACCTCAGCAGAATTATAAAAGGCTTGCTGGGTGCCGTTGCCGTGGTGCACGTCCCAATCCACGACTGCCACACGCTCAACTAACTTATCCGCTTGGGCCTGCATAACGGCCAGTCCAATATTATTAAAGATGCAAAACCCTCGACCTTTGTCACGTTCTGCATGATGGCCGGGTGGGCGGGTTAGAGCGTAAGCGTTTTCGATCTCGCCTTTGCAAACAGCAGCCACTGCTGCACAGGTGCCGCCCACGGCTAACTTTGCTATCTCGGCGGATCCTGAGCCAATCAACGCAGATTCACCTGCATCGCCGCCGCTGCCGTCGCTAAGTTGCTGGACCAAGTTTATGTATTGGGGCGTGTGAAAACGTAACAGGGTGTCATCCCCAGCTATTTCATGATTCAGTGATTTTAACTGTGGGGTGACACCATAGGCGTCTAGTAAGTTTTTTAGCTTTCTTTTGGTTTCGGCGTTTTCTAGGTGGAGGCCGGGCTGGAAATTGCCTTTAGACGGTTGAACACCAATAGCTGAGCCATTGTCGTGCCACATGTAGCGTTCGTTCCAAATAAATCCCGTTGTCATAATTTGCTGTCCTTATGTAACGCAGTTGCGCTGCACTATCCGCGTTCGCCGCTAAAGTGAGCTGTAGTTTTTGCTAGGAAGGCTTTCGCCCCGTCTTGCATATTTTTTGGAATGAGCACCGCTTGGTGTTGCATTTCTAAATCTAGTTGATCGCTGAAAGTATTATGGATAGCGGCATCAACTGTTTGTCTTGTGCGAGTGACAGCGCTTGGAGATGAGCGTTTTAGCACATTGGCGATTTCGTTTACGCGTGGGTCTAGTCTGGATTCGTCAACGGCATCCCAAATCATACCCCACTGCAATGCTTGTTCTGCAGTGATTCTATCCCCTAGTAGGGTAATGCCAAGTGCTCTGGCGCGACCAACACGTTGGGGAATACTCCAGGTCGCCCCCATGTCTGGGACAATGCCTAGGTTAGGGCCAAAGGTCGCCACAAAAAATGCTGAATGGGCGGCTACGGTGATATCACAAGCTAAGGCTAGGCCAAATCCACCGCCTGCCGCTGGACCGTTAATGCGCGCAATGGTTGGCACTGGGCAATCTATAAGCGCACGCATGGCGGCGTTAAAGTCATCGCCTTGTTTGCTACTGTCTGAGTTTTCTGGCGCTGGGTCTTTTTCTTTAATTGGCTCTGCCACCTGCACTAAATCGGCGCCAGCACAAAACCCTCTGCCAGCGCCGGTTAAGATAACTACACGTATATCGGTATTAGATTCCACAACCGCTAAAGCCTCTGAGATACCCCGCATCAACTCATTAGTCATGGCGTTCATGGCTTCTGGTCGATTTAATGTAATGGTTGCTATGTCAGCGTTTAGGGTTAACTTTACGGTATCTGTCTTTAGCATGGTCTCTCTCCCTCTACGTTAGTATTTCTAGGTACGCACTTCTTATGTGGCGCCTTGCCCGCTCTGTTTTGTTCTCAGATTAAATGCGTGAGCCGCTCGGGTCATTAGAAATTCGTATTCCTACCAGAGTATTTCATTGTAATTTTGTAAGGTCCATGGGGCCGTGTTAACGCTACACAGTAAAATATGCAGATTTGGGTTCTGCAATGCCATGCGGGAAGCCTTCACGGAGCAAGGTTTGTAGTGGGGTGGTTTGGATGTTGGTAGGGAGGTTTGGTTAGACGCTAATTAGAAACTTGCGGCTAATCCAGTGAATAGGCTAAGGAGTAAGCCCGCAGCGATAGATACCAGCACGCTACCCCACAAAATTTCCAACTGCCAGTCAAACTGGTTGAAGGCCTTACTCACTCGAGGTACGGAAACCAAAATTGCCATCGACGAATACCACAGCGCATCCAATACACCGGCAAGAGAAGCCATCGACCATTGCAGCATTAGGCTTTGCTCAGGGTTAAGGAATTGACTGAATACTGCAAAAAAGAACAAGGCAACCTTTGGGTTGAAAAACACTATGAGAAAACCTTTAGATGCGTGAGACAAGAGACTAGGTTTTGCTGTAGCTGTAGTGTTGTCTAACGGTATATCCATGGTCTGCTTGTGCCGGCTTCGCCAGCCGCCGACGAACATTTTCCCACCGAGGTAAAGTAGCAACATGCAGCCGGTGAACTGCAATACTTGAAATGCGTAGGTGGATGCGAAGAGTAACGAGCTGATGCCAGTACTCACTAGCAAGGCGTAAAAGCCGATACCGATGCCATGGGTTAGACTCTGAACCAGTCCGGGCAAGCGCCCATATTTGGTCGCGGTACTGATAACCAATGCAAGGCTGGCACCTGGCGTGGCAGCGCCGGCAAGCAGGGTGATTGAAAGTAATGCCCACTGAGTTGCGGTCATGAAGCAAAGGATCCTTTGTGAGAAGGTTTTTAGTGATGCCAGGTTTTATCTAGTCAAGAAAAGGTTTCTGCGAGAGCACGCATAGCCGTCCTAATGATACATTTTAAGCGGCGCTCGATCAAAGCGCCCTGTTAAAGTTGTTAGAAAGGGTGGGGCGAGCTCAAATGGTCAGCGACTGTGCTGTACTATTATTCGTCCCACCCAACCATTTTTCTCTGATTTACATTAAGTACCGGTATCGGTGGAAGCTTGAATGCGTTTTTGCCAGCCGCAGCTATATCTGGGAATTCGTCGGCGTTGATAAATCGGTCACTCCAATTGGTGGTAGAAGTGAGGTTTTGTACTGCTTCTTTGCGCATGGCAATTACGTCAGCATTAGACTTAGATTTTGGCATCATACAAATAAGGCTTGCTGCACGAAACAACTGTTGGTCACCAGTAGGGGTTTCTAGTCCTGGGCTGCTGCAATGAATAGTTCTTGAGTCCCATAGCATAAGGTCGCCAGCTTGCATGTGACAAATAATCGGCTGCGAATCTGCTAGTAACGGATCATCGTTGGGGAATCTGAAGTGATCTATTTTGGGGTGGATGCGACTAAGTCGTTCAGCATAGCGTTCTGGGATTTGCGCAAAACGCTTGTGGCTGCCGGGAACCATTACATTACCCCCTGTTGCGGGCGAAGATGGCAGAAGATTAACCAAGCCTTGTACACAGTGTTTACCCGGCCGCCCAATAGGGTGTTGGTCAATATGCATCCAACTGGGGCCGTTATTGGTCCTCCAATTTTCGTTGTAGGTCCATGGTCGCCACAGTGCCACGCCGTCAAAACTGACCAGTAGATCCTCATCGTCCCAAACCGCTGCAAAAGCCTCTTTGACCGCAGGGATGTCACGGATATACCACTGTGCTGCACTGTGGCCAATGCCGTGGCCCGGCAAAATGCCGCCATGTACCGCAGTAGGCCAACGATCGTTGTCCCAAGTGTCGCGGTCATTTCTATCAATACCAGTGTCTAAACCTTCTAAGTAATCCCATATCAGGTTCAAGGCTTTTGTACTTTCTTGATCACTTAACGCATTAGCGATCACCACGTAGCCGTGCTCCTCCAAATAACTAACACTCTCTGGATCGCCTGCCTTAAAGCGTGGTACGTACTCGTATTTGATATTGATATTGTCTGACATTATTCCTCCAATACTGAAACAAAATGCGTTCGCGAATTAAAACTACATTATTGGGGCGAGTGGTTAAAGTTGATTTTTCCGCATATCGCGCGAGACTCTTTTCCAAGAGGTATTTGAGCCTGCCTATACTCAGTCATGGATAGGAGGCCAGCATGTTTGGAGGTGTTTACCTAGTGCTCAAGGCTGCTAAAGGTCTTTAATTGCCTTTTTGTTGCGCAAAAAGAATAACGGTAGCATAAAGATCGGCCAAAGCTTTTCATAGTGATTAGGCATCAGGCGTTGAGACAGGTCGATCAGTTTGGCATCTAAGCCGACAAAGATACGCGCTTTCTTCTTCTTTACTCCTTTTAGAATAATCTCAGCTGCACGACTGGGGTGCATGCCATGTGTCTTAAACATGTCACCCATTTCCTCCCTTGTCTTATCACCTAGGCCCAAGGAAGATCCGGGTCCAGTTGTATCGTCTTCGTTGAACTTAGCGGTCGACAAAATGTTGGTGCCAATGTGTCCAGGGTGCACACAATGCACTTGAACAGACGTACCTTTCTGCTCTTTTACAAGGCTCTCAGTGAAACCCCTGACCGCATATTTTGTTGCGTGGTAAACACTTTGTTTTGCCACCGCGACCATTCCGAAAATAGACGAAGTATTAACAATGGCCGCTTCTGGACGGTCTTTTAGATATGGCATAAACGCGCGGGTCATATTCACTACGCCATGAAGGTTAATGTCCATTACCGAATCCCATTGCTCTTCAGCGAGGTTTTCAAAGGTTGAGTCAAAGGTGACGCCAGCATTGTTAAAGACAAGGTCGACTTTGCCGTGTTGAGCGATCACTTTTTCAGGCAACGCTTTGATCGCATCTTTATCAGCCACATCAAGGATATGGCTAGAGACAGCGACATTATATTTGTGGAGCAGTGTCTTAGTTTCTGCAAGAGACTCATCATTCACATCGCAAATCACGACATCGCCTCCGGCTTTAGCAATGAGTATAGCTAAGTAGCGCCCCATGCCTGACCCTGCGCCAGTAATAACTGCTACTTTTTGTGCAAAACTTTGCATATGAAATTCTCCTAAATTTGCATGGGTGGTGCTGACCTAAAATGCGTGCCGAAGTGTGCGGCCGATAGTGCTAGGGATTAGCACCCACAGTCAGAGCGCGGTTTTCTGAAAGGACCCATTCGGACATCGATCCATCGTATACGCTAACGCTTTCTTGACCAAGTAATTTGCAGGCGAAGGCGTTTAAGGTCGCTGCAATGCCGCCACCGCAATAGACGATAACGTCATCTGCGCTGAGCATGCCTTGGCTTTCTAGCACGGTCTTAAGCGCCTCTGGTGCAAGGAAGAATTCGTTGTCCAGCACTTCGGTGAAGGGGAGTGAAAGGCTGCCCGGAATATGTCCGCGCCTTTTGTAGAAGAAATCTCCAGTGCCTTCATAGAGCGGCGTGGTGAGTGCGTTAATGGTACAAGTGTTTTGGGTCAGGCCGTCTTCAACGCCTTGGGTATTAGTAAATATTTGCGTTTTAGGCCTCCCAGCGAACTCAGTTTTAGCGAATTCATGATGCCCTGATTCGCAGGGTAAACCGGCATTTTTCCATGCGCGAATATTGCCGTTCAAGATCTTGACGCTAGTATGCCCAGCATAGTGTAGGCACCACCAAGCACGAGTTGCCCACATCATGTGACCGGACGAATACAAAATGACTTGATCTTCTGGGCCAATGCCACTCGCTCCAATGGCTTGGCTGAGCGTGGCAACGGACGGCAGTGTGTGATTTAGGTCTGAATCTGTATCAGACCAATCGTTGAGGAGGTCTATAAATCCTGCACCTTGGATATGCTCTTCTAAGTAGGCGTTAATGCCGGATTCGGCTTTATGTGCGCCGTCTACTTGATGCAAGAGAACACTTGTGTCAAATACCTTTACGTTGTCATTGACAAGGATCTTGTCGAGTTCTTCAGCGTCTATTAGGTATTCTGGGTGCGCATAGTTCATGTCTGGTACCTTTTCGGGATTTGCAAAACTTTTGCCCAATTACGAGGTCTTTGCAAGGGCCGATTTCTAGACTGGATTAAGGCTGGTAAATTTGCTCTAGTTGTATTTTGCTCCCGCGACTTTCACGTGGGTTAGATTTAAAGAGCACAATTGGGAGAAGGAACTTGATTAAGCCAGTTTGTTTAGTAATAGGTGCCGGTGCAGGAATTGGTGGCAACGTGGCAAAACGATTCGCGCAAGAGGGCTATCACACTGTGTTGTGTCGGCGCAGTGATGAAGGTGGTCTGAAGAAAATGGTGGCTGAGATTGAGGCTGGCGGTGGTTCTGCATCTGGCTATTTGCTCAATGCTGTAGAGCCTGATGCGCTTGAGGAAAGAATTGCTGACGTTGAAGCGAATATCGGTCCTATTGATGCAGTGGTATTTAACCTGGGTGCACAAATTGGTGACCGGTCATTGGCTAACACAAGTTATAAGGCTTTTGAGATTGGTTGGCGGATGGCAACGTTTGCGTTGTTCAGGATGGCCTCAGTGGTTACACCATTTATGCAAGAAAGAGGGCGCGGCACCATTCTAGTGACATCAGCTACATCTGCCGTACGCGGTAATGCAGGCCAGCATTCCCATGCAGCGGCTATGGGTGGGCGGCGGATGCTGTGCCAGTCGCTAAATGCTGAATTTGCGCCCAAAGGGATTCACGTGGCGCATATCGTTATTGACGGCGCCGTGGATGCGCCCGACACCTTGGGTAAAATGTTGGGTGAGGAAAAATTTCAGGCCCTTCGTGAAGCAAAGGGCATGGAGCATGATGGCTTAATGTTGCCTGAGCGTATTGCTGACACTTATTACCATATTCATCAACAACATAGATCAGTGTGGACCCATGAGATGGATTTACGCTCCTTCTCTGACCGCGCTTGGTGGAATCACTAGGCTCGGTGCTACGGGTTTATCTCGAATGCCGAGGGAGTACTAGGTTTGTAAGGGCAGTTCACTGCCCTTAAGCTTAGAAAGGAAAGTTTCCTTATTGGAGTGCTAACTAATTGATGTGAATCGATAGCCTATGCCGCGTACGGTTTGTAATGTTGTATCAACGCCGTGTGGCTTTAGTATTTTTCTGAGTCGGAGCATATGAACGTCGACCGTGCGTTCTTCGACATAGATTTGGCGACCCCAAACTCGATCCAATAGCTGGCTGCGCTCAAATGCTCGGTCAGGGTTGCGCATTAGCACTTCTAGTAATTTATATTCTGTTGGGCTGATTTGAATTTCTTTGCCGTGCACTGTCATTCTATAGCTGTTCAGGTCCAAGCAGATGCCGCTGGCTTCAACAAGATTATTTTGCGGTCTGCCGCTTCTTCTTAAAAGCGCCTTAACTCGCGCTAAAAGCTCTCGTGGGGAAAATGGTTTAGTGATGTAGTCGTCAATTCCACCAGCGAAACTTTTTAGCTTATCGGTTTCTTCGCCTCGAGCGGTGAGCATTACCAAAGGTGTTTGAGTGGTAAGTTCTTCACGGCGCAGTCGTTTGGCTAGTTCAACGCCATCCATGCCGGGTAACATCCAATCCACTAAGATCAAATCAGGCACTCGACTGTCTAATTTTTGTAATGCAACTTCAGCCGTGTCGGCTTCAATGACATTGTAGCCTTCGCGAGTGAGAGTAAATACAAGGAGCTCTCTGATTTCCGGATCATCTTCGACTACTAATATTGAAGTTGCCATTGTCTGTCTCTTCTTATTGGTTTTGCGAGCTGTGAAGATTAAATACCCTGTTTATGACAAAACGGTGAAAATAATGACGTTTAGCGCTTGCTGTTAGAATGTTCTAAGCAAAAGCCTTCATGCTTAGAACAGACTTACTATGCGATTGTGCTTCGGCGTTGTCCAATACTTACCGCTGGCCTCCTCAGCACAGGGGCAGGGTTTGTAATCTGGGTAAGCTAGCATCGATTGCAACCTATCCTGCCGCACTGGGCTCTTCTTATTTGCAAGAGCTATCAGAGTTGTTAAACCAACGGTGAAAGCGCATGCGCAAAGTGGATCAGTAGATATATAAAAAGCCGGCTAGTGCGCCGGCTTTTGGAGTTTCTTAGCCAAGCTCTTATCTTGGATTACAGCCCTAAAACACCTTTGGCAATAACATTGCGCTGAATCTCGTTAGAGCCGCCATAGATTGAGGCAGCCCGTCCGAAATTCATATCGGATACCGCACTCTCAGCATATTTTGGTCCAATTGGTGGTTCGTTGATTTCGCCCCTGATTAGGGCAACATCAAAGGGTAGGGCGTAATAAGCCACAGCTTCCACCGTTAGCTCCTGCAATGCTTGTTGAATTTCAGTGCCGATGATTTTTAGCATTGATGCGGAGTCGCCTGGCGCGCCGGTGGCTTCCATATGCGCTATCACTCTCGCCTCTACTGCTTCTAATGAGTTCAGTCTTACATCGATTTCATTCAATGTGTTCATGAATTCTTGAGAGTCGGCCAACTTGCGACCGTCATTGTCATGTTCAACTGCGGCCATTTCCTTTAGTGCTGCGATCTTGCGCTTAGAACCAGCGACTCCTGCAATGCCTGTTCGTTCGTGCCCAAGCAAAAACTTTGCGTAGGTCCATCCAGAATTTTCCTCGCCCACTCGATTGCTCACTGGCACCCTGACATCAGTGAAATAGACTTCATTGAGGTGATGCATGCCGTCTATGGAGACAATGGGTTTGACCTCTAATCCCGGGGTACTCATGTCAATAAGAAGAAAACTAATACCTTGCTGAGCTTTGCCTTTGGTTTCTGTGCGCACCAAGGCGAAGATCCAATCAGCCTTGTGAGCATTGGTTGTCCAGATCTTTTGCCCGTTTACAACGTACTCGTCGCCATCCCGGACTGCAGAAGTCTTTAATGATGCAAGGTCTGAACCGCTGCCGGGTTCAGAATAACCTTGGCACCACCAAGTGCTGCCATCCAATATGCTTGGCAGGTGCTGGTCTTTCTGTGCCTGAGTGCCGTAGGTGTAGATGACAGGTCCAACCATGCCAATACCAAACGGCATAACCATGGGCGCGCCAGCGAATGCTGTAGCTTGGGAAAATATATGTTTTTGTCGCGTTGACCAGTCGCAGCCACCGTATTCACTAGGCCAGTCTGGAGCGATCCAGCCTTTATCAAAAAGTGCCTTGTGCCAACGTGTGCCTTCCTCGCGGCTGATGCCAAAGCCTAGTGATGCAGAATTAACGAGATCTGGTGTTAGATTTGCAGCTAAGAACTCATTCACTTCTTGTTCAAAAGCTGCGGTGTTGGTGGCTGTAGACACAGGAGTCTCCTATAGAGTTGGGGTAAGTGCTTTGTAGTTCATGAATTTAGGAAATTTGTAGGTAAATTGCCAGTGTGGAATGCCCTTCAAGGGTCAAATATTACGTTGGTTAAGCGATTTACTAGAAGTATCTGGGAACAGGCCTCTGCGTTGGGCACCTGTTCCCTTTTTTTATTGCAGCTTAGAGTAGTTCGCCGCCGCAGGCAGAAGCAGTGGTGCCATGTTCTTCAAATGCTTTTATGACATTTGCTCCAGTGCGCCAGCGATGTACTTCATCCGGACCATCGACCAATCTTTGACTGCGAATACCCGTATACCAGCGCGCTAGGGGGGTGTCATGGCTGTATCCGAGTGCGCCGTGAAGTTGCAGAGCAGTATCTACTACCTGATGCACCATGTGTGCGAGGAATACTTTGGCGATACCATTTTCCTGACGCAAATCCTCGCCGCGCTCTGCTTTGTAGGCGATGTGCAGTAGCATGAGTCGCGCCTTGTAAATCTCAGCCGCACAGTCAGCCAGCATCCAACGCACGCCCTGACGATCAGCTAAGCGCTTACCGAAGGTGTTTCGGCCCACTACATGTCCTGCGGCTAAATCCAATGCACGCTGGGCAATGGCGACGTTGTGCATACCATGACGCAGACGCCCATAAGCAAGTCGATGCTGACCCATAGAAAAACCTTTGCCGCGACCGCCTAAAATATTCTCACGCGGTACAACAAGGTTTTCGATTTTGATCTCTGAGTGGGACCCACCCAGTTTAAGCCCTAGATCACTATGCGGTTGCATGGTTTCGATATTGCGCAGAATCTCATAACCTGGGTTAGGTAATTCCACAATGAAAGTACTGTATTGCTCATGGCGAGGTGCGTCGGGGTCAGTCTTTGCCATGACAACGGCTATATCAGCAACTGAGGCTGATGAACTGAACCACTTCTCGCCGTTGAGTACCCAATTGTCGCCTTCTAATACTGCGCTGGTTTGCATGCCGGTTGCATCCGCGCCGGCGGCTTTCTCGGTCATGGAATAGCAAATACGCTTTTCGCCGTTGAGTAGCGGTTTAAGGAATTTTTCCTTTTGGAAATCTGTACCGTGCTCCAACAGAGTGAGCATGGTGGCGTCATCCGGTCCTTGGGTATTCATTGATAAAGCGCCAAGGTGACTTTCACCCAGTTCCATTTGCACCAAGGCGTTAGCCAGGGGTTTAAGTCCCATGCCGCCATGTTCCGTGGGTATGAATGGGCACCAGAGACCTTCCGCTCTGGCTTTTTGTCGCAGTTCAGCGAGTATCTCGTCAAAGTTCTCTGCGGTGCAGATTTCCTCGGCGGGTAAACAGACATTCTGCACAAAGGTCCGTACCTTTGCCCTTATTGCTTTGGTTTCTTCTGGTATTTCAAAATCGATCATAGTCCCACTCCTACAAATTGAACCTCTATTTATTAGTGATTATTGAGCGCGAGTCAATGGGATGTGTTTTCTGAGTGTCAGGTCAGGGGCGCGGTAGAACTCATAACTAGTGCAGTTGTACCCGGGTGGATACGCAAAAGGTGCCCGACTAAATGTCAGTAAATTTTTTGCGTAAATGTAATTCTGCAATAGGCCATTAGTGGGTTTTCCGTTAGGGTGCTGATTTTCTATCGGAACAAATCAATGGGTAACTCTATAGACAAAGAGTCTCTAAGTATTTTGGGAGATACCTCTGCGGCAGAATTTCTTCAGCATTACTGGCAAAAACAGCCACTGCTTATTCGAGATGCCTTACCTGACTATGAGTCGCCTGTAAGCGCTGATGAATTGGCTGGGTTGTCTTTAGAGCCAGAGGTTGAATCGCGGATTGTGGAGGAAAATGGTCGTGATGGGCCATGGTCAGTGAGACATGGTCCGTTTGAAGAGGACGATTATCAAACTATGCCCGAGCAGGATTGGACCTTGTTAGTCCAGGGTGCAGATTTGTGGGTGCCTGAGGTCAAAGAGCTGTTACAGCGTTTCGACTTTTTACCTGCTTGGCGATTAGACGACATAATGATCAGTTATGCCTGTGATGGTGGCAGTGTTGGGCCGCACTTTGATCAGTATGATGTTTTTCTTCTTCAGGTAGAGGGCCAGCGGTGCTGGCAGATAGGCGAGGAGTGCGGGACAAGTACACCGCTACGCGAAGGTACGGAATTACGAATTATTGAGGGCTTCAAACCCGTCCAGGAATGGGTACTCAACCCCGGGGACATGCTCTACCTGCCGCCCGGAGTAGGGCATTGGGGTGTTGCGGAAGGCGAGTGCTTAACCTTTTCGATAGGTTTTAGATCGCCAACGTTGGCGGATATGTTGGGTGATTTAGCCGTTGAAATGATTACCCAAGGTAATACTCAACACTATCGTGACCCAGAGCTTACCGTTGATATGGCATCTAGAGAAATCCATCCCGCTTTTATCGACCAGGCGAAAAAACAATTGTTCGATCTACTCAATGATGATGAGCTGATCGAAGATTGGTTCGCCCGGTTTATGACAGCGCCTAAATATCCAGAACTAGAAGAACAAACCGAAGAGCAACGTCACGCCAGCGTTCGTGGACGCAGATATTTCAATGGTGATGCGGTCGACTAAAATTTAGTCCAGCCCTTTAACTGGTGCTCCGTGAGATATGTTTCCAACACGCTCTACCGTTGAAGAAAAATTCAGGCCGTTGGTAGTTTAACGCTTAGACTATTGTGCCCCTACACTATATTTTATTTTGTCCTTGGGTGATTCCACATCTAACCAAATGTGGGTCAGAGTTAGTCCTGATCGCCTGAAATATCCAGACTATATGTAGCCAGACATTAAGTAGCCAGATTATAAGTCGCCGTATTATAAATAGTCATACTATAGGTGGCGCGGAGGAGCGTTAAGTGGATCAATTTGTCGCCGAGCGGTTTGCATCCTACCCATCTAGCGTACAACCCAAATTGGCGCATCTGCGCCGCCTTATTTTTGCTGTTGCCGCACAAGACGAGCGTATAGGTGAGTTAGAAGAAACGCTGAAGTGGGGTGTGCCTGCATATCTTACATCTGTGAGCAAAAGTGGCACAACTATTCGAATCGACTGGGAGGCGAAAGCGCCTAGTTATTGCGGCTTGTATGTGAACTGCAGGACATCACTAGTAGACACCTATAGGTCACTTTTTCCCCAGCTGAGCTTTTCTGGCAATCGAGCTGTCATTTTTAATGTTAGCGATGACCTTCCCGAAAATGAGTTGAAAGTCTGTATTCGACTCGCGCTAACCTATCACATTAGTAAACGCGGATAGCGCCGCCTCTATGTGAGTTATCACAGCTGGGCCACAGAAGACCATTAATCACCAGGAATCCTAGCTTGCCGCAAGTAAAACCAGTCCACGCAAAAGAAGTTCCCGCTGCAAAACAAAAAACCAATTATCCTGGTGCGTTTGCATCCATGGTCGAAGGGCGGTCCAAGTTAAAGCTGGGCGACTTTTTTAACCTTACGAATTTTGGCGTAAATATTACAAAACTCGCGCCTGGTGCTATTTCGGCACTTTTCCATAAGCACAGTAGATCTGACGAGTTAGTCTATATCCTTGAGGGTCAACCTACGCTATATCTAGGGGTGGAAAAATTCACATTGTCTCCAGACCAGTGTATTGGCTTTAAGGCAGGCGATGGGCAAGCGCATCAACTGGTCAATTCGACCACTGAAGAGGTAGTGTATATCGAAGTGGGCGGTCGAATACCGTTCGACGTAATCGAGTATCCACAAGATGATCTGCGCGCCGAACTCGATGATAGTGGGGTCACGATTTTTACACGTCAAGACGGTAGTCGTTATTAAACGGGGTAAGTTGAGGCTATGTTGTTGAAACAACGTTGCTAGATTGTGAGTGTCCTTGGACTATTTTTTAGCGAGCAAAATTTGAGTAAATGGGTATGAAGACAATAGGTATGATTGGCGGTATGAGCTGGGAGTCAACTGTGAGCTACTACCAAGCGTTAAATCGCGGCGTGAAGGAAGCTTTAGGTGGTTCACATTCGGCAAAGATATGGCTCTACAGTGTTGATTTTGACGAGATACAAACGTTACAGCATCAAGGCAAATGGCGACAGGCTGCGAAAATTTTAGCGGATGCGGCTGTGGGCATTGAAGCTGCTGGCGCGGATTTTTTACTGATTTGCGCCAACACTATGCATAAGGTTGCGGATGAGGTTCAGGCTGCAATCTCAATTCCGATATTACATGTTGCTGATTTGACTGCGGAAAAATTGCTTGCAGATGGTATTACCAAGGTTGGCTTGTTGGGCACGGAATTCACTATGGAGGAGAGTTTTTACAAAGATAGGATCCGCGAAAATTATGCTATTGATGTTGTTGTCCCCGATAAGTCCGACAGAAATACTGTACATAACATCATTTATTCCGAGCTCATTCTGGGCCAAATTAAAGATGACTCAAGGCAACGCTACCTAGAAGTGATTGATCAGTTGCATGATCAAGGCGCGCAAGCGGTAGTGCTCGGGTGCACGGAAATAGCCCTCCTAGTTCAGCAGCACCACACCAAAGTCCCCTTGTACGACACAACTGAAATTCATGCGGCACAGGCTGTGAAGCTTGCGCTGGCTGATTGCGTGAATTAGTTGCCCAACTTCACTTGGTCCTCGAAGGGAGAGTAGTACCCAACCCTACGCGCAGACGTTACTATCACGCCCATTTGTATGTAGTTAAAAAGGGAGTACCTCAATGCTTAGTGTAAATGCCTACTTTGAAGATCAGGTCATGTCTATTGCCTTTCAGGGCGAAAAATTGGCCACGACTGTTGGCGTAATGTCAGTGGGTGAGTTTACCTTTGGCACCAGTCAATATGAAAGAATGACCGTTATTGATGGCGCGTTAGAAGTGAAGTTACCCGGTCAGGCCAGCTTTCAAAGCTATACCAGTGGCGAGAAATTTGAGATAGCTGGGAATGCTAGCTTTGATGTCAAAGTGTTAAGACCAACTGCCTACCACTGTACTTACGAGTAGTTTATGCCGCAGCGTTAGGTGCTAAGCGATTGCGTAAATCGTGTTTTGTCAGAAGATATCTGGCAAAGTATTATTTGAGTAAAATTTTCTTGGGGCGGAGCATATGAAAAAATTAATTCTCGCAACTGTTGGCGGTATCGTGCTGCTGGGTACGGTGTTTGTGCAGGCAGAAATCAAGCGCACAGCTACTGGTAAGCCTGACTTTTCCGGCGTGTACGACACCGGCACTTTAACGCCATTGCAGCGACCTGAGTTTCTTGGTGAAACAGAATATCTTTACCCATGGTTTGCCGATTTACTTAATTGGGCTGCTGGTCTTGCAATTGAGTGGGCGTCGGAGAGCGAGAGCGATCCCGATCGAGAGGCACCACCCGCTGGAGGTGATGGTGACAATACCGCTGGATCAGGTGGCGTTGGTGGGTATAACGCCTTTTGGATTGATCCGGGCAGCGAAGTATTTGAAATGGATGGCAAGGTTAGAACCTCGGTTATCTACGATCCACCAAATGGTCGACAGCCAGAAATGGTGCCTGAAGCTCAAGGCCGTCTTGGTGCTCTGTATCAGAGCTTCCTTTATGAGAATGACGGCAAAGCCTCATGGCTGGCCCATGACGGTCCCGGTCCCTTCGACGGTCCTGAGAGTTTAGCGCCCTCGGAGCGTTGTTTAATCAGCTTTGGTTCCACTGTGCCAACGATCTCTAGCCTATACAACAACTACAAGCGTATCGTGCAAACTGAAGACCATGTCATGATTTTGCAAGAGATGGTTCATGATGCTCGAATCATTCGCATTGACTCTGAACACTCGCCCGACGTTAACCGCAAGTGGTTGGGCGACTCAATAGGCTATTGGGAAGGGGATGTCTTAGTGGTTGAGACCAAGAATTTTAAGAATGTTAATGGTCTTCCAGGCGCAGATGAAAATTTGCATGTTGTAGAGCGCTTCAGCATGGCCGAGACGGGTAATTTGATATATGACTTCACCGTGGTGGACGATACCGCTTGGACTCAGCCTTGGAGCGGGAAGTATGTTTGGCAAGCCAGTGAGGGCAAGGTTTACGAGTACGCTTGTCATGAGGGTAATTATGCTATGGGCAACATTTTGCGCGGTGCACGATTGCTGGAGAGCGAGTGGCAGGAACCCACAGAGGAGCTATAAGCCTCTGGGATAAATTGCTAGGGCGGAATTTGCCCTAGCAGCTATATCTCGATTCGCGGTTACTGCTGCGGCAGGTACCATATAGGAGAAGTCCAGGCACGTTCTTGGATCATTACCTCTGCATCAGGGAATTCCTCACACCGCCCAGCTTTTTGACACAACTTCGCAGACCACCTTGGTGTAGCTGCCTGTTTTATTCGTGCGTACCAGAATGCCGGTGCCTTGGGGTTGAAGTCTTGATCCTCCCACACTTGGCATACGTCGCCGCCATTGTCTGCTTGCTGCCAAATTGTACTTTTCGATTCCTTAAATTCGCCATTGTCGTATTGACCTTTGATTATTTCAATTTGCTGCAGCGGCGTTTGATCTGCTTGAGCGTGCACCTTAAATGAAGGTAATCCTTGAGCTGTGTGGAAATCTCCCCCCATGCTCACCATAGCATTTTGATTGCCTTGTTCACTGCCGGAGCAGCTAAGGTTTTTGCCGTTAGTATTAGCAGTGAGTCGTACGCTAATTCTAGGTCCACTGGTTGCGTAAACTTCGCGGCGTTTTAAAGCCGCGAAAATACCTTCTCTGGTGTTTTCCTCAGCCCAAACCGCAACCAACCCGCCGGGGTTGAAGGTCCTGCGCGTCATGGTTCTATCCAGATCGCCTAAGCCAAACACTGCGCCTTGCCACGCCGCTTCATTAACGTGGCCAGGCGTGCCGGCATGATTATCCGTAGAACCAATAATGCCCATTTGAAGAGGGTTTAGCTTTGTTTCTCCAGATCTAGCGTAAGCGGCTAAGCCCCTTAGTAACAGGCTGCGCACGTAGGTACTGCGCATTTTTGTCCATTGTTCGTCAGTGAATTTGTCTTTGGCTTTGGGGCGTGAATGATCTGTGATGTAATTTTCAAAACTACAATCTCCGGATTCATCAGATTTGAGCGGCGACAAACATTCGCTGTTGCCTTTCTCCTGATGTATCTCCACCAAGCGTTCGTATTTACTGCGCAACTGCAATGTTCTGTCATCTTCGGTTTCTACGTCGAATGTGGTGCCGTCGCCCATGTTGGTATTATGCGGTATGGCCAAAACGTCGCACCCATCCTCCGGTCGGCATTGCTCATCTAACTTTTTCCATAAGTCGTTAAGTGTGGGATTTCTTATGTAGTCGATTGCGTCCTTGGTTACTTTGTCATTGGCGAAAATAATATTTCTATGCGAGTGACTAAAGGATTTGGTGTAGGACCATTCGTAGCCAATTTGTGCTGTGAATTGACAGGGTTCGTTGGCTGCATTGGCTTGGTCCTGTACGCGCTGCCACTGAGATTTTGTTGCTGCAGAGCACTTTGCTGGGTTTGCGATACATACTGGGGTTGCTTGTGGCGATTCAAGGGTAATGGTTGGAATGACGTAATCTACGAACAAGCTTGAGCCATTTTCCGTAGAACTGTCTGTTCGCAAACGTTCGCAGTAAGGATCGTCAAAGTTCTGCGGGTCTGTGCATATATGCATCAAGTCGAACCACTCGGCGTGATCTGTCACCGCTGCGAAATCTAATGGCCGTTCCAGTTGCGCAACGGAACCGTCTTGGAGCGTCATAGCTTGCCCGCGGGCAAAGGCAAAGGCCTCTGCGGGCGTCTTTAGTGTGCCAAAGGCATAGGCATCCAAGGAGTAGGCTGTGTGTACGTGGAGGTCACCCCAGTAAAGGTGCTTTTCGCCAGCCTTATAATAATCACAGGTGCCGACCGTAGAGGATGAATTAACGGCTGGTTTATTCTCCGCGTAGCTTGGGTTGATAAAGCACATGACCAATACCAGACATGTGGCAATCGAGGCGGCGGCCTTTTGCAATAGTGAATTTTTCATAGGACACCTTTTAACCGATGGTTTGCCGAAAATTGAATGATATACCGGCAGCGTTCAATCTCATGACAATCAAACTACTACGAATGTATGACCATCTACCAGCGTTAGGGTTATGTAGGTGCGCCAGTTTTAGGCTTGCAGCGCGTTATGTATAGGCTATGCTGCTCTGAGGAGGAGGGTAATATGAGCACACATCCAATGGACGAGATACCAGTGCGTCCGCTGAAATTTGACCTAGCAAATGATCAGGCTATCGATCCGTTGTGGAGTCACACCAATCCTGAATTTTCGATGTTTATCAATGCGCTGGGTATTCATGTTCCACATTTTGAGCGTTTTTTAGTTAAGACTATGCGTGCTTATCGCAAAGATATTGCTGATGAGAAACTGCTCTCCGAGGTTCAGGCTTTGATAGGACAGGAGTCTCATCATGCTTTCAATTTTGTGCAGTGGACTGCAAAAATGGGCGAGAGTTACCCAGAGCTTCCAGCATTAGATCAAGATGCACAGAATTACTTCGCCGCCGCTTTTGCTGACAAGGGGAAGAAATTTCACATAGGATTTACCGCGGGATACGAAACTTTTACATTCCTTGGCGGCATGATCATTCTTAATCGTTATGAAGAATTGATGCAGGAAGCCGATCCAACCATTCGTGCACTATGGGTTTGGCATCAGGTAGAAGAGGTAGAGCACGGTGGGGTAGCTTTTGATTTTTTCAGGGCCAATTACCCTAATGCAGAGATTTACCGACGTTTCATGATCGTTTATGCCTTTCTGCATATCTGTTGGGAGACCTTTAAAGCCTATCGAATAATGGTTCGCGGTGAGTCTCGTTATCGTGGTGTGTTAGCCAAAGTACGGGCTTGGAAGTTTTTCGCTAGTTTTGCCTGGGATCTAGGTTATGCGGCGCTCCCAGTATTTGCTTCCTCGTACCACCCGCGCAATCACCCAATTTGTAATGCTGAACAAAATCCTATCGCGGTAGCGTGGCGAAAATTCTATCGTCAGGACAATGATGTTCTGACTTTAGATAATGAAAAAATGAACAGCGTACTAAATTCATAAGTCGGAGAAGTTCGTGGCTCAAGACAACAAGTTAAGATTTTTGGTTATTGGTAATGCGATGGTCGTATTGCTCATTGGTCTGGTATCTGGATTGATGCTTATATTCTCGCTACTGGATGCGGTGACCTTATGGCCATTACCTGAATGGAAGGTAGCAATTCCTGGTTCTACTAGAGGGTGGCAGGCGGCCCATGTTGGCGGCATTTTGAACGGCGTGATGATTGCCGGCGCGGCTTACTTGATACAGGCACTTGATCTAACAGGCCGCCGCGAAAAGTGGGCAGCGTGGGGTATGATTATAACTGGCTGGGCGAATACTGTTTTTTACTGGGCGGGTAACTTTGCAGATAACAGAGGCTTGTCAGTTTCCGCAACACCTTTTGGCGAGGGCGATATGGCCGGAGCAATTGCTTTTCTGGGTGGGGGGGCTGGTATGGTCTTTACATTTATTGCCGTAACAATTTTTGCTTTAGCAGCATTTGAGAAGGCGAAAGCAAGCTAGCATTGTTGCCAGGCCAAAATCAGCTAACCAAAAACTAACAAAAAGTTCCGCGCAGTTATAGGCGTTAGTAAACAAAACTAAGAATAGGAGAGTTTGATGTATTCAGGGCAATACGCGATAGCCAATCCGGATAGACCGGCATTTATAATGGCCGGAAGCGGTATTGCTGTGAGTTACGCAGAGTTTGAGGCGCGTTCGAATAAACTAGCGCATTTTCTTCGTGACCAAGGGCTTGGGTTCCAAGACCATTACGCCATCTTTATGGAAAATAATGAGCGATATATGGAGTCCTGCTCGGCAGGAGAGCGGGCAGGTTTGTATTATACTTGTATCAACTCTTACCTCACTGGTGACGAGTTAGCGTACATTGTAAATAATTCAGAATCTAAGGTGCTCATTACCTCAAAGGCAAAGATAGATGTTGTCGCGGACGCATTGAGTTCCTGTCCGAATATTGAAGTAGTGCTTGTTACCGACGCTGCAGACACAGATTTGCCGCAGCTGATGACCGATTATGCCTCGGCGATCTTAGAATACCCTGCAACGCCTTTAGCAGACGAAACTCTTGGCACCTCCATGCTCTATTCGTCAGGTACGACCGGGCAGCCAAAGGGCATTATCCGCCCGCTACCCGTTCAAGCGCCTCAAGACCCGTTGCCTATGTACTCTTTTTTGAGTGATCTGTGGGGTTATCGTGAAGATATGGTTTATCTCTCTCCAGCGCCCCTCTATCACTCTGCGCCTCAAGCCGCGGTCAATTTGACCATTCGTACTGGCGGCACAGTGGTCATAATGGAGCGCTTTGATCCATTAGAGTATTTGCATTTAATTCAACGTTATCAGATTACTCATTCACAGCTCGTGCCGACCATGTTTAGTCGTATGTTGAAGCTCACCGAGGCTGAGCGCGCTAGTGCAGACTTGTCTTCCCTTGAAGTAGCAGTTCACGCAGCGGCGCCATGTCCGGTAATGGTAAAAGAGCAAATGATTGAGTGGTGGGGGCCCATCATTCACGAATACTATGGGGCGACTGAAGGCTTGGGCTTTGCTGCATGTAATTCCGCAGAGTGGTTAACTCACAAAGGTACAGTAGGTCGTGTGGTATTGGGTGACCTTGAGATTTTGGATGATGAGATGCATCGACTACCCGAAGGCGAACCGGGCACTTTGTGGTTTAAGACAGCTACCGAGTTTAGTTATCACAACGACCCTACTAAAACTGCTGAATCTACGTCTTCGGATGGTTCGATGACGACAGTTGGAGATGTAGGGTATGTGGACAGTGATGGTTTCCTGTATTTGACCGACCGCAAGACTTTTATGATTATTTCTGGCGGTGTAAATATATACCCTCAAGAATGCGAAGACCTTTTGATAGCGCACCCTAAAGTCGCAGATGCTGCAGTTTTTGGTGTGCCTAATGTAGACCTGGGCGAAGAAGTGAAAGCTGTAATTCAACCGATTCCTAACGTGGTGGGAGATGAAAGTCTTACAGAGGAATTGCTAGGTTATCTCTCAGAGCATTTGTCTCGACAAAAAGTACCTCGCTCTATCGACTACGAAGCTGAACTGCCTCGTTTGCCAACAGGTAAACTGTATAAACGCTTGTTGCGCGACCGTTACTGGGGCGAGAGTAAGTCTAGAATTGTGCAATAAAGAATTAGGGTGGAGTGCCACTCCTTCGGTGAGGTAGCGATTGTAACCTTGGCCTGTATGAAATTTGGCTGATCAATCTGTGTTCGGAGATTAAAATGCAAAATCGTCTTTTGAGTTTGAATGTATTCGAAAGTGAAAACGGCGACCGCCTTTTTTGGTTCCTCCATGTCAGTGGCTGGATGGCTATTTCTTTAGTGAGTTATTTCAGTTTGAATCTTTGGTACAACCAACCTGAAATGAGCTATATCGCTCATAACTTGCTGCAATCTGTGCTTGGGATTGTAATATCTTGGCCGCTACGACACATCTTTCAAGCGGTATGGGGCAACAATAACGTCTCAAGAATTGTGGTAATTATTGCCGCAACTCTGATATTTTCTTTCCTCTGGACCGCGTCGCGGTTATCACTTTTTCTTCTGATGACAAATGAATCTGGTCTTTGGTCGGATTTTGGCGGTTGGCTGTTTTCTTCAATTTTTATTTTTGGTTGCTGGACTGCCTTTTATCACGGAGTCAAGTACTACAGGCTTTTGCAGCAAGAATCCAAGAATCTGCAACAGCTGGCTTCTGCTCAAAAAGAAGAAATTTTACGGCGCACGCAAGCGGAGTCCGCTGCTAAGGAAGCGCAGTTGAAACTACTCCGCTACCAACTAAATCCGCACTTTCTCTTTAACACCCTCAACGCGATTTCGTCGTTGGTAAATTCTAAGGAGCCTCGTAGAGCTAACGATATGATTGTGCAGCTGAGCCATTTTCTGCGTTACTCTCTTGACAATGGCGGCGTAACTGAAGTGCCGCTGAGTAAAGAAATCGAAGCGGTGAATTTGTATTTAAAAATAGAGCAAGCGCGCTTTGAGGATAGGCTCAAGGTGATTTTCGATATTTCCGAAGAAGCTAAAACTTCCCTTGTGCCTAGTCTGCTTTTGCAACCGCTCATAGAAAATGCAATAAAATATGCTATTGCTCGATCAGAAGCTGGTGGTGTAATTCGAGTCGCCGCGTCTATTGATGGCGGCAATCTGGCTATTTCTGTAGCAGATTCTGGCGCTGATGATGAAGCAGTAACGGTGGTTGCCTCGCAAGGTGCGGGCGTCGGTTTGACCAATATTCGTCAGCGTTTAAAGACACTGTACGGCGATGAATCCTTACTTGATATTGACTCTGCGGATTTGGGTGGCCTGCAAGCGAACTTAATGTTGCCGCTACGATTGGCAGCCTCCTAGCATGAGTAAGTTAACCGCTATTATAGTGGATGATGAGCCGTTAGCTCTAAAGCTGCTGAGCTCCATGCTTACATCCCATGCAGACGTTGATGTAGTTGCCCAATGTCGTAGTAGCAAAGACGCGGTGAAGCAAATACAGCTTCTCCAACCAGACCTGCTGTTTTTAGATATTCATATGCCGGTTCTTAGCGGCTTTGATGTAATTAAAAAACTCCAAGCAGATGTGCTGCCAATGGTGGTTTTTGTAACTGCTTTTGATCAATACGCCCTGCGCGCATTCGATATGCACGCGGTTGATTATATTTTGAAACCAATTGATGCAGACCGCCTGGGTTTAGCCCTTGATCGTGTTCAGGAGCGTTATCGGGTTAGGGACGTTATTGCCGGCAAATCTACTGTCCTCAGAGCCTTCGATACCCTTAATGAGAAGAGTGATGATAAGAGCTACAACGTCGAGTTAGATACTTCCTCCGGCCAGCCTGAGCGACTGGCTATTCGTGACGGCTCTCACACTGTCTTGGTGCGGTTTGAGGACATTGATTGGATTGACGCTGCTGGAGACTATATGTGTGTTCACGTTGGGGCGGTAACCCACGTTATGCGCAGTACCATGAAAGACTTGGTGAGCAAATTACCTCCGTCTAGCTTTGCCAGAATTCACCGCTCCACAATGGTCAACGTAAATAAAGTGATTGGCTTGGAGTCATTGACCAGAGGCGAGAGCCTACTCCTCCTTCCGAATGATGTGACATTGAAAGTAAGTCGCAATTTTCGCAGTGTGGTTTTAAAAATCACCTCATAAACCATCTTATCTCATGTAAATGCCATCTTGCCGCATAAGGCGTGAAGTCGTCCTGACTTTGTACGAGTCTATGCTTTGGAGAGAAAGGTGGGTTGATGACCGATTCGTGAATTTTATTCTGGACCGGTTTAGATGCGCCATCATTTATGAAAACTCGTTATTTGGATTCAACCGGTATTTATGCTGCGGAGTCTAATTAACCCTTTATGTCCCGGGGGACTGATGAAAGTTACGAAATTTAGAAAAGCGCCACTGGCTGCTGGTATATCGCTAGCACTCGGCTTGCCGTTTTCAGGTGGTTTTGTTGTTGCTGACGAAGTTAGTGTCGTAGAAGAGCAAGTTGTTTACGGCATTAGAGAAAGTTTGAAGAAGTCTGCTGAAATCAAGCGTTCAAGCACTGGTGTTGTAGATGCCATTTCTGCTGAAGATATCGGCGACTTCCCTGACAGCAACCTTGCTGAGTCTCTTCAGCGTATTACAGGTGTGTCAATTGACCGTGAACGAGGCGAAGGTTCTAAAGTAACCGCTCGTGGTTTCGGTCCAGGATTTAACCTAGTGCTATTGAATGGTCGTCAAATGCCCACATCTAGCGGCACGGAACGTTCATTTGACTTTGCTAACCTAGCCTCTGAAGGCATTAGCTCAGTTCGCGTACTAAAGAGTGGTAAGGCTGATGTGCCATCAGGTGGTATCGGCGCTACTTTTGATATCCGCACAACACGCCCTTTAGAATCTCCTGGGCTGAAAGCTACAGCAAGTGTTGCTGGAGCTCATGATGAGTCAACTACTACAGGTAGTGATTTAACCTCAGAAGTTTCTGCACTTTTCTCAAACACTTTTGCTGAAGATACATTCGGCGTAGCACTTAGCGCAGTTCGTCAAGAACGAGACAACGGCGCTAACACTGCAAGCGTTGGCGGGTGGAGAACATTCAACGGTAACGTAAGTAACTGCTGGTGTGCTGCTGGTCCATCAGAGTGGGGTGGTATTCCTTATGGCGACGCGCAGGTCAATCGCCCGACGGACGAGAGCGAGCGTTACTCAGTTCCACAAAACACTGGCTATGAATTAGCAGAGTGGAGTTCAGTGCGCACTAATGGTCAATTGACCATGCAGTGGAAGCCTATGGAGCGCGTAACAACGACATTGGATTACACCTACTCAGAACTAGAGCTTGAGCGTACGTTCAACAACTACTCAGCTTGGTTCAACTTTGGCGGTCAAGAAAGTGAGTGGACAGACGGTCCTAATGCTTCTGCCCTTCGTTATGCAGAGAATAATGGCGGCGCTGGCGACTACGCAATGGCTGCAGGTGCTGACGGCACCGTGGCAGAAAACAGATCTACAGGCCTAAACATTGTTTGGGATGTAACTGACAGACTTTCTTTAGCGTTAGATCATCATAACTCTAGTGCGCAAGATGCACCGAATAGCCCATTTGGTAGCGCCTCACAACTGGCTATCTCTGCGTTTAGCCGTGAGAAGACAACTACACACTTTGGTGGTGAATTACCAATTCTTGAATTGGATTTGTCTGACCCACTGACTGCGGACGATATGATCGTAACGGGTAGTGTATTTGCCAATGACTTCTCAAGAATGGATTTGGATCAAACTAAACTTTCTGGAACGTTTGAATTCGATGGCGATCGTTTCATCGACAGCATCGACTTTGGTGTTCAGGTCACAGAGGTGAACAATCGTTCTGCCGGTTCTGTAGTGCAGCGTGATGCTTGGGGCGGTGTTTCTCAACGTGGCGCCATTGCCGACTTGTTGACGCCAGCCTCTTCAGCGGGCGCA
>CAJJDH010000095.1 GCA_905182905.1 marine gamma proteobacterium HTCC2089 | reverse complement strand
CTCTCATAACAAAAAACGAAGAATGCTTCGGCACAAACTAGCTAGCGAAATGGCATACCTAACAAACCAGCTACCAACCTTAAAAGTCATTGGGAACATAACCAAGGCTTTCGCGTGTTTGGTGTTGCTAGCTAGCCTTATACTGCCTTATGAGCTCAGCCATCTTCACACCAACGTTGACCAAGAAACCGATTGCCTTTATTGCCAAATAGAGCAGAGTCCTGGATCTGGCGCGGCCCCTATTGCCGTAACAGTACCAACAGCTTTAACAGCAATAAGCGCAAACACCTTACCCTCGGCCGACCTGCCCCGCCGTGTTGTCAAACAACACCGACAACGAGCGCCCCCTACCAACTTTTCATATATCTAAATAAATCAAGCGTGCCTGTCTGACGTTCGCGTATAGCAGGCGCATACAACGGTGTTTAAACAAAACGCTGTTGATGAATTATGAAAATTAGAACTCTTAGTGACAAAAATTTATCAATATATGTTGCTGTAGGAGTCAGTAGGAAAGTTAGTGGAAAATATGAAAAATTTAGTAGCTATAAGCACAATTGCATTCGCACTCTGCTCACCCTCTGCCTATGCAGACACACCCGAACAAGAGCGCGCCAAGAACAACGATACTATCGAGGAAGTACTGGTAAGAGCCCACCCTTTATCTGGTGAGGGTTTAGCCCAAGCATCGCTGACACTACGAGGCAAATTACTCAATCAAAAAGTAGCCGCTAGCCTCGGCGCCACCCTAGAATCTTTGCCTGGCATTACATCCTCCAGTTTTGGTGATGCAGTTGGCAGACCCGTGATTAGAGGCTTATCTGGCACCAGAGTCAGAGTAATGGAAGACAGACTCAGCACAATGGATGTATCGGTAGTCAGCGGCGACCACGCCACCACTGTTGAGCCATTTATCGCAGATCAAATTGAAGTGTTAAAAGGCCCGTCTACGCTACTTTACGGCAGCAGTGCCATTGGTGGAGTAGTAGACGTTCATACAGGGCGCGTACCTCACCCAGGAGATACTCAGAAAGTGTCTGGCAAATTCGCCGCAGAAGTTGGAGACAATGGCGACCAAGAGAACTTAGTCGGCAGAATAGATGGCGGCAGCAAAAACTTTTTGTGGCATGTAGATGCCTTTAATCGCCAAGCTGACGACTATGATATTCCGGGCTTCACAGAATCTGCTGCGCAAATTGCCGCAGAGGAAGCAGGTCACACACCGGGTGAAGAAGAAGAGGAAGAAGAGCTTGTACGCGGCACTCTCCCCGGTAGCCACTACGAGACAAACGGTGGCGCTCTAGGACTATCTTACGCAAACTCCGAAGGCTTTATTGGTATGGCAGTAAGCCGCACCGAAGCATTATATGGCTTGCCAGGAGGCCACGGCCACGAAGAAGAACACAATGAGCCCCACGACCCTGAAGAAGAAGAAGAAGGCACACCTGTTCTTGACATGAAGCAAACCCGCGTTGATCTTGAAGGCGGCCTAACTAACCCACTTGGCGGCGCATTCGACAGCTTGAACGTGCGTATCGGCCATAACGACTATGAGCACTCAGAAATAGAACCAGACGGAGAGCAAGCTACTTTCTTTGAGAATGATGCTATCGAAAGCCGTGTGGAGCTGACTCGAGACAGAGATAACGCCCGCGACGTAATCGGCGTGCAGTACGACATAAGAGAATTCAGCGTTGTTGGAGAAGAAGCGTTCTTACCTGGCGTTGACACCAAGTCCTTAGCCGGCTTTTGGCTCAGGGAAACCCGCTTTGATAGCTTCAATCTAGAAACTGGCGCGCGTTTTGAAAGCGTAAATCATGAACCGGCAGTCGGTTTAGATCGCGATTTCAACACGTTCTCAGCGTCTGCGGGAATTGTCTATCCAGTCACAGACAACCTAACGTATACGATGTCTATCGACTACGCACAAAGAGCACCAGTTGGCGAAGAGCTTTATAGCTTTGGCCCCCACTTAGCGACCGGTCGTTTTGAAATCGGTTCCGACAACCTAAAAGAAGAAGAAGTTTTAGGCGCAACACTGGGCATTGCCTACAACAGCGAAGCTTGGGACATGAATTTAAGCGTTTATCGCTCCTCCTTCTCAGACTTTATCTACCAGCGCAGCGACAACAGAGAATTGGACGAACTACCGGTATTTGTATGGGACCAAGATGACGCAAACGTTTCTGGCCTAGAGGGTGAAATCAGATATCGCGTTGCAGGTTTAGATGACAAAAACCTTAGCTTTAGAGGCTTTTTTGATATGGTGAATACCGATCTTAAAGCTGCATCAGACAATAATTTGCCGCTTATACCACCAACAAGACTTGGCTTGGGTTCAAATTTGAGCTGGCAAAACTTTGCCTTCAGTGTCGACTACATCCATTCGTTTGAACAGGATGAGCAAGCTTCGTTTGAGTTGCCAAGCCAATCTTACAACGATCTTTCAATGCATATTGCGTGGTACATACCAACTCAGCTAGAGTCGGAAATTGAGATATTTTTGCGTGGAGATAACCTAACAGATGATGAGCAAAGACAGCACACATCTTTTATCAAAGACACAGCGCCGGCGCCAGGACGCCGACTTTCTTTGGGCCTTAGATACACTTTCTAACCCAAAACGACTAATGACCTAATGCTGCAAAAATTGCTTAGGTTTAGCTGGCTTGTGGGCATGTTAATGCTCACAGGCACAGCACTATCAGCGCCCAAGGCAGACCTTTGGCCTTACTGGGCGAGCCATAATGAACAGTCGACAACCGCACTAGACCACAGCATTTGGCAACAGTTACTTGACACCTATGTCTTTGAGAATTCGGATGACATTAACCGTGTCGCCTACAAACAATTCTCAAGCGCCGACACAAAACTACTAGAAACCTATATCCGCATGATGGCATCGGTCGCACCAACGGGGCTAAACAGAGCCGAACAATTGGCTTATTGGATAAACTTATACAACGCACTAACAGTACAAGTTGTCCTCGCCCACCCAAAAGCCAAAAGCATCTTGAAGATGAAAAACGGATTTTTCTCTATTGGACCGTGGAATGATGTCTTGCTCACAATTGAGGGCAAAGAAGTCACGTTGAACGACATTGAACATAGGATTTTGCGCCCCATTTGGCAGGATCACAGACTGCACTTTGCACTTAACTGCGCCAGCATTGGTTGTCCCAACTTAAGCAAGATGGCCTATACGTCTGGCAACGCACAGGCACAGTTGCAGAAATCTGAAGCCGACTACCTCAGCCACCCTCGCGGCGTTTCTTTAACTAAGAACAGGCTAACGCTTTCGAGTATTTTTGACTGGTATCAAGTCGACTTTGCAAGCAACGAGCAAACGCTTAAACAATACATTAGTAGCCAATTGCCCGAGCAAGCCGAAACAATTTTGACTGCTAAAAACTCGATAGATTACGCCTACGACTGGGATCTAAACGAGCAGCCAGCGCAATAAAAAACTTATCAATAAGTAAACAAATTAGGTATGAACCCAAACACATGCAAAACGCCGCTTTAACTCAGGCTGAGGTCTTTTGGCAAAACCCACCTTGGCAAGGGGGTAAAAGTAAATATCGCCTTGGTTTGGCGCCAATAGAAATAACTCATTGGTTTCCCATACCCATGACCAATGATGTAATTGCGCATAAAACTCAGCTACTAAAAGACTGTTATGACCAAGTGGTGGCCGTGGCAGACATTGCGCAAGCTGGTATTGCCGCCCAGCAAGCGCTGGCATCACGCCGCCCAAAAACACAAGCCCACTACCCTGACTTGGTAGCCAACCTAGCTATGCAGGTACCCGATGACTTATGCCTCATGCAGACCAATGCGCCACAACGTCTGGTTGCAGCCTGTGTCTGCTCACCTAGCTACTGGGATGTGCGTACAAAAATTGGTAGACCCCTGCGAGAGATTCACCAGCCGGTGGAGAGCATGAACGAAAAAATCGGCGATCCCATAG
>CAJJDH010000094.1 GCA_905182905.1 marine gamma proteobacterium HTCC2089 | reverse complement strand
CCTCTACAGCTAGCATAATCAATCACGACAGTTCTGGCTCAAACCCATTGAGTCAGGTTTATGAGTTAGTCGCTGAGGAATTTGCCGCCGTGAATCACCTGATTCCCCGTAAATTGTCATCCGATGTGGCTATGGTAGAAGAAATTAGCCAATACATTGTAGAAAGTGGGGGCAAACGACTTCGACCGATGATGGTGCTTCTGAGTAGCCAAGCACTCGGCTATAAGGGCGATCAAAACGTTAACTTGGCGGCCATCATAGAATTCCTCCACACCGCTACCCTACTTCACGATGATGTTGTTGACCGATCAGGCCTGCGCCGCGGAAGAGTAACCGCAAACGAAAAATGGGGTAACGCCCCCAGCGTGCTGGTTGGCGACTTCCTCTATAGCAGAGCCTTTCAACTGATGGTAGAACTGGCGAGCATAGACATTATGAGTGTGTTATCAGGCGCCACTAATACCATAGCTGAAGGCGAAGTAATGCAACTGGCGAATGTGGGTAATACAGAGCTATGCGAAGCTGACTATCGCGAAGTTATTCGCTGCAAGACTGCCCTACTATTTGAAGCTGCAACACATACCGGCGCACTTTTAGCATTGGGCAATGCGGCGGATGCTATTCAGAACAAAGAAAACATCGAGCTAATGCGCAAGTTTGGCCTGCATTTTGGCCTAGCCTACCAACTGGTAGACGACTGGCTCGATTATGCCGGTGATGCAGAAAAAATGGGCAAAAATATTGGTGACGATCTAGCCGAGAGCAAACTTACTCTGCCCCTTATCCAAGCCTTGAAGACCGCCCCAGACGCAGATCGACAGCTTATAAAAGATGCATTAAACAGCGACTCCCAAGAGCAGATGCCTAATATCTTGGCCATTGTGGAAAAGTGCGGGGCCCTTGAATACACCTACAAAGCGGCAGTTAAGGAAACAGATTTAGCCTTAGAATGCTTAGCGCAACTGCCAAATACGCCGTACAAACATGCACTGAATACGCTGGCTACTTTCTCGCTATCTCGCCTGGGCTAGACACGCCGGCTCAACAACAAAGTTTGCCGCGCGGACAAGTCAAGGTGCAGCGAATCGTCGGCTACTGAAAAGAATTCACAAAATTCATCATTACCGCGGTAGCACTAATAGAACTACCGATCATGATCGCTCTATCGCTCCATTGCATGCCCACAAATACCCAGCCAACAGCGCTTAGAATATAGGCGATCTGCCCCTGCACAACAAAGCCAGCGGACATCAAAAAAATCCCGCTCACTGAGAGCAAAGTTGCTATCCATTTAACATACCAATCCACTGTACCAGTCGGGGTAGTCGACTTGAGGTCGTCATTCTCCGCCTGAACTTCTTTAAGCTCATCCATAAGACGCTTTTTCTCAGTGGCTAATTCCATTGCCAACCGACCGGCTCTACTCGTAGGCCCTACTGGTTGATGCAATTCAGCATCGATGTATGTGACTTCGTCATTCACTGGATCTGCGGGGTTATGTGGCATTATCTTTCACCTAGTTTCGGATCTCAAACCAACTCTGAGCTCACGTACAAACAAAATATCCTCAAGTTTTTTTGTCGGGAAATACGTTCACGGAGAGACACCAAAAAGCCGTCAATACCCGAAAAAAAGTTCGCGCATAATCTACTTTTTTTTACCGTTGTCAAGATAAATTCTTAGGTCTCAAATCAACTCGAAAGAGGCGTTAAATCGACCCGTATTTCAATAGCCGTAAGGCAAAAAATATTGATATAAAACAATCAGTTAAAGAGAAACCAAAGGAACGCTTGAAGAGGACGAACAAAAATCAACATAATCACCAAAAGGACAGTTCATCGGGCAAATTGGCGAGAGATTTTTAGGCAGGCAAGAAGTATCAGATATTGTGCGGCAGTGAGTAGCGGAAGTCGGGCTCAAATTGAGGCCGCTACCAACTCATTTGCACGAGGAGAAGCTACAAAGAAACGGCATCATCTTTTTCATCTGGCGCACTAAACAAGGCTTGACTAGTTTGCCCTGATTCAACGCAGTCTGCCTTCATTCGACAACTAAAAACCGACAGAACAGGAATCATCGCGAACGCCGAGAGCAGCATACCTACAGCCTCTAGAGTCATACCTCTGCGATGCCAATTTTCATGGAAATGATCGACGATTCGGAAGAATGCTGCAAAGTAGAAAAACATCGCTGCCACGGTTAGAAAAGCAAGCACTCGGGCGAGGCTAAAACTAATGTTGCCCCATAAACTAATCAAAGCAAGCACGGCGCCAAGCGCATATATGCCCGACAAAATTGGCAACTTAGGGATAAAGCCATGCAGTATTGCCAACGTAAGTAGCATACAACCCACTGCTAGGTTAAATATTCTCATCTATCCAAAGTCCTCGACATCTTTCCCAAATACCAACCACCAAGGCATTCCAACGAACACACTAGAGTTGAGACTCGGTATTTACCAATCAACATTTTTAAAATGAACAACCCTTCTCGATGAGCAGTGTTGTTTTATGCAGCACCCGTATGGACGGACTGCAGCTCCAATTACCTAACCTTCCTGAACAGACACATTGCCCGATAGTTAACGACTCATTGCACGCTTGTAATCAGCGTGTCTTCGAGTGTTTGCCTAACTTTGCTCGAACATTCCCCCTTATTTTTTGGGGTTAGCTATATTTTGCGACCTTGAGCCGAGAGTCAATACTTTTGTTACGTTAAGTGACAATTTGTATGAAATTATCGTGAAGAAGAAGGTTTAGTCCAATATCTCGTAAATTTGGCTTAATAATTGGTACAAAACGTAACCAAAAGTACCGTATGAGGCGCTAGGAACTAACTTTAACTCTACCACCAGGGCCACTGCACCTGCCGTTACTCAAAAGCAGGCAACCATCACCTAAGATCCCACCCAGGAATACCTTCATCGAGCTGTACGCCAAAACTATTCAGAGCCATTGAAACCAAATTGTATTGGCCCACAGTGAAGACTAAGTCCATCATCTGTTGATCGTTATAATGCTCAACCAAACCCTGCCAAGTAACATCGCTGATATGGGCATCACCATGTAACTCGTCCGTTGCCTGCAACAACAGGCCATATAATGGCGAGATACCAGAGCTTTGAGGCCCAGTTTGAGCAAGCAAAATTTCTTCATCGGTCAAACCCACCCTGCGAGCTATGACAACATGCTGTCCCCATTCGTATCCTGCATTGCATAAAAAGCCAATACGTAGAATAACTAGCTCACGTTCCTTCGCATCTAAGGTAGATTTACCCAAAATGTGATTGGCAAACACCATCCAACGCTTTGCAAGGGACGGGTGATTAGCCATAGTACGAAAAATATTCAACACAGCGCCTTTACTGGCTATAGGTTGCAGAACCTCCTTTGCATCAGCGTTAAACTGCTCATCTGCCAGCGCCGCAATTCTTGGTCTCGATAATCTCATCATTGCCTCTCTTTATTGGTCAGACCAATATACCCAATCAACATTACTCAAACCAATTTTGATCCCGTAATACCAAGACACTACAGGTTAGACATCAAGTGATGTTTCACTAACACCTCACCAGCCGTTAACATGTCTGCTTCACCGCAACCAAGTTAGTGCAACTCATTGAAAAACCTTCTGATTGTCTATCACACCCAAACTGGCAATACCCAAAGGATGGCTGAGGCTGTATTTGCAGGCACACAAGATAGAGAGATTGATGGTGTGAGTGTACGAATGCTGCATGCCCAGGAAGCTTGTGCATCAGACCTACTTTGGGCAAACGCACTTATTCTCGGAACGCCGGAGAATTTCGGTTATATGTCTGGCGCTTTGAAAGACTTTTTTGATCGAACCTTTTACGTCGTTGAAGGGAAAATTCCCCCACTACCTTATAGTGTTTTTATTAGTGCCGGCAACGATGGTAGCGGCGCGCTACGCTCAATTGAGCGTATTGCTAATGGCTATCCTTTTATCAGCGTCCAACCTGCCATAATTTGTAAGGGTGTACCGTCGTCAGATGACCTAAAAAGTTGCAGCGAAATGGGACAAGCTCTGGCTGCTGGATTAGAATTAGCAATCTTTTGAAGAACTGCTAAACCAGCACATCTCCTTCACAAATGATCCAATATCATTGATCAACCAGCCATAAAGGCTTGGAAAATTTACCTAGCTAAATATTGAACAAAAAAGGCCCAAACTCTTTTGACCGAAAGTACAGTTAAAATTTTGCACAGTTTGGCGGATATTAATGCCGAAGACTGGGACAGTTGTGCTCTGGGCGCAGGACCTTACAACCCATTCCTGAGCCATAAATTTCTCTACGCTTTAGAAGTAAGTGGCAGTGTCTGCAATGAAACCGGTTGGCAACCCTTCCATCTAGTCGTGGAGAACGACAGCACAGAAGGTAAAGAACTTGTGGGCGTGGTGCCAATGTATCTGAAGAACCATTCCCAGGGCGAATACGTATTCGATCATGGCTGGGCTGATGCTCTACAGCGAGCTGGGGGCAGTTACTACCCTAAACTGCAGGCAAGTATTCCGTTTACTCCCGCAACAGGTCCACGCCTGCTGAGTAGAAACGGTAGTGCAGAAAGCCAAGATCTATTGCTCAGTGCATGTGCAGAAGTAGCAGAGCAAGTTAAAACTAGTTCATTACACATGACATTTATGCCTGAAGACCAATGGCAAAGAGCCGGGGAGCTGGGCTTTCTCAAACGCATGGACCAACAATTTCATTGGCACAACGCAAACTACACTTGCTTTGACGACTTCCTCGCAGACTTAGCCTCGAAAAAGCGCAAAAATCTTAAGCGCGAGCGACGTGACGCATTAAGCCCAGGTATAGAAATAGAATGGGTCACCGGACAAGACCTCACTGAAGAACATTGGGACGCCTTCTACGCGTTTTATCTGGATACCGGTGAACGCAAATGGGGCACCCCCTACCTCAACCGAAAATTTTTCTCCCTCGTCAGCGAGTCCATGGCTGAAGACATCTTGCTGATTATGGCTAAAAGAGAAGGTCGATATATTGCCGGCGCACTGAACTTTATCGGCGCAAACACTCTATTTGGACGCAACTGGGGCTGCACAGAAGATCATCGCTTTTTGCACTTTGAGGTGTGTTATTACCAAGCCATAGACTTTGCCATAGCAAAGGGGCTAAAAACCGTTGAGGCTGGTGCACAAGGAGGGCATAAGGTGGTACGAGGTTATTTACCTAGCGCAACCTACAGTGCGCATTGGATAGCTGAGCCATCCTTCAAAGATGCGGTGGCCCGTTACCTAGAGCAAGAACGCGACTATGTTGCAGAAGATATTGCCCACGTAGAACAAAGCAGCCCGTTCAATGCCAACATCGACCTTGAGCAAGTTCGAAATATTAAAGTCACGAAACTTAACAACGACAAAAAATAAACTAATCCGGATAAAAGCTTAGACATGCTTGCACGCAGGTCTCAACAAAAAAGCACATTGAGCTTCTTTAACGGGTCGTGCATTAGAAACAAGAGAATATAACCTTGGTTAGAGACAGAATTTTTCCGCAACTTATCCTAAACTACCCCCTTTTAACATCGGTTAATCAGGCACATTGTTATGAGCGCTAAATCTACAATCAAGTCCATCGTTAGCCACAAAGTAGAAGTAGGTTCGGAAATTTGCGTAGAGGGTTGGGTTCGGTCTCGCCGCACTTCAAAAGGTGGTTTCTCATTCATCCACATCTACGATGGGTCCTGCTTTGACACCATCCAAGCCGTTGCTGATGAAAGTTTGGATAACTACGCAGACATCCAGTTATTGGGTACTGGTTGCTCGGTGGCCATCACCGGCACAGTAGTCGAGTCTTCGGGCAAAGGCCAAGATCGAGAGATTCAGGCTAGCACCGTGCAAATAATTGGCTGGGTCGACGATCCAGAAAGCTACCCCGTGAGCAAAAAACAACATACCTACGAATACCTGCGCACCGTTGCCCACCTTAGACCGCGCACCAATACATTTGGGGCAATTGCCAGAGTTAGGCACGCCATTAGCTCAGCAGTTCACCAATATTTTAATGACGAGGGTTTCTACTGGGTCAATACACCAATTATAACGGCAAGCGATTGTGAAGGTGCAGGAGAGCTTTTCCGAGTCTCCACTTTGGATCAGGTGCAACGCGGCGCTGAAGAAAAGCCCAATTTTCAGGATGACTTTTTTGGCACCGAAACGTTCCTGACAGTATCCGGTCAATTGAATCTTGAGAGTCACGCCTGCGCCCTTGGCAAGGTCTACACCTTCGGCCCTACATTTAGAGCTGAGAACTCAAACACAAGCCGCCACCTTGCGGAATTTTGGATGATTGAACCTGAAGTGGCTTTTGCCGATCTTGCCGCAAATGCAAAGTTAGCAGAACACTTCCTGCAATACGTTATTGCTAAAGTGCTAGCACAGTGCCCAGAGGATATGGCATTTTTTGCTGAACGCGTAGACACCCAGGTTATGGATCGCCTCACAAACGTAACCAATAACCCGTTTACGGTAATGACCTATAGCGACGCGGTAGAACTACTGACTAACACCAAGAAGAAATTTGAATTCCCTGTGAACTGGGGGACAGATCTGCAATCGGAGCACGAGCGATTCATCACTGAAGAAGTGATCAAAGGCCCGGTTGTGGTAACCGATTACCCCAAAGAGATTAAGGCCTTCTACATGCGTTTGAATGACGATGAACGCACCGTTGCAGCCATGGACGTGCTGGTTCCGGGCATTGGCGAAATTATTGGCGGTAGTCAGCGTGAGGAACGCTTAGAAGTACTAGATGCACGTATGGATCCAGCCCTTGCAAAAGAGCTTTGGTGGTATCGAGACCTTCGGCGTTACGGCACAGTACCACATGCAGGTTTTGGACTTGGATTAGAAAGACTAGTCCTTTACATCACGGGCATGGACAATATCCGAGACGCTATTCCCTTTCCTCGCACACCAAATAGCGCCAACTTTTAGTGGGCCCACAAAATACAGAAGCCCGCCTACCCGCCAAAAGTATGTTGGCGGCACTGTGGCAGCTGAAACAATTTGTTTTACCATATAAGGCAGGGCTGTTTACGGGCATAGGCTCATTCGGTATCGCCCGTCTATTTGAAGTCATGGTGCCCGCCCTAACCGCAGTTGCAATAAACAAAATGGCCAGCGACGACTTCGATATAAGCATGCAGGTATTCGGCATTATCGGCGCGGTCATAGCACGCTATTGCGCAGTAACCTTCGCACGGTTCAACGTCAGGAAAGTTGCCCTGAAGGTATCCTATGATCTGCGGCAGCAGTTGTTCGAAAAACTCCAAGAACAAGGCTCAGAGTTTTTTGCCCAATACAGTATTGGTGACATGATGACCCGCGCGGTGGCTGACATATCCCTAATCCAACGACTCATATCTATGGGTACAATCCTCGTCATCATACTGATCTATGCAACCATAGTGGGCTTCGGCTTTATGCTCTACTACTCGCCTATGCTAACGCTTTTGCTGCTTCCTCCTATGCCGATCATTTTCTTCTATGCCCAATATTCGTCTAAGGCTATGGGCGTTGCCTCAACTCAAGTACAAGACAGGCTGTCTGACTTAGGCACCCATACCCAAGAAAACCTGTCCGGCATTAGAACAATTCAAGCAATGGTTCAAGAGGAAAACGAAGTACATCGCTTTAGCGAAACCAACCAAGCTTATGCGGACGTATTTTACGAACAAGGTCGAATCAACTCAGCAATGGCCTCGTGGATGCCTAGCTTAGCGGCGGTATGCTCTCTGACTATATTAAGTTACGGGGGCTATCAAGTACTCCAAGGCACACTACCGATCGGCAACTTTGTCGCGTTCTTTATGTTGGTAGGCATGGTTGTACAACCCTTCCGGGTCGCTGGCTTTATCATCAATCTGTTCCAACGAGCGGCAGTAGCTAGCCGACGATTATTTGAAGTATTCGACCGCCCTCCAGAAATTAGCGACAACCCCAGCGGCAATACGCCAACTATCATTACTGGAAACCTACGCGTAGAAAATCTGAGCTATACCTATACTGGTTCCAAAACCCCTGCCCTCTCCGACATCTCGTTCAATCTAAATAAAGGCGAAACTGTCGCAATCATGGGTAGAGTAGGTAGCGGCAAAACCACTTTACTAAAGCAAATAGTTAGGCTAATTGATCCTAAAGCGGAAACAGTGTGGATAGATGAACACCAGGTCAGCGACTACCCTTTGTCACAGCTACGCGCTCAAGTTGCAATGGTGCCGCAAGACCCATTCTTATTCGCAGAACCGCTAAAAGATAATCTTACCTATGATGATCCAAATAGGATGTTGGAAAAAATCTGGCAAGCTGCGACATCAGCAGACTTAAAAAATACCATTGACGAATTCCCAGATAAGTTAGATACCCTCATTGGTGAGCGCGGAGTCACTCTATCAGGCGGGCAAAAACAAAGAGCAACTTTAGCCCGCGGCCTAATACGCAATGCCCCAATCCTCATTTTGGACGACTGCTTCTCTGCCGTAGATACCGAGACAGAAGATCACATTCTTAACGAGTTGAAGAGATTGCGTGCAGGGCAAACTACTCTACTAGTATCGCATCGCGTCAGTACGGCGCGACACGCGGATAGAATTATCATCGTAGACCAAGGTTCTATACTGGAAACTGGCAGCCATGATGAACTCCTCAATAAGCAAGGTTACTACGCAGAACTAGAAAGAGTTCAACGCGAAGGTGCCGAAGACGACGATCTAGCAAAGTTAAGGCTAAACATCCAATGAGCAGCCAGAACCAAACGAGCACAAAATCTACACAGCGCAACTACACCATGTTCGACGCTGACATCAGTGGCGCGGTACTGAACATGAGTTTGCTGAAGCGACTGTTGCATTGGCTAAAGCCCTATCGCGGTGCGTTATTGCTTAGCACAGCACTCGTGCTGATAGCATCCACCTTGCAAGTATTGCTACCAATAATCATCTCTTTGGTTGTTATTGATCATATTATTCAAGGCGAGAGCTCGCCGGACACCCCAGACTTTGGCCTAATTGAACTCAACACGTGGATTTCTAACAGCCTAGACCTACCGCCGCTCATAGCCGCCTGCGCCCTCTACGCAATAATACAATTCGTTTGGGCATTCGTGGGGCATGCCCACCGCATGACGCTCATAGGCTCAGTAATAAACGGGCTGCGCGATTTACGCTTGGATCTATTTAGGCACTTGGAAACTAGGCCCTCGTCTTTCTACGACAGAGTTGCAGTAGGCCGGGTTATGACACGAGTTACTAACGACGTTGAGGCCCTCTATGAACTACTACGAGGTCTAGGCACACTCATTGGCGAATTTGTACCGTTCTTTGTTGCCCTTGCGGTAATGTTAGCAATTGATACGCCGTTAACATTAATGCTACTTCTAGCCCTGCCTCTGCTGGCTCTGGTAACTTACTTCTTTCGTCGCTCAACGCGATTCCTGTTTCGCCACGTCAGGCAAACACTCTCAACTCTAAACCAGACCCTGCAGGAAAATTTGGCAGGTCTGCAAGTGGTACAAATTTCCGACCGTCAGGAATTCAATTTAAATCGCTATACCCAAGTCAATGAAGACAACAGGGCTTATGAGCATAAATTAGCCAAGGTGGAAACCTTCTATGGCGCCTTCAATGAAAGCCTAGCTCATGTGGCCATAGGACTCATTCTTTACTATGGCGCTAGCCAAGTAATGGAAATGACCATGAGTATTGGTGAAGTGGTGTTGTTCACTCAGTTCGTTGGCATGCTCTTTCATCCGGTCGTGGTTCTCGGCGAGCAAACGAATATTCTGTTCAGAGCAATGGCTAGTGGCGAACGTATTTTCCAAGCCTTGGACTGGGATGAAAAAATCCACGAACCCGCAAACCCAGTCGACCTACCCCCTCGTCTGCATGGCAAAGTAGAATTTAATAAGGTCAGCTTTGCCTACGATCCCTCCATGCCTATTCTCAAAGAGGTATCTTTCACCATTGCGGCGGGTGAAAAACTAGCAATAGTTGGACCAACGGGTTCAGGCAAGAGTACCCTAATCCGCCTGTTAGGTAGATTCTATGACTTTGCCGACCAACAAATCTTCCTCGACGACATTGATTTAAACCAGATTCATACGCGCGATTTAAGAAAACGTGTCGGTGTGGTGCTCCAAGATTTCCATATTTTTTCCGGCTCCATCTACGACAACATTGCACTGGGTAATCCGGAAGTAACCAAAGAAAGAGCTATCGAAGCGGCAAAAACCGTGAACGCCCATGATTTCATCAACGCACTCCCAGAAGGTTATGATTCTGCCCTAACCGAGCGAGGCCAAAACCTTTCCCAAGGGCAAAGACAGCTGCTGGCATTCGCGCGCGTACTAGCAGCGGATCCAGAAATTTTGGTCTTAGATGAAGCAACTGCAAATATAGATACGGAAACTGAATTACTGATTCAAGATGCTTTAGAGCGTCTGACTCAGGGGCGCACTTCGATTATCATCGCCCACCGCCTGCAAACCATTCAAGAGGCAGACCGGGTACTGGTATTGGATCAGGGACAAGTTGCTGAGATAGGTAACCATGAAGAACTACTGGCTGCTCAGGGGCTCTATGCAACGCTACACGCGCTACAGTTTCAAAGTGACGAATCCGTAGAGGAATCTGCATAATGAAGCAGTTACTACGCCTAACGAATTGGCAAAATACGACAACACGTACATATTCATTCGGGAAAAAACTTGAGCAAGATTAAAAGCGGAGACAAGTTCGAAACCGCCCAAGGTTTTAGCGCCATCAAAAATGGCATGAAGAACAAAAATAGTGCAGCACTCGATGTTGATAGAAAACCACCGTGGCTAAGAGTCGGCATAGGCGGCGGCAAACGCTACCAACAGGTACGCGAAACCGTTAACACCCACAAGCTCGCCACAGTTTGCGAAGAGTCCCATTGCCCAAATATTGGCGAATGCTGGAATCATGGCACGGCCACCATCATGTTGATGGGGGCAACTTGTACTAGAGCATGCAAATTTTGCGCAGTAGACACCGGCAACCCCGGAGGTTGGCTCGACTTAGAAGAACCTGCAAACGCAGCAAAGTCTGTACAGCTAATGGGGCTGGGATATGTGGTTTTAACTTCAGTAGACCGCGATGACCTGGACGATGGCGGCGCTCAACACTACGCTAATTGCATTCAAGCCATTAAGCGAGTCAATCCGAACACTGCTGTTGAAGCTCTCACTCCTGACTTTTCTGGCAACCGGAAGGATGTCGCTGTAGTTGCCAATTCAGGCCTTGAAGTATTCGCACAAAATCTAGAGACCGTCGAACGCCTCACCCATGTAGTTCGCGACCCAAGAGCCGGCTATCAGCAGACCCTAGATGTACTAGCTTATGCGAAGCAATCAAATGCAAAGGTATTGACCAAATCTAGCCTAATGCTAGGCATTGGTGAAACTGACGAGGAAATAGAAACAGCGCTGCAAGATTTATTCAAGCACAATGTAGATATCGTCACTCTTGGGCAATACATGCGCCCAACTAAGAATCACCTTCCGGTTGATCGCTGGGTTACACCAGAACAATTCGAGCAGTTTCGAGAATACGGGCTTAGTCTTGGATTTATGGAAGTAGCTTCTGGCCCGCTGGTGCGCTCAAGCTACAGAGCAGACAAAGTCTTCGCCAAAAACAATCTAGGCCTAAGCAATAAAGATGCTATCTCTGTTGTACAGCTCTGACATTCAAAACTAAGCTACGATGGCAACAATACCAAAAGTGATCCGCACCTCTTCAATCAAGGAACTTTGATGACCGATCTAGAAAACGCCGGCTTTTCTAATACTGACGACCAAGCTAACCAACTGCGCTTACTCACATCGGCGGACTTCGACAGCTTCGCTAAAAGCCTTAGCGACGAGGATAACGAATGGCTAAAACGCCAAGGTTTCACCTGCTCATCGGGGCAATTTGCGTGGCTGCAAAGTGGTGAGGTAATTGTGGGATGGGATGGTAAAGATGATTTGAATACTCTGGGCCATCTCCCCATGGCATTGCCAGAAGGCCTCTACAAAATCGATAGTTCAACAACCGATTTACAGCTAATCGGTTGGGGCATGGGCTGCTACCAGTTCCAACGGTACAGCAAAGCCTCGCGCAAGCCTGCTACCCTGTACGTCGGCGACGCAGAAAAACGTCAGCGAGTTTTTAATTCCGTCCTAGCCACCTTTTTCACCAGAGACCTAATCAATACCCCTGCCCAAGATATGGCACCCTCACATCTACAGGCAGAAGCTGAAGCCTTGGCTGACCAATTTGGCGCATCGATTAACGCCACCATTGGCGATGCATTACTAGATATGGAATGCGGCGCAATTCATGCGGTAGGCAGAGCTGCCGACGATGCACCGCGACTACTAGACATCAGGTGGGGTGACCCATCGCACCCTAAAGTCACCATTGTGGGCAAGGGTGTAACCTTTGACAGCGGCGGTCTCAATATGAAGCCCTCCGGCGGCATGCGGCAAATGAAAAAAGATATGGGCGGCGCAGCCATAGCAATGGGCTTAGGTTATCTAGTTATGTCTCAGCAACTGCCTATTCGGCTGCGCTTACTTGTACCAGCTGCAGAAAATAGCGTGTCTGGAAACGCCTTTAGACCAGGTGACGTTTTGCATACGCACAAAGGACTCACCGTTGAGATAGACAATACAGACGCGGAAGGCAGATTACTTTTATGCGATGCGTTGTCTATTGCCAGCGACGAAAAACCCGAGCTAATTGTCGACTATGCGACGTTAACCGGCTCGGCACGCTCCGCCGTCGGCGCAGAAATAGCGGCTATGTTTTGTAACGACAACAAAGTCGCCGAAGACATTTCAAGTAACAGCGTAGAGCAAGATGATCCGGTTTGGAGAATGCCACTGCATAAAGGCTACGATTACATGCTCAAAAGCAAAGTAGCCGACTTAGTCAATTCTGCAGCCACTCCATACGCAGGCGCGGTTAGCGCGGCCCTGTTTTTACAACGATTCGTTGAAGACACACCTTGGGTACACTTTGATGTAATGGCGTTTAACACCCGCAACCGCCCTGCTCGGGCTGAGGGTGGAGAAGCAATGGCCTTACGCAGCGTCTACCAATATCTGGAAAAACGATATGGCCAATCCTAAGTCATTAGAAAACAGCCCTAAGGGTACTGAAGTAGCACTGGATGAATTCCTCGACAATCTGCGCTTTAACGAAAGCGGACTAATTGCTGCAATTGCCCAAGACAGCACAAGCCATAAAGTGCTCATGTTGGCTTGGATGGATCGTCGCGCCATAGAAGAGACACTACGAGATGGTACCGTGACCTATTATTCTAGAAGCAGACAAAGCTATTGGAAAAAAGGCGAAAAATCAGGTCACACTCAACGTCTACTCAACATGAATTTCGATTGCGACGGTGATGCAGTACTACTTTGTGTAGAACAAATAGGTCACGCCTGCCATACCTACAGAGAAAACTGTTTCTACCTTGAAGTAAAAGACCAAAGTGTTGTGGTCACCTCGAACCCAGGCGATCAAAGCACCGGCTAAAAGCGAGGCTAGGCCCCCATGAAAACAATCATCGCATTGATGATCTTGTTCATCAGCACACTGGGGCATGCATCTTGTGTGATCTTGCTACACGGCCTAGCTAGAAGTGAAAGCTCAATGGATAAGTTGGCACAGACGTTAACCGATAATGGTTTTATGTCTGTCAACCTCGGCTACCCATCACGAGACCATGCCATTGAATTGCTCGCGGATAAGGCCATCACTCCAGCACTAAAGGCCTGTGATGGCACCACCAAGATCAATTTCGTAACCCACTCTTTAGGTGGCATTTTGGTTCGCCAATACCTATCTACGCAAACAATCCCCAATCTGAGATACGTGGTGATGTTAGGCCCTCCTAATAAGGGTAGCGAGGTGGTTGACAAACTGGCAGGGATGCCCGGATTTTACTGGTTGAATGGAGATGCTGGCCTACAGCTGGGAACCGATGCGCTAAGCGTTCCTAACACCCTTGGCCCCGCAAATTTCAATCTTGGTGTAATCGCCGGCACCCAAAGTATTAATTGGATACTGTCGCTTCTCATTCCTGGCAGCGATGACGGCAAGGTCTCAATAGAGAGAACAAAAATTCAGGGAATGAACGATCACATAGAGATGCCTACCACCCATCCACTCATGATGAAAAACAACGATGTCATCTCGCAAGTAATCTACTACCTAAACAATGGTGAGTTTAATCATGGCTCAAGTAAAAGTAGCCGCAAAAATTAGCGCCCAGCTTTCCGCACTGGATAACCCTATTCTGTTGGCCCATCAACAAGGCATAAACCAGCGACCACACAGGAACAAAAAACAACCATTGGGCTATTTCCAAATCCCTCTACCTACCTCATTGTAGATATATTAAAACTTAGCTTAACGCGGGTTAATCGATACCATTTTTCAAAAAAAGGCACGAGTTCAATGGCTTGGATAATCTTACTCACAGCAGGAATTTTCGAAATTGTCTGGGCGGTAGCGTTGAACTACTCCGAAGGTTTCACGAAGCCTTGGCCATCAGCCATTTTTATCATAGCTGCTTGGATTAGCTTCGCCTGCTTGTCTTTCGCGCTAAAGACTATTCCTATGGGAAGCGCCTATGCTGTGTGGACTGGTATTGGGGCTGTTGGGATAGCAATAGTAGGAATGGCTTGGTTCAGCGAACCGATAACGATATTACGCATTATGTGCATCATCCTCATTGTTATTGGAATCGTTGGTCTAAAAGTACTCGGCTCAGGCGACCCACTCGGGTGACAAACATAATAATGCCCCGCTTGCATTTCTGCGCTTACCTAACTAACTTGCAGATATGAACCTTTTAACTCACGCCATTTCGTATTTGTTGATTTTTAATCTTGCAATGCCAAGTACGAATTGCCAATGTGCGAGTGAAATGAGCGACACAATCGACCACGGCAATGCTCATAGCGTGATCCATGATACAATTAGTCACAGTGCAGAAAGTCACAGTGCAGTAAGTCATAGTGCAGCTGGTCATAACTCAACTGGACATCATCCAAGTGGCCATGGCATGAGCCATATGAGTACGCCAGAAATAGCTCATAACGAAGTAGCAATAACTGCAACCTCCACTCACCAAACCTGCTTGGAAGAAAACTGCACTGAAGAGGCCAACTTAATTGTTGTTTCCAGCCACAATGAACTCGCTCTGGAGCTAAAGCAGGATCAATCGAGTGAGCCAGAATACGCCTTTGCAAATTCGGTATTTAGTTTAACCATTGCAGCTCGCGGGCCACCACAGGTTATCTCTCTTCAAAATCCCCCCAAAGTAACTTACGAGTCACCGCTGACACGTTTTGATCGTCAGATCATCTAGCGTTTAAACCTTTGCTGAATCGTTCTAGTCAGAGCGACAGCAAACTCAATTTGCAGCCAAGTGCTGTATTGCCGTAAACCCGTCGCGACTAATGCACGGGTTTTACCGAATTGATAAAGGTTTAAATGTGAATAAACAAACTACCAACGAAAATTCGTTAATCCTAGCCCGAGTAGTGCTACTGACAACAGCCATAGGCAGCATTTTGGGTTGTGCGACGGTTGCAAATGAAGGTAAAAGTACAGTGCCGCCGCCATTGACCACTAATATGAACAGCGAGCTAACGTTCTATGAAACACCACTGACAGCGGACAAAGCTGTACAGCTAGCACTCGTTAACAACCAAAACCTAGCGGCAGTTTACGCTGAGCTTGGCTTTGCTAAGGCCGAAGTATTTGCAGGGTCACGAATAAGAAACCCGCTACTGTCCTTTAGCCGTCTGAACTCGAACACTGGCCTAGACCAAATCGTTTGGGGCATAAGCGCTTCGTTAACCGACCTCATCACGCTAAGGTCGCGAAAGAAGCTAGCCACCGCTGAAGCGCTCGCTATCGAAGAAAAAGTTCAAGCATATGTAGCAGATGTCCAAGCACTCACCTACCAACACTACTATCAATATTTGGCGAGCAAACAACGACTACAAGTAGCCCAAGAGATCAGCACCATAAGTGAACTCATCCTGGAGACCACCCAACGCTACAGTGATGCCGGAAATGTCACTGCCTTGAAATTAGCTGAAGCAAAAATAGGCGCAAGCGAGGCCAAACTAGAACTACTGCAGACACAGGCAGCAAACCTCATGGCAAGGACAAAAATGTCTGAGACTTTGGGTATTCGAGCCAGCCAAAGCTGGCATTTGCCCGATCAACTCCCCCTTCCTGATATAGCAAACCGTGAAGCCAACGAAGATCTAAATAAGGCAATCCAGCAAGCACTAAAACAACGGCCAGACCTTAAAGCTGCGCGAAGCAAAATTGCCGCTCTAAGATTAAGGCTCAAAAGCCATAATTTGGAAAATACCACCGGAGACATTGAGCTGGGAGCTGAACGCGAGCGTGAGACTGGTGGCGAACGCTTAACCGGGCCAATCATTGAGTGGGAAGTACCTGTATTTTCTCGAGGCCAAGCGGAGCAGCTAAGAATCAGGGCCGAATTAGAGGTAGCACGAGCGGAACTTAAACAACTCACCCTTGAATTAACTAACAGTATAGCTCTGGCCTTAGCAGGTAGAGAAAACTCCGCAAACAAAATCATGCAATACCAAAATCACTTACTTCCCGCCCATACAAATGCGGTAGCCCGCACCCAAGAAGAACAGTTCTTTATGTTAATTGGCGTGTTTGAAGTTTTGCAGAGTAAAAAACGACAATACCAAGCATTCTTAGGCTATATCGATGCAGTGGAGGAGTATTGGCTAACGAACACTGCTCTGGCAAAGAGCATGGGGATATCGCCAAAGGCCTTTATGGATCAAGCCAATCAAAAGCGGCTAAGCCTATTGCAAACGAACGCCGGGGAACAAAACTACAGGCGCCAAAATAAGCCTAAGCACGGCGCTGAACATAGACACGGCCACGATACGCAGCCAATGCCCGCAGCAAGTGCGCCAACCCACCCAGCTGGCGACCACTCATCACATACAGCCCATAAGCAACCAACGGATAAGTAATCATGACATCTAGAAGAAACTTTTTAGGCTTTAGTAGCGTAAGTGCAATGATTGCGGCAGCAGCAGCTAGTTCAACTAACGCACAACCTGCCGCTGGCGCAGAGCAAAGCAAGTCCACAAACGCCCAGAACTATAATCCAGTGCGTACGCCAAATGGCTGGACACTACCCCATACCGAGAAAGATGGAATAAAAGAGTTTCACTTGATCGCCGAAGAAATTGAACATGAGTTTGCACCAGGCAGCACGGCTAAATGCTGGGGTTACAACGGCACCACACCAGGCCCAACCATCGAGGCCGTAGAAGGTGATCGCGTGCGCATTCTGGTGACTAACGCCTTAAAGGAGCACACAACAGTGCACTGGCATGGCTTAATCTTGCCAAGTGGTATGGACGGCGTTGGCGGCCTTTCACAGCCGCAAATTGCACCCGGCGAGACTTTCGCCTATGAATTTGATCTAAAACAGCACGGTACCCACATGTACCACCCTCACGCAGATGAAATGACACAAATGGCTTTAGGCATGATGGGTATGTTTATCATCCACCCTAAAGAACCAGAACCCATCGACCGCGACTATTGTTTGCTGACACACAACTGGGCAATGCACCCTGGTACGTTTCGTCCAGACCCTTCAGTGATGATAGATTTTGATCTATGGTCCTTCAACAGCAAGGTTTTTCCTGCAATAGAACCTATCGTTGCCCGCACCGGCGAACGCGTGCGCATTCGAATTGGCAATTTATCTATGTGGAATCACCCGATACATCTTCATGGTGCTTCTTTCAATGTCACAGGATCAGACGGGGGGCGTTGGCCACAGACCGCATGGCGCAGCGAAAGCACGGAAATTGTCGGCGTGGGCCAGACCAGAGATATTGAGTTTACAGCAACTCCTGGAGATTGGGCATTTCATTGTCATATGTCTCACCACACTATGAACGCTATGGGTCACGACATACCTAACCCAACCGGCGTAAACATGCGTGGACTTGAAGGCAAAATTCGCGATCATCTACCTGGATTTATCGCCATGGGGGAACACGGAATGGCGGAACATCAACAACATATCGATGCTGGACACCACCCCGGCCCTATAAATACATTGCCAATGATGAGCGGTAGCGGTCCATATGGGCCTATTGAAATGGGCGGCATGTTCACGCTAGTGAAAGTTCGCGATGATATTTCGCCGCAGGACTTCCGCGACCCAGGCTGGTATCAGCCACCGGTAAATACCATAGCCAAACGCATAAGCGGCAACCCAAATTACGGCAAGCCGCCACGCAAACCGTCTACCTATGAATAGACGGATGGGTTAATCAGTTCTCAATCAACTCTCAATGAAGAAGGCTGGCTACTTTTCAAATCCGCAGTAACCTATACTGCGCATTAGCCGTTGCAAGCGCCTTGGCGGTTCCTGAAACCAAGGTGCTATGCAATTTTTTCTATCGTTAAGTAACAGATGCGAACCGACCATGTCAGACATTTATTTTCACAATACACTTAGTGGCAAAAAGGAAAAGTTTGTTCCTGCAGATCCAGATCACGTCAGTGTTTATGTATGCGGCCCCACGGTTTACAGCTACGTGCACATTGGCAACGGTAGACCGGCTGTGGTATTCGACGTGTTGGTGAAACTACTAAGAAGCCAATACGCTAACGTCAACTACGTCAGCAACATCACTGACATAGATGACAAGATCAACACTGCGGCCTCAGCGAACAATGAATCTATTGCCGAACTGGCGGAGCGTTTTTCTGCTGCCTACCAAGAAGATATGCTTACCCTTGGTGTCACACCGCCAGACTTAGTGCCCAAAGCGACACATCATATTGCTGAGATCATTGAGATGATCGAAACCCTTATCAGCCTAGACAACGCTTATGCCAGCGACGGTCATGTATTGTTTCACGTCCCCTCAGACCCTAATTACGGAAGTCTGTCGAAACGCTCTTTAGAAGATATGATCGATGGCGCAAGGGTAGATATTGCCAGCTATAAGAAAGACCCCAAGGACTTCGTTTTATGGAAGCCTTCTACCCCAGAACAACCCGGTTGGGAAAGCCCATGGGGGCGCGGACGCCCGGGTTGGCACATTGAATGCTCGGCGATGATCAAAAAGCATTTGGGTGACACAATCGATATTCATGGTGGCGGCTCGGATCTAACTTTTCCGCATCATGAGAACGAGGCGGCCCAAAGTCGCTGCGCTAACCAAACGGCAGACTATGTGCGCTATTGGTTGCACAACGGCATGCTCACATTGGGTAGCGAAAAAATGTCAAAGTCTGTCGGTAACGTGCTGACTATTCGGGGACTAGCAGAACAGTACTCTGGCGAGATACTGCGCTACGCATTGCTATCAGGCCAGTATAGATCTTCCTTGTCCTGGTCGGACGAGCTCTTGACTCAGGCAAAGTCGAGCTTGGACAGCCTTTACCAAACACTTCGTGATGTACCAGGTGGCGGCATTACCAGTGATCACTTTGCTCAGTTAAGTGCTAACGACTACCCTGCTAACGTAGTCGCTGCATTGTCAGACGACATGAACACACCGAAAGCCCTAGCAGCAATGCATGAGCTTTCCGGGCAGTTGCGCAAAGCCGAAGATGATGCCGAAAAAGATAGGTGCCGCAATGCGCTTTTAGCTGGTGGTTGGTTATTGGGTCTATTGGGTCGCGAACCAGAAGCCTACTTCACTGGCGCAGATTTGGCTGACGACGCGTCAAAGGTAGATGCAGCAGCAATCGAAAGTTTAATCGAAGACCGTAAAAACGCTCGTAAAGAAGGCAACTACCAACGCTCAGATGAAATTCGTGATGAGCTCCTGGCACAGGGCATTGAGCTTGAGGATTCTCGCGAAGGTACTCGTTGGCGTAAACTATAATGTATAGCGTTGCGGTAATAGGCGACTCCCCAGTTGCACACATTGCTGCGCTGGCTTGCAAGGCCGCCGGATTCTCTAACACCAAACAATTTGCGTCTGTCAATACTCATAGCGTCGACGAAAACACAGTACAGTGCATTCCTGCAAGTGCCAGCAGAATTATCAACGCGTTGTCTCCAAAAAGTATAGAGAGTATCGGTCTGCGCCCCGACCGAGAACAGGTTAGGCTAGGACGCTCAGCATATCTGCTTTCCGAACTACCACTCGGTAACTTCTACTTCGATAGGTACGGTGCACCGCTTGTTAACTGTACGCGTAAAGAACTCATTGAATTACTTGCACAACACGATGCCCTAGACCCAATCCACGAGATAAATTCGTCAGAACCGATAAAAGAAATTGAAGAAGATTACGAACTGGCAATATTCTGCGACGGCATGGGTACAGAAGAAAATAAGCCTAATAGTCCTATCGGTGGATTCGACATATACACCGCAAACGTTAGAGAAGATCACTTACTACGCAATGCCAATGTTACTTGGATGGGCAAGGGACAAGTCATCCTACAAAGGTCTAGCCAATCCCATACCCACTACACTTTTATCACCCATGGCCAACTGCCATTTGAAGAACAACAATGGCACGCAAGTTTGGCGCCGGCTTTTGCAAACAAAAGCTTTACACAAACATTCAGCCCTGAGCACTACACCATTGCAGAGCACTTCCAAGATGGCCGGCGCGCCTATATTGGCGATGCCGGTTACGCTCAGCACCCGTCTTTTTTGGAATCGCATAACAGTGGTATAGAGGACGCGTGGGTACTCTCGCGAATGATGGAAAACTACGAAGAAGATATTGGTGATGGATTACGAGAATACGAGCGCTATCGCCGCCCCCGTGCAGTTAAGGTTTCGCTAGCTGGTCATCAACGACTGCGCTCGCTGATACGCACATCAACCAACTCACGCTTCTGGGGTTATGTAAATCAGGCTCTTTCTACTCGATTTTTACCGGAAATAGCCATGCAAAAACAAGATTGGTTTCATCAACACAATGTCATCAAAGGTTTTCGCTAAGGTTGACTTAGCTCTTTTAGTAGACGGCTTTTGGCGCCGAAAGTTTTACTCAAAAACTGCATTTGATCACCCAAAATTCGTCCGGAGTTAATCAACGCCAAATATTCTGACAAATTAGGCACGTATGGTAGAGCCAGTAGCTCCATAGAGCACTCTTCCAATAGCCTATTCCCCTTAAAGTGGTTACAGCGACGGCAAGAGGCAACCACGTTATCCCAATGATCTGCACCACCTTTTGATACGGGTAGGACATGATCTCGAGTTAAGTCAAAGTCAGCGAACGGTTTACCGCAATACAAGCAAATATTGCCATCGCGACGAAACAATGCAGGATTGGAAAGCGGCACCACAACACCATCACGCGACACGACCCGCCCACCACAAGCAATGATACTGTGTATATCTATGCTACTCATCTCACCGTCTAGGCGCGAATGACCACCGCGAATAGACAGCAACGGCTGACCTACTGTCCAGCTAACCAACTCGCGAGCATACAGGCATACGGCGTCCTGCCAACTGACCCACTCTACTGGTTGCCCAGCAATATTAAGTCTTAGAATACGCGGAATCCGATCAAAATCAGATATTGTCGCCAGCATCCAACCTCCTTACGAGTTACTAAGCTCCATTGGTTCATTTGAAGCAAGTAAGAAAATAGGACAAAACTTCGGCGCTGGCAAACGAAAAGACTCTTGAATTACCTATTCAACCAGATAGTCGTTCAAATCTTCCACTGAGCAGTTCGTCCTTTACAGACACCGACGTCATCGGCAGAGTGAGCGGATGAAAAATCAACTTTTGCTTTTATCTCTAACGTCGATATTACTTCTAGGCTGTTCTAATACAGGCAGCAAACTAAGTACTTCCACTAACGCCGGCGCAAATGCTGGGCCAAAGGATTGGTTTTGCGAAGAAGCTTCTGGAGGTTGGGATTGCTCTCAACTGACCAAATTGGAAATCGCTCAGCGCACAGCAGAGCGCGAACGGGAAGCAGAGATAAAAAGAGAAAAAGCCGCAGAAGAGTTAACACTTTCCGATGAGCTAGCAACAGCTGCTCCGACCGATAAACCGCCGGCCCAAAGAGCGCTAGAAATTGAAGCCAGCACTCCTGGCTATATTTCACTGTCCTACAAACCCAGAACACCTACATCACTACTCGACTTACCTGAGACTTTTTGGGCAATCCAAATAATGGCTTTGCAAAACCAAGATACCCTCAACGAATTTGTTGTAGACAAACAGCTGGCAGGAGTATCCGGGGCCAAAGTAGCATCCAAGGGGAAACTATTTTATGTGCTACTTTTAGGTGTATATGAATCAAGGTCTATTGCTGAGGAAGCTTGGAAAAGTAGGCCACAATCAATCACATACCTACAACCCTACTACCGCTCATTAGGTTCTCTACAAAGCGCCATCCGCGAAGGACAGAATTTACAACCTTAGCCCTGTTTTATGCCTGCAGCCTCTTAGCTACCTCTACCACTTAAGGCTGCGGTCTCCGCACAGTTGTTCTTTGGACTAATGGCCTGATACGAGCTGCGGCCTCTAAGCCGCCCAAAGTAGTCATGCACATTGCCAAAAGCCGAAGTATCCATACCGTCCACTTCTAATACCATTGCCACGGACATCATTGGCACATCAGCAAGGCTGAAGTCTCCACAAAGGTACTCTTGCCCACCTAAAGTTTGCTCTAGGAAGGGCAAGATCTCAGCAATCAACCCGTCCCGCCCCTTTTGCATTGCATCTTGATCACGCTGCTCTAACGGTGACCACCAAGGCATCCAAATCATTGGTAAAAGCTTTGAAAGCACACCTTCATCAGCATAGTTTTCTAGGGCTCGAGCTTTTCCGCGTAAGGCTAAATCATCGGGGAGCAATTGCGGTGCCACAACTTTCTCATTTAGGTATTCGTTAATAACAGTGGAGTCATAAACAGTAGTCTCACCATCATCAATCCAAGGCACTTTGCCTAAGGGGTGTTTCTCCAGCACCTCTGGCACCTTCTTCCAAACATCTCCCGGACGCACTCCAACTACCTGATAATCAATAGATTTTTCTTCTAGTACCACCTTAACCTTACAGCCGTTGGTTGAGCGCAAAGTGCCGTACGGATAGTCCCGCTCCATTGTATAAAGAGTGATCATTTGGTGCCTCCCAAGCTACGCTTACGAAATTGATATAGATTCTCTAAAGAAAAAATCACTACTGCTAGCCAGATCATAGAAAAGGTGAACCAGCGAATTGCAGGCACCGTCTCACCGTAGAGAAATATCGCTATCAGCAATGCACAAGTCGGTGCCAAATATTGGACAAACCCTAACGTTGTTAAAGGCAACCTCGTTGCCGCAGCAGCAAAAAACACCAACGGTATAACCGTAATGACGCCACCTATTGCTAAACTAGCACCATCGGAAAGAGGCCTAGCACCTTGCTCCAAATAGAGCCAAAGCAGGTAAGCTAAGGCGATCGGTAGAACCATCAAAGTTTCAATGAACAACCCCACTACCGCCGGAAGATTTACCCGTTTACGCAACAACCCATAAATACCAAAACTCAGCGCCAACGTTAATCCAAGCCACGGCACACTGGCCTGAACCACAAGCTCCGTACCCACACCAAATGCTGCAACACCGACGGCACACCACTGCAGTGGACGCATGCGCTCTTGCAAAAACAACCAACCCAAAATGACATTAACTAATGGGTTGATGTAATAACCTAAACTAGCTTCAGCAATTTTTTCTGCCTGAATAGACCAGATAAAGGTCAGCCAATTGATGCTTAAGGCGGTGGCGGTGGCTACCAAAATAGACAGCTGAGGCAGCGTCAGCTTCCATACCCCTGCCCACTGTTTGGTTAAGCCCAGCAATAGTAAAAGTAGGGGTATCGCCCAAACTATTCTGTTTGCCAAAATCTCTAAGGGGCCAGCAAAGCCGACCCAAACGAAATAAATAGGCGCAATGCCCCAAATACCATAGGCACCTAATGCGAATAAGAAGCCCTTTTGCGTTTCACCTGACAGCGTTGCATTAGTCGTGCGCAGCTGACTCAAAAGTGATCTTTACGCTTGCGCGTCTCTGCAAAAACCGCAACAGGGTCAGCCCCCTGCAGACCAATAGTAGATTGCAAGCCAGCACTGGTAGAGCGAACAAACGGGTTAGTCTCGCGCTCTAACTTGATGCTAGTTGGGACAGTGGGAATACCCTGGCTGCGCAGTTTGGCAATTTCTTCAACGCGTTGCTGAAGGGCAATATTATCTGGCTCTACGGTTACCGCAAAAGCAGCATTAGCTTGAGTATATTCGTGAGCACAATAAACGGTAGTTGCATCTGGCAATGCCATTAGCTTTTCAAGACTGACCCACATTTGCTCTGCTGTACCTTCAAAAAGGCGACCGCAACCCAAAGCAAACAACGTATCGCCCACAAAGGCTACATCGTCTTGTTCAAAGTAATAGGCGATATGTCCAGAAGTATGACCGGGTACTTCTAGTACCTTCACCTTAGTAGCACCAAATTCATATATATCCCCTTCCGCAACCTGGACATCAATACCGGGGATTCGATGCGCGTCATTAGCAGCGCCAACAACAGTACACCCCCATTGAACCTTTAATGCCTCATTGCCACCAGCGTGGTCAAAATGGTGGTGCGTATTCAGAATATGGGTCAGCTTCCAGCCCTTTGCTTCCAACGCCGCATTGATGGGTGCCACTTCTGGCGTATCAATGCTCGCGGTGGCACCTGATTCAACATCATGTACCAAAAATCCGTAATTATCGTCAAGACAGGCAATTTGTAACACTTCAACAGTCATAACATATTCTCCAAATTAAGATTATTGATCATCCGCCACTGAGGTATCAGCGGTCGATGACAAAGGAATAAATAAACAAGTACGAGGCTCTCCCGCCACGCTAGAACTCTTATGGCCACGCCCGGTAGTATCTTCAGCCAACAATATAGAACCTGGGCCTAGCCTCTTCACCGTACCGTCACTGATCTCTATGTCCACCGAACCGGTCAAATTCACCACAAACTGACGGCGCGGAGCATTGTGAAATCCTAGATCGTAGTCACCCCCCACGCTTCTAAAAATCACACCCTTTGTGGGCCACATTGCCGAAATAGCACCGACTGCACCCTGATCGGCTAGCTCAACAGACAACTCTTCAAAATGACTGTGTCCATCATCGCCAGTAAATACACGGGTAATCTGCATCCTAGTCATCCTATAGTTGTGCAAAGAAGTGGTGCAATCAATTGCTGAGTATCGCAGATCCGAACCCGCGCTGACACTGTGTCAGGCCCCAGCGCAAAATAGCCGCCAAACATATGTAAAATATTAGGAACTCGAACCCTGAAGCCTAGAACAGTGTAATATCTGCCCCTTATACCGGTACAGGCATTCTAACAATGTCATGTGTGCCCAAGAAATCAATGACCCATGACTCTGGGAATTTATGAATAGTGTGCTGAAAGAAATCGTCGACCTACTCAATGTAGAGACTATTGAAGAAAATTTATTCCGCGGCCAAAACCACAACACCGAACACGTATTTGGCGGACAGGTGTTAGCTCAAGCACTGGTCTCGGCTTATCGAACAGTAAATCCAGAACATGAATTGCACTCGTTGCACGCCTATTTTTTGCGCGCTGGAGATTGGACCCGCCCAATACTCTACGAGGTAGATAGAATTCGTGACGGTCGTTCGTTTACTACGCGTAGAGTTGCTGCTGTACAAAATGGTAAAGCCATCTTCACTTTGTCATGCTCCTGGCAACGCCGGGAAGAAGGACTAAGTCACTCGCAACCCATGCCTG
>CAJJDH010000093.1 GCA_905182905.1 marine gamma proteobacterium HTCC2089 | reverse complement strand
TCGCTCACACCAATGACAGATTACATGGTGTTGACTAGTGGTAGCTCTAACCGTCATGTCAAAGCGATAGTCGACAATGTTAGCGAATCCGCAAAAGCTATTGGTGTACAACCCAAAGGTATAGAAGGTCGTGAGAGTTATGAGTGGGTGCTGGTAGACCTTGGCGACGTTTTGGTCCATGTGATGAATACAGAGGCTAGAGGGTTCTATGAGCTAGAGCGTTTGTGGACAGAGATGTCTAGTCGCTCAAAGCCGGAAATGGATCGCGTAGAGCCTGAGTAGCGATAGCCTATTGACTAAATTCAATGAAAATACGTATTTTATCTATAGGCAATAAGTGCCCGGGTTGGATCAAAACCGGGTTCGACGAGTACGCTAAGCGCATGCCCAGAGAGCTGCCGCTGACTTTGTCAGAGATGCAGGCACCACGCCACCATTCAGATCCTACAAAGTACCAACAAGCTGAAGCAGAAAAATTGCTCGCGCAAGTGAATAAAAATGATTGGGTGATTGCGCTAGACGAACATGGAAAATCGATCACGAGTGTCGAACTGGCAAGTGATCTAAAGGACTGGCAAATGCAGGGAAAGGATATAGCTTTTCTTATTGGTGGTGCAGACGGTTTAGCCCAAGAAGTACTTAGTCGCGCAAACCAGAAAATTTCTCTATCTAACTTAACCTTTCCTCACTACATGGTTCGCGTAATATTAGCAGAAGCACTATATAGGGCTTGGAGTATTGGCGCCGGGCACCCTTATCATCGGGTTTGAGGATATCTAATTGTCGCTAGAACTATCGATAAAGGATCCAGGTCGCGAACAAGATATGTTTGCAGGTCGCGCTATTGCCCTATTTGTTGTTGTTGTCTTAATGTTCGGCGTACTAGTGGCGCGCTTAGTAACCTTACAAATAGTCGAGCACGAAACCTACCAATCAAGAGCCGACGATAACCGCACCAAGATACAAACTTTAGCGCCTTCACGAGGCATGATTTATGACCGCAACGGTCGAATCTTGGCAGATAACAAAACCTCATTTTCCCTAGCAATAGTACCCGAGCGTACGGATGATCTTGACGCACTATTGCACTCTATTGTGGAAATTCTGACCCTTACCCCCCAGCACCTTGAGAGAATTCGCAACGCACTTGATAAACCGCGTCGCCCAGACTCCGCGGTGGTGGTACTTGAAGCTCTATCCGAAAAACAAGTGGCAATGCTTGCGGTGAACCGTCATCGCCTCAGAGGAGTGGAAGTCACAAGCCAACTTATTCGATCTTATCCAATGGGTGAGCTAGCGGCTCATGCGGTTGGCTCAGTACGACGTTTAACGAAAGAAGACTTGCGTACAGTGGAGCCCGTTCAATATAGCGGTTCGCAATTTATCGGCAAGCGCGGCGTAGAGGCGTTTTATGAAAAAAGCTTGCATGGAAAAGTCGGTTACCAAAAAGTTGAAACAGATGCTTATGGGCGAGTACGTCGAGTCCTTGAAGTACAGGGTGCACAGACTGGCCAGAATTTAACTTTGCATTTAGATAGTAGGTTGCAGGTCGCTAGCGTCGCTGCACTAGGGGAGCGCCGAGGGGCAATTGTTGCATTGGATCCGCGCACCGGTGGTGTACTGGCTATGGTTAGCCAACCAAGTTACGACCCCAATCTATTTGTTACCGGAATGTCTATATCGACGTTTGATGACCTTGCGAGCTCCATCTACCTGCCACTCTTCAACCGGGCAGTGAACGGCCAGTACGCGCCAGGTTCTACTTTTAAGCCTGTCGTTGGCTTAGCGGGAATTAGTTCGGGTGTCACGCAATGGTCTGAGACTATTGAAGACAAAGGCTGGTTTCAGCTACCGGGCCAAGAGCGTGTTTATCGAGATTGGTCATGGACGAAAGACGATTCCGGCGGTCAAGGCCAAGTTGATTTGAATAGAGCAATTTATCGCTCCTCCAACGTATATTTTTACGATCTAGCGAGTCGTATGGAAATTGGCTCTCTGCTTGAGTTTGCAAGTCAGTTTGGTTTGGGCCGCAATGTAGCAGTAGACATTCCCGAGGCTAGCACTGGGTTGTTGCCCACCCCAGAGTGGAAGCGTAAAGCTAAGAACCAACCTTGGTATCCCGGGGACTCAGTGAATCTAGGTATTGGTCAAGGTGACTTGTTGGCTACTCCTATGCAGATGGCAACAGTTGCTGCGGCTATCGCTAATCGAGGCAAGGTTGTGCGCCCCAAAATGCTTTTGTCCAGCGATGTTTCCATCGACGAGGTGGGAACAATCGATGAGCTTCCTTCTGTGCTCGGGCTAGACGGAGAGGACTGGGAGTTGATGATCGACGCTATGGAAAATGTAGTGCATAGAGGCGGTCAAGGCTTTCGCGGTAATGGCACAGCTTGGGCCTATATTGGTCAGCAGGTAGGGTACCGAATGGCCGGTAAATCGGGCACAGCTCAGGTGGTAGAGATCACCCAAGGCGAAGAGTATGACGAAGAGCAATTGTCAGAGTTTCGCAGAAAACACGCTTGGTTTATTGCTTTTGCACCGGTAGATGACCCAACAATTGCGCTAGCGGTACTGGTGGAAAACGGCGGTGGCGGAAGCTCTGTTGCAGCACCCGTTGCAAGGGCTATCATTGACGCGCATTTAACAGAAGAATTGGCGAGTATTCATTAGATGCATATTTTTGTGGTGTCAAAATGACTCAGGATTTTCAGCGTCGACTACCAAGCTATGGCGCAAGTGCTGGTACTAATACAAGTTGGTCTGACAGAATCCACGTTGACCCTATTTTGTTATTACTGATCACCGGTGTAGTGCTCTTTGGGCTAGTGATCTTAAGCAGTGCTGTAGATGGTAATGAGGCACTGTTTGACGCCCAAGTACGTCGCATCGGTGTTGCTTACGCGGCTTTGATAATTGCGGCCCAGCTACCACCGGCAATGTACCTGCGTTGGGCGCCATTTTTATACTTGGTAGGACTAGGATTGCTCATCTTAGTCTTATTTGTAGGCATTGAGGTAAAGGGTTCCCAGCGCTGGATAGATATACCGGGCTTGTTTAGGTTTCAGCCATCTGAGCTTATGAAGATTGCAGTTCCAATGGCGGTAGCATGGTACCTACAACAGAGAGTTCTGCCGCCGTCTATTAAGCACACTTTTTTTAGTTTGCTAATTATTGCTTTGCCCGCTTTTGCCATTGGCGTAGAGCCAGACCTGGGTACAAGTATTTTGGTTGCGGGTGCCGGTGTATCAGTATTGTTACTAGCTGGCTTGTCTTGGCGCTGGATTCTAGGTGCGCTCACCCTTGTTGCGGCTGCGGCACCCTTGTTTTGGCAATTTGTGCTTAGGGACTATCAGCGACAACGAATTTTGACCCTATTCGACCCTCAGAGTGATCCATTGGGGGCGGGTTGGAATATTATTCAATCTACTACTGCTATTGGTTCAGGCGGCATTTTTGGCAAGGGTCTATATCAAGGTAGCCAAAGTTATCTAGACTTTTTACCTGAAGCTAGAACCGACTTTATCGTTGCGGTGGTTGGAGAAGAATTAGGTTTCGTGGGAATAGCGTTTTTGCTTACCCTTTATCTTTTGATCATTGCTCGAGGCCTTTATCTAGCGTCTCAAGCGGGTAGTACCTTCGGCCGTTTAGTCGCAGGTGCGCTGGTGTTGACATTTTTTATCTATTTGTTTGTCAATATCGCTATGGTTAGCGGAATATTGCCAGTTGTAGGTGTGCCCCTGCCTTTAGTAAGTTACGGTGGCACTTCAGCTATAACCCTAATGGCAGGGTTTGGCATTATTATGTCTATGCGCACGCACAAAGCTTGGTAGGAGGAGTATGTTGTTAAGATCAGTTATATGCATCTTGATGTCTCTACAGATGTCATTGGCTTATGCAGCAGGAGATTATGTAGATCGCCCTGAGGTAGATTCGTACATTGATTCCTTGGTGGCAGATTACGATTTTTCCCGTCAGGCTTTAGAAGAGATTTTTCTTCAAGCTGAAAAGAAGGACAAAATCATCGAACTAATGTCTCGCCCAGCGGAGCGCCGTTTGCAATGGCACGAATACCGAAAAATTTTGGTTGATCCACCTAGAGTCACATTGGGGGTGAAGTTTTGGCAGGAAAACGCCGAGACATTAGCAAGGGCGGAAAAGGTCTATGGCGTTGACGCTGCAATCATCGTTGCAATTATCGGCGTGGAAACACGTTATGGTCGTATAACGGGTTCATATAGGGTTGTAGATGCACTAGCTACTTTGGGTTTTGATTACCCACCCAGAGCTAAGTTTTTTCTCAGTGAGCTGACTCAATTTTTATTGCTGGCTCGGGAAGAAGGTAAGCGCCCAATGAGCTTAAAGGGCTCATACGCAGGTGCCATGGGTTTTGGTCAGTTTATCTCATCAAGTTATCGAAACTACGCTGTAGATTTCGATGCCGATGGTATTAGAGATATATGGTCTAACGAGGTAGATGCGATAGGTAGTGTTGCTAACTATTTTGCCCGCCACGGCTGGCAAGGCGATGGTGTTGTAACACAGAAAGTGAGGGTAGATGAAGAAACTGCAGAACTCATGGAGGTTGCAAATAGCTCTCTTAAGCCCAACAAAACGCTTCAGCAGTGGCAGGCCTTGGGGATTAAAATTCCAGTGAATATGCAGGGTAGTTTGCAGGATACGGCAATGCTAATGCGAATGGGGCAGCCTGAAGGAGCAGACTATTGGCTAGGCTTCGATGATTTTTATGTCATCACGCGCTATAACCATAGCCGCCTTTACGCCATGGCTGTGTATCAGTTGAGCCAAGAGATTCGCCAGTTGAAAGAAAATTCGGGCCTTGCTGAGTGAGACAATTGGCTTGGGTAGCACTACTGTTTGGTTTGTTAGTTGGCTGTGCGTCACAGGCACCGCGCGAGTCTGGGCGCTATGACCAAGATCAAGATGCCGCGCCTATACTAACCCCAGCGGTTATGGAGCGGTTGGCAAATTTACCAAACCCACAAGTACTAGACCTGGTTCCCAGTAGCCGAGGTAATCCGCCTACCTATAACGTTTGGGGTAAGGATTACCAGGTGCTTTCAACATCGGAGGGTTATTCCGAAGAAGGCAATGCTTCTTGGTATGGGACTAAGTTCCATGGCCGTTTGACCTCAAGTGGCGAGCCCTTTGATATGTTTACTTTGACAGCTGCCCATCGGTCTCTGCAGATTCCCGTTTTTGCTCGTGTGACCAATTTGGCAAATGGTAAAAGTACTATAGTTCGTATCAACGATAGGGGACCATTCCATAGCAACAGAATTATCGATTTGTCTTTTGCCGCGGCAGTAAAATTAGGCTTTCACGAGGCGGGTACAGCGCGCGTTCGAGTTGAAACGATTAGTGAAAAGACGCAAAAGTACCTAGTCGACGTTGGCAACTTCAGCGATCTTCAACAAGCACGGCTGGCGAAGGGTCAGTTGTCCGCCACCTCTGGAGTTGAGGTAGATGTGGTCAGAACTCAGGGTACAAGCATATATCGTTTGCGGATTGGACCAATGGTGAGCGGTGCTCCCATTGAAAGGCTGAAAGCCTTGGTGGCAACTCTAGGCTTGGGGCGCGTAATCATATCTGCCGTTGATTATTGATCGGTAGGTTCACGAAGTGTTAGCGCCGCCTGTGTCGGCAAAAGCAAAAAGCAATTTTTTGTTTACACTTCGGCTTTTTTTAGGTGCAATTTAGAAAATTTTCGCAAAATTTAGCTCCCTAGGTTTAGGGGTGATAAGCTATGGGCTCTTGTTCAATAGAGATGTGCAAAAAGATATGCCAAGAGCCTCTGTTCTCAAATCCCTGTTCTCGCTGTTTGTTTTTACGTTTTTTTCTGGT
>CAJJDH010000092.1 GCA_905182905.1 marine gamma proteobacterium HTCC2089 | reverse complement strand
CTTGCCAAATATAAGAAACCGCATCCCAGCCATTGTCTTGCTTGACCAATAACCGGGTTTCTACGAGTTGGTGGGTTGCTGTAGTTATTGCTTTCGGGTCACCTTGCCAAGTATTTGTGGTGAGCAGTCGCCCTTGGTTATCTTTCGGGTAGAAAAATGTCTTACTGATAATGCTACCCACGGGCATGTCAAAGGTTTCGGTGGGGTGGTAGCTGGCACTTTGTCCTTGAGGAACAAATACCGTTCTCAGTTTTAGCGCATAGTCAGAGAATAAAGCGGTATTGAGATCGTAAACCACTACCGCTTCGTTAACTTGTAGGCGCTGACCATCAAGCTCAATAATGCCCCAATCTGAAAGCGCGTGGGGGTATTCGTCTTCGGCGAAGTGGGTTACTTCGCCTTGTCCACAAGCTGTTAGCAGGGCGCAGCAAACCCACAGGGTTGCAACGAGGGTTTTTCTATTCAATACGCTCAATATCTAAATGCCCACCAGTTCAATGGGAGCGAGTTTAGCTACTGTACATTTGTGTCTTTGCATATCTACTCCAGCATCTTTGAACTCATTGCCAGCGTCGATGCTAAGCAATTGTGCGTCACCGTTATCGACACAAATGACGTGCTTTTCCTCTGGCTTATTTGGATCGATAATACCGTCCCAGATGATGTCGGGGAATGCGCCAGATGGACCATAAACGGCATCTCTCAATTGTACTAAATAATCGAAACCGGGCGCAGTACCGCCTCCTGAGAAAGTATTGTCATAGATCAAAATTTCCTCTGGGTAGGGGTCAAACTCCTCGGCTAATTTTCGTTGGCCCGAGTAATTGGCGCTGAAATAACTAGATATCAAAATATTGGCAGTATTGTTGCCAGCAACACGGTTATTGAAAATCTCTACTTGGTCATTTGAGTTGACCATTATTCCTGAACCTGCGGGTACACCAGATACCGCGGTACCAGGCGCTGCAAAGTTGGCGGTGTTGTTATTGTTGACTTCGTTGTCGTAGACGCGAGTTGCGTAGCCTCGTTGAGGAATACTCGGCATATTAAAGACCAAAATACCTCCGGTATTATTGTTTGCGGTATTTTGATAAACGTCGGCGCCAATGGTGTTTTCGATTTCAATTCCGGCAACATTGAATTCCGCGCGGTTATTTCTAACAATAACTTGCTTTGATTGGCCGACGTAGACGCCAGCATCGGATGCTGCGATTGCAACGTTACCTTCTATTAAAACGTTGGTGGTTTGTACTGGGTAAATGCCGTATGCGCCATTATTAACATCTGGGCCATTGGTCCATTCAGTTCTAATTCGTCTGATAACAATATTATTACCTTCATTTACTTTTAGTGCGTCTCCAACGGTATCTTCAATGGCCAAATCCTCAATAGTGAAGTCGCTGGCGCTAACCGACAAACCTTCGGCGCCGGCAATTTGGCCTTTAAAACTGAGAATGGACTTTTCCATTCCTTGGCCGCGGATTGTCACCCCGTCAGTATTCAATATTAAAGAGCGATCAAAGGCAAAGTTGCCCTCTGGGACTGTTATTACATCTCCGGGTTGCGCTGTTTCTAACGCTTGACGAAAGCTCTCCTCAAATGAGAGTTGAGGTGCTTGGCTGCAGGCCGCAAAAGCGACGCTGAACGCAAGAGTGATCAGCATTTTCGTTGAAAGTGTATTAATCATCTTCCCCTCCCAGGTACTTGATAAAAATGGGTACTTGATACTTTTAAACGCTACTTTTTAAAACAGAACCAATGTCCGGTCTATGGTCCAAAATGTAGCCACAACACCCATGCTATATGCTGCAAATTTGTATAGGTGGGCTTCAGATAGACTAAATCTTTGGGTCACCTTTTGCCATAGCCACGCTACGCAAACAAGGCAACTTATAATGATGAGTTGGCCTATCTCAATGCCGACATTAAAGAGCAGTAGACTAGTTAACAACGCATCCTCGGGTAGGCCAATATCAGTTAGTGCCCCAGCAAATCCAAGGCCGTGAAGTAGTCCAAAGAAGAAGGCCATCAGCCAAGGTTTTCCTTGGGTTAATAATGATCGTTGTTCTGGTTTTTGCGCTAGCTCCCTTGCAAGGAAAACTATCGAGAGTGCAATAACAGCTTCAACAGGTCCCTGCTGTAGCGAAACGATGTCATAGATAGACAGGCATAAAGTAATGCTGTGAGCGAGGGTAAATGCGGTGATGGTCTTAATTAGCGCCCATGGGTTACGAATAAACAACACTAAACCGATGACGAAAAGTACGTGATCTATGCCAGCGATTAAATGTTCTATGCCAATAACCAAGTAACCTACGCTGGAGGTGTTCGGTGTACTCAGGTCAATGCTAGGGCTGGTGGGTCGAACGATGAAGTTACTTATTGTTCCGTCATTTTCAATAAAGCGCAGTAGTACATCGGTGATGGATGTAGATAGGCCCTTAATGGAGATCTCGCCTTGGTCCAGTTGGCAATCTGTCTGCCAGCGCTGGATGAGTGCACTAGCTGTAATGCTCGGTGGTCCAACTTCTTGCATCGCGCAATCACTGGGGAAGATGGGTTCAATGGGCAGTCTGCGATTTTCAACTATGGGTTGCTTCCATAAAACTTCAAAGCTAGTCCCCTTATTAGGTGTCGAGACTTTTTTGATTTCCAGGTATGCAGGCCGTACTTCATCAGCATGAAGGTTTGCGCTGATAAAACCGAAACATAGAAGGGTTAGTGCTAGCGCGTTGACGAATAGTTTTTTATTGAACACGAGGCAACTCAAACTGCGTTAGTTAGCGTCGGGGCGTTTTCTCGCCACGGATTTTTCTGGGTAGATAATGGAGTATTTTGCTTTGAGGTTGGCAAAATAGCTTTCATTAGCTGCTTTGCGCTGTGCCTGTTGCCAATCTACATTGACCTTATCTATTACTGCGGCAAAGGGCTGTACTTTTGCTGGGGTCACTTTGCGTAGTTTAACAACATGCCAGCCGTAGGCTGATTTGATTGGCCCTTGCCATTGGTCCGCTGGTTTTAGTTGGGCAAGAGCTTGGGCGAAGTCTCGACCAAATAAGTTGCCTACATCTCTTCGTGAGCGCTGGGCATATTCCTTTTGCAGCATGAAGGGGTCGCCGGTTAAGGAGTTGTCAGTTAGTGCTTGGCCGGCTAACTCTTGGCTGTTGTCTCGGCGATCTGTGGAAAAGTAGCGGTGGGCAAAGGTGAATTTCGTAGGTACTTCGTAGCGTTGTATTTGATCAATGTAATATTTTTGTAAAACATCCTGTGCCGGAGTTTCTGCGGTTGCTATATCTTCCGTCAGAAAAGTCAGTTTTTGCACCAAGCGTCGCCTAACAATTGTGTCATTGGCATCTAAGTTCAGTTTCAGTGCTTCGCGATAGTAAATTTCTTCTTTGATGTAGGCGGCAATGAGTCCGTTGAGTTCCTGTTCATTCGGCGGTCTGCGCATTTGTAAAGACCACTGGTCCCTTAAGCGTTGGGTCTCCGCAGCGGTAACCTCAATTTGCAAAGCGCCGTCGTCGTCGCCAAACCAATCCGTTACGAAAAAAAGTAGCGCCCCCAAAAACAAAAAGGTCACTAGGGGGTCTCTTATAAACCGCTTGAACAACATATTTTCGCTATTTCCTTAAACTCTCTCAAAGTCTCTATGTTTTTGGCTTCAAGCCGCAAATAGGGCTAGGTGGTGATCCGAGTTGCCAAATTGTGCATCGATGACCAGCAATCGCTTAAAATAGTGACCTATTCTGAGCTCTTCAGTGACGCCCATGCCGCCATGTAGCTGTACTGCGTTTTCACCAATGAAGGTACCCATTTTGCCAATGTAGTACTTTAGCGCATGTACCGAGCGTTGTGCGCCGCCAGCATTTTGCACCACCTCTAGTGTCGCTCTATAAAGTAACGACTTGCATTGCTCGTATTCCATAAACATATCAACCATCCTATGCTGGAGCACTTGGAAATCTGATAGTGAGTGGTCAAATTGCTCGCGCTCTTGGGTGTAGGCAACGGTATCTTTATAGAGTATTTCCATTGCACCCACGGCTTCTGCTGCCAAAGCCAGAATGCCATCGGTCGCAACGGCGTTAAGTAGGTTATAACCTCCACCTAGTTCACCCAGTAGTTTGGAGTTAGACACTTTGACGCCCTCGAGTTTTATCTCTGCAGCTTGTTGGCCATCTACAGTAGGGAAAGAGGTGATTTCTACACCATCCGCGTCCGCGTCAACTAAAAAGAGGCTGATTCCCGCTTGGTCTGCCTGACCTCCGCTGGTTCTTGTGCTGACCACTATTTGGTGGGCACTCGCCGCGTGTAAAACCATACTTTTATGGCCATTGATAATGTATCCATCACCATCTTCTTGCGCTCTGGTTACAATATCTTCTAAGTCAAAGCGTGACTGAGGTTCTGCGTATGCAAAGGTTAACTGGCGACTACCGTCTACTACGCCAGGAAGCATTTGAGTTTTTAGTTCTTCGTTGCCGCCATCAGCAATGGCTTTGGCACCTAATACGGTGCTGGCGAAGAAGGGCTCTAGTACTAGTCCTTTGCCGAATGCTTCCATCAAAATCATGGTGTCTATTTGGTTGCCGCCGAAGCCACCGTGGGCCTCTGGAATACTTACCCCTAGCCACCCCAATTCCGCCATGGTTTGCCAATTCTCATTACTAAAGCCCTGTTCGGTGAGGACTAATAATTGTCGTTTGTCTAACTCGTAGTGGTCTTGAACAAAGCGGTCTACGCTGTCTTTGAGTATTTGTTGTTCAGATGAAATGTCGAAATTCACTGGATATTCTCTCTATATTGTTTTGCAGCTAGGAGCGAGGTTTCAAAGCGTCGCTCGGGCTTTATGCGCAAAAAAACGGGTTGTGACGCTATTTTGTTTGTGATCGTTTAATGCCTAGGACATTTTTTGCAATGACGTCTCTTTGTACTTCTGACGCACCACCATAAATTGTGTAAGCGCGGCTAGATAAGTAGCCGGACATTCCGCCTCGTGCAAACATATGGCCGACGGGCATTGCTCCCCAAGCAGCTGAATAAATGCCGCCAGCTTCTACGGTGAGTTTTTGTATGCGTTGCTGAATCTCCGTGCCCTTGAGTTTGAGAATAGAAGACTCTGGGCCTGGTTCTGCGCCATTGGCGGCGCTGGCTAACGAGCGCAGTTCGGTAAACTCTGTGGCTAATAGGTCAATTTCTAATTCGGCTAATTTTGCTCTGTAGCTTGGGTCGTCTAGTAGGGTGCCGTTGCCACGTTTAACTTCATTGGCTTGTTTGCGTAGATTTTCTAGCGCGGCTAAAGACTTCGAAATACCTGCCAGCCCTGTTCTTTCATGAGCGAGCAAGCCTTTAGCGTAGCCCCAGCCTTTACCTTCTTCGCCGACGCGATTTTCTACCGGTACTTTTACATCGGTTAGGTGAACCATATTTACAGTATGGGAGCCTCCAAGTGTGATAATGGGTTTAACTTCAATGCCGGCTTGCTTCATGGGTATCAGCAAGAAGGTTATACCTTCTTGTTTTTTGCCTGAGTCACTGGTGCGCGTGAGGCAGAATATCCAGTCAGCGATATGGGCCAGAGTCGTCCAAATCTTGGTTCCAGTAACCGTATAGTGACTGCCGTCTTCTGAAAGTACCGCTTTGGTCTTTAAGTTTGCGAGGTCTGAACCCGCATTGGGCTCAGAATAACCTTGGCACCAATTGACTTTACGATCGCGGATGTCTGGTAGAAAGCGATTTTGTTGCTCTTCATTGCCGTGACTCATCAGTACCGGGGCGAGCATAGATAGGCCAAAAGGTAAATCCCAAGGTGTCTGGGCGATAGCGGTTTCTTGCTCCCAAATGTAGTGTTGTGTAGGACTCCACCCTGGTCCACCGAACGCTTCTGGCCACTTAGTCACATCCCAGCCGCCTTTCTCACGCGCTAGCTTGAACCAATTGAGACGCCACTGCGCATAATCTGCGCCGTGTTTATACGCGTTAGTCGCCAAGAACTCGCGTACTTCCTGCTGGAAGGCAAGATCATCACTGCTTAGATCTATATCCATTTTTGGGTCTCCATAAGCGCCATTCTGAAAGGGTAGAGCTTACTGGTTTCGATAGGCTAAGTTAAGCGGTAGGATGTTTACTAATAACTAACAGGGCGGGTGACTTGATGGATTACCAGACACTTATTTTTGCGGTAGAGGCCAATGTTGCAACGATTACATTGAATCGGTCAGATGCAATGAACGCGATGTCGCCTTTAATGGCCCGCGAGCTGCATCAGACTGCGCTTGAAATAGATGAACGTGACGATGTTCGCGCCGTCATTCTGACGGGGGCCGGAAAAATGTTTTGTGCTGGTGGAGACTTGAGTGCCTTTGCTGCTGCGGGAGAGGGTGCTCGGCGGCTGATTTTGGAGATGACGGGTGATCTCCACCTAGCTTTATCTCGCTTGGCTCGAAATCCTGCTCCAGTTATTGCAGCGGTTAATGGTACCGCTGCCGGGGCTGGATTCTCTCTAGTTATGGCTGCTGATTTAGCTGTGGCCTCATCTAAAGCTGTCTTTACGATGGCTTACACTAACGCAGGATTATCTCCTGACGGTAGTTCTACTTATTACATGCCGCGCAAGATCGGCGACCGCCGCAGTCGCGAACTCATGCTGACTAACAGGGTATTGAGTGCTCAGGAGGCATTAGATTGGGGTGTAGTAAACGAAGTTGTTGAACCTGATGAGTTGTTAACAGCAGCGCAAAAGCTGGCGGCTAAAATCGCCAGTGGCCCTACCCAAGCATTTGGTCAGGTGAAAGCACTTTTGGACGGCAGTTTTGATCATAGTTTAGAAACTCAGATGGAACTGGAAGCACGAGCTATTGCTGGGTTAGTGAATTCGCCAGACGGTCAAGAGGGGCTGCATGCCTTTCTGGCTAAGCGTAAACCAGAATTCAAAGGCGTATAGCTGGGTTGCAAGATCAGCACCTAACGTAGAAGTGATTATTGTAGCCTTAATGTTTTGGACAGGGTGCGGGTGAAATTGAACCAAAAGATAGGATCATAGTGTGAAGCAGTCTTGTGAGGTGGAAGTTCCTGTTAGGCACTCTATGTCTGGTGGTGGTTTATGAGTTTTCAATGTGACGACGAATTGCGCCACTCAATTAGCGATCAATTGCTCCGATTTTCTAAGCAAACTTCTACTCAGCCAAATTTGCGCTCGGCTGCAGTAGCGCTGACGATTATCGATGAGGGTATGGGTGCAGAGATAGCGGGAATTGATGCGCCGGATACTTGGTCCAACGAAGCAGCACTGCTTCTTACTCGGCGTTCCGAAAAGCTGCGTAATCATCCCGGTCAATGGGCATTTCCCGGCGGACGTGTAGAACCTGGCGAAAGCATTGTAGAAGCTGCCCTGCGGGAGATGCACGAAGAAGTAGGCTTGGACCTGCCAGAATCCGCTGTTTTAGGTCGGTTAGATGACTTTGTCACGCGCTCTGGATTTGTTATGGCACCAGTGGTTGTTTGGGCTGGTAGCTGGGCGAACTTAAATTTCAATGTCGATGAAGTGGCTAGTGTGCATCGTATCCCTCTAAGGGAGTTTATGCGCGACGATGCGCCGCGTTTGGATCAAGTGACGAGTAGTGAATATCCTGTGTTACGTATGCCCGTTGGATCAGAGGCCATTGCCACGCCCACAGCGGCACTTATTTATCAGTTTCGCGAAGTTTGCCTGCAGGGACGTAGTACTCGGGTCGCCCATTACGAGCAACCCGAGTTTGCGTGGAAATAGTTTTACGCCTCACAACAATATGAACAGTTGACCCTTTTTGTGGCTACACCCACAATCAGGTCTCGAAATTTTAGTGCTAAAGGAGATACAACATGGCGATTCAAGAAGGGGCACAATTGCCCGCTGCAACTATGCATACAATGCAAGAAGGCAAGCCTACACCGGTAACTACGGATGATCTGTTTGCGAATAAGAAGGTTGTTGTATTTGCAGTCCCTGGTGCCTTTACGCCGACTTGTTCAATGGCGCACTTGCCAGGATACGTTGTACACAGCGATGCCATTAAAGCCAAAGGCGTTGACAGTATTGTTTGTCTTTCTGTGAATGATGCATTTGTAATGGGTGCTTGGGGCGACAATGCAAATGCTGAAGAATTGTTGATGGTTGGTGACGGTAATGGCGACTTTACGCAAGCACTCGGCCTGGAAATGGATGGTAGCGGTTTTGGCCTAGGTAAACGTTCGCAACGGTATGCAATGATTGTAGATAACGGTACTGTTACAAAACTGGCGGTTGAAGCACCAGGAAAACTTGAAGTGAGTGCAGCAGAAGCTATTCTCGAGGCACTCTAGGCCTTAGAGATTTAGCTGAGTAAAAAAGAGCGCATTGGCGCTCTTTTTTTGCCTTTTATTTGGTTTTTGTCTGGTTTACGCCAGATTTTTCTCTGCCTCAAGCGCAGCTAGGCGGCTGCGATTTTCGCCGATTGGACGGATAAGACATTCCTGAGCAGCGGTCGCTACCAGTTCGCCAGATCTATTGAAAAAGTGACCTCGAACAAAACCCCGAGCACCGCTAGCGTTAGGCGATTCCTTGGCAAACAGTAGCCATTCATCAGCACGAAACGGCCTATGAAACCAAATGGCATGGTCTAGGCTTGCGCCCCGAATTGACTCTCTACTGGAGTTGCGCCCGTGAGGTAGCATTGACGTTGACATAAAGTCTAAGTCCGACATATAAGCTAGCAGAGCTAAGTGTACTTCAGGGTTATCCGCTAGTGGGTCGCGGGTTTTAAGCCAAGTGTGTTTGATTGGAGGGTGCTCTTTACCGCCTCGATCGCTCATCAAAATCCTTTCCACCGCGCGTGACTCTATGGCTTTAAAGCGGAAGCTAAAGCGAGCGATATCCGGCTGTTCCTTAGCTAATGCTTCGTAGGCTTCAAGATCTCCGCGTAGCGACTCGGGTGGTGGCACATCAG
>CAJJDH010000091.1 GCA_905182905.1 marine gamma proteobacterium HTCC2089 | reverse complement strand
AGAGGTAAAAGATTTCCTCGCCAACAATGCTCACAAAGCACCCAAAGGTAGTGATCTAAGAGGTCAAGCCGCTAAAGACTGGCAAAAGTTACTAATAGAGAACGGCTACACCGCGCGCACTATTCCCAAAGAATTCGGTGGATTCGGCGCCGAGCCAGACATTCTCAAGTCTCGCATCATTGCTGAAGAATTTTCTAATTTAAAGGTCAACACTGGGCTAGGTGGTCAAGGTATCTCCATGTTGGTGCCCACTCTTTTAGAAATGGGTACGCAGGAACAAAAAGAGCAATTCATTCGTCCCACCATAATGGGCGAGATGATCTGGTGCCAAGGTTACTCAGAACCCGGTGCCGGCAGCGACCTTGCCAGCCTCACCACTTCTGCCGTTCTAGATGGCGACGACTGGGTGGTGAACGGACAAAAAATCTGGACCAGTACCGCACACATTGCTGACTGGATATTCTGTTTAGTTAGAACTGAGCCAGATGCGCCTAAACATAAGGGTATCTCATTCTTACTCTTTGACATGAAAACCCCAGGCATTGAGATTCGCCCGTTAGTTGATATGACCGGTGCGGCCAACTTCAACGAAACCTTTTATACCGATGTGCGTGTACCTAAACATCAAATAGTCGGCGAGCGCGGCCAAGGCTGGCAGGTAGCTAACGCCATTTTGGGCCACGAACGCGAAACCCTTGCGCCAGCCAATACTGCGCAAACCCGCATTAACGCGCTCATAGATCTCATGAAAACTGACACCGCAGACGGCGAGCGCCTAATTGATAACCCGGTTTATCGTGACCGCTTAATGAAAATCCAAGGCCAAGTCATGGCCATGCGTTTCAATGAGTTAAGGGTACTTTCTGCACGACTAAATCCAGGCCAAGACCCCGGCCTTTCTCGCATGATCACAAAGCTTGAAGGCACAGAGCTTCGTCATGAACTAGAAGGCTTGGCAATTGATGTGATGGGCGAAATTGGTCTGGCGTATGAAGACAATCCACACCTGCGCAATTCTGGCAGTTGGCAGAGAGAGTACATGTACTTCCTCGGCTTAATCATTGGCGGCGGCACCTCACAGATTCAGAAAAACATCATCAGCGAACGTGGCCTAGATATGCCCCGGGAGCCAAAAATCGAAAAGTCACAGTAGGAGAGATTTATGCAATTTGGTTTATCAGAAGAACAAATCCTCCTTCAGGATAATGTAAAACGTTTTCTTAATGACAATGTTGCCCTAGAGCGCGTGCGCAAATACGCCGAAGGTAACAGCGACGCGGATATTTGGGCCGGACTCAGCGAACTTGGTATTGCGGCCCTGCTGATTCCTGAAGAATTTGGCGGCATTGGCATGTCTACCTTAGATGCAGCAGTTGTAGCAGAGTGTTTAGGCAGCAATGTTGCGCCAACCCCATTCCTTGGCAGCGCAGTAATGGCGCCTACGGCCCTTATCGCCAGCGGCGGTGACCACGGAGAAATGTTAGCCCAGCTTGCAGCGGGCACTCACCGCATTGGTATTGCCTTTGGTGAAGCCATTAAGCGCCGCAACAGCGCGGGCCTTGAGGTCAGCAATGGTCGGATGAATGGCACTTCTTTATTTGCCTTTGATGCAGATGCAGACAGCTACTTAGTTGCAGACCAAAACATGCACTTGTACTTGGTCTCAGCGAATGCCCAGGGATTAACCCGCTCGGAGCTCACTACAGTGGACAAAACGCGCCGCACAGTTGAGTTAACCTACAAAGATGTTGAAGCCACTAGAATTAGTACCGATGTCAGCGTGTTTGAGGCGACCTTGGACATTGGGCGAATTATGTTGGCAGCAGACACCCTCGGCGCTGCCCAAAACATGTTGGATCAGGCCGTAGATTATGCAAAACAGCGCGAACAATTTAACCGGCCTATCGCCAGTTTCCAGGCGGTCAAACATATGTGTGCGGAAATGGCGGCAAGCCTAGAGCCGTGTCGCTCAATGGTCTGGTTTGCAGCCCATGCCTTAGACGATTTACCCGACGAAGCCAGAGCCACAGCATGTCATACCAAGGCTCACCTTTCTGAAGTTGGTAAAGCAATCGCTAAGACCTCTACCGAAGTACATGGTGGCATGGGTTTCACGGACCTCGTGGGGCTACACTATTGGTTCAAGCGTATTGGCGCTAACCGCCAGTGGTTGGGTGCACCCGAGCACGTGCGCGAAGAAGCCGCTGTATTACAGGGGCTAGTAGCTTAGAAAACGCTGCTCAAGATGCTGCCTAAAACCTGCTCCATTGAAAGCATTTACCACCACGTGGATTGACAGCTATGTCATCCACGTCCAGTGGCTCAATGCATTTAGGTATAAGGCGCTTTTCGACTCTCGCTCTCGCGCCTGCATTAAGGGCGCACCTTTAAACGCTCAGCCAAGGACTATGTTTGCAGCGCTCCAACCCCCTAAACAGCCCACTACTGCTCGTTATTTTAGGTGCGTTAACCTTGGGCGTCTCTTCAGCACTTCTGCGCGAGACGGATATTGGGCCTATTGCCACAGCCTTCTGGCGAGTCGCCATTGCTGCGCCAATACTGGCGCTGGTCATTTTTTGGCAGCGCGATATTGGAAGCTTTATTGTACCGCGCGAAAATATTGCCCCCCTAGTCTGGGCGGGTTTCTTTTTTGCCGGTGATCTAATTTTTTGGCACTTGGCCTTAGTTAACACCAGCCTTGGAAACGCTACTTTCCTCGCAACTATGTCGAGTATCTGGGTACCTTTAATTGGTATTTGTTTCCTCGGCATTAAACTCAGCGGCAGATTTGTACTCGGTCTGTGCCTTGCCATTTGCGGTGCACTACTCCTGGCACGCGAGCATTTGTCCTTTGCATCGGCATTTTGGCTAGGTGATTTTTACGGCCTGATAACCGGGTTTTTCTTTACCGGCTATCTGTATGCCATTGCGAAATGCCGGTCTGAACAAAGTACGCTGACCACCATGTTCTATTCGTCCATCGGCTCTGCGCTGTTTTTGCTGCCAGTTGCCTTAACCATGGAATACGAGTTTGTACCTGCTACCGTTCAAGGCTGGGTGCCGCTATTGTTATTGGGTTTAGTAGCCCACGTGTTCGCCCAAGGCCTCATCGCCAGCGGTTTAAATAAACTCAGTACCCACGTTGCTGCACTGGTAATTATGCTGGAAGGCGCCAGTGCTATGGTTGTGGGCGCTTTATTTTACCAAGAATCGCGAAACTGGCTCGACCTTATAGCGGTGTTAGTCGTAACATTAGGGATCTACAGTGCTCAAAGCTCGCCAGATAGACGCGACTGAATTGCACTTTAGATATCCCGCATATTGACCTAACAATATTGGCGTAAAATACCCCGGTACTTTTGTGTACTTTGGCGTTCTTATGTCTAAAGCGGTGTTTGTTTTGAAGCTGCTTTTGACCCATGGATGCCCACTAGATGGAACAACCTAATTCCGCTGACGCTGACCAAAGCCCAGCCCACTATGACACTTTTGTTATTGGTGGCGGCATCAATGGCGCTGGCATTGCTCGAGATGCAGCAGGCAGAGGTCAACGTGTGTGTTTATGCGACTCCGGAGATTTTGGCGGCGGCACATCTTCAGCATCCACCAAGCTTGTCCACGGCGGACTGCGCTACCTAGAATATTACGAATTCAGATTAGTCAGAGAAGCGTTAATAGAACGTGAAGAGCTGTTGCAAATGGCACCCCACATAATCTGGCCACTGCGTTTTGTCTTACCCCACCACAGCGGCCTGCGCCCAGCTTGGTTGCTGCGCTTAGGTCTTTTCCTGTACGACCATTTAGGCGGGCGTAAACTGTTGCCCGCGACCAAAACTTTGGATTTAGTAACAGACCCCGCAGGGCAGGTTCTAAAAGACAATTTTAAAAAAGCTTTTGAATACTCTGACTGCTGGATTGAAGACTCACGTATGGTCATTCTCAATTTGCAGCAGGCGCGAGAAAACGGCGCGAATATTTTGCCTCGTACCGCATTGCAATCAGCGTCCTACCAAGAGGGTAAATGGTTGCTGACACTTAGTGATAGTTCTAAGAACACCACCTTCCAAGTCACCGCTAATGTCGTGGTTAACAGCACTGGACCATGGGCAGACGAAATACTTAAAGGGGTATTTGGCCTCAATCATGCGAATAATGTGCGTCTTGTTGGCGGCAGTCATATCGTCATTCGCCGCACTCTGCCCGTTGATCGCGCTTACACTTTTCAAGCCGCTGATGGTCGCGTTGTTTTTATCATTCCCTATGAAAACGATTTTTTGTTGGTGGGTACTACAGATACAGAAAATAACGACCTGCACACGCCGCCAGCGATCACTCAAGGTGAGATCGAGTATTTATGCTCAGCAGCAAGCGAATACCTAAAAGATGAGATTACGCCTGAAGATATAGCGTGGACTTTCTCTGGTGTGCGTCCCTTGTACAACGATGGTGCAAGCAAAGCCCAAGAAGCCACCCGCGACTATGTTGTAAGAGAAAACAGTGAGCTAGGTGGCCCGCTAATCAACGTATTTGGCGGCAAAATAACCACTTACCGCAAACTCGCAGAAGATGTAATGACTAGAGTCTGTGGCTACTTAGGCCAGCAGGACCAGCCTTGGACATCGGGTACCCGCCTACCAGGTGGACATTTTCCGGTAGATGGCTACCAAGCATTGGTAGAAAAAATCAGCGCGGATTACCCTTTTCTCAATGCAAAGTTGGCACAAAGGTTAGCTCGACTTTACGGCACAGACAGTTTCAAACTTCTTGCTCAAAAGGCTAGCGTGGAGGAATTAGGTGAATATTTTGGCGGCGAACTGTACGCAGCAGAAGTAGACTATCTGGTAGAAAACGAATGGGTGCAGCAAGCCGATGACCTGTTATATCGCAGAACCAAATTGGGTTTGGTTTTAACTGAGCAGGAACAGTCGGCACTGAATAATTATCTAGCAGCAACCTCTGTATCTGACTAACAGCGGCTTGACCAAGACAGGCTATTTGGCTTTTTTTTCGTCACCTTTTAGGTCACGGATAAATTCGTAGTTTAAGGCGTTGCCGGTTTTACCGCATACATCCACCACCTCCATATGGCGTAAACAGTAAGCCATTTGTTGAGCAATTTCCTGAGGCTGATCTAGTGCAACAGCAAGCTCCTTAGTGGTAAAAGGATCCGGTAAGTCCTCGAGCAAAAAATCGAGCAGGCTAAACGGTGTTGAAATTCTCGCTTGATCCAGCACCTCTACCAATTGCCGTCCTTGACCCCGCCAGCCGCCTCGTCCTCGACGTGCCTTAGCATCAAAACTGCGCACCTCTTCTTCTGCGATTAAGACAGCCTCCACAGAAAAATTTGGGTGCTTGAGTAAGGTAGGGATGTAGACCAATTCACTGACAATGTGCACCAATGCGCCACGCTTAGGTGAGCGTCGGCGAGTGAATTCACCGCTGCCGTCCTTGTTTAGCTTTATCAGGGTTTTACTGTGAGATATTGGGTGCACCAAAACCACCGGCTGCTGTTCCGCCAACGCCAGCATTTTGCGCCCAAGGCCACTAAAACTGGACGTTTGTATTTCATAGATCACGCCGTCACGCACAACATCCGCAACAAATTTGCCAAAAGGCACCTCAAGTTGTCCATTTTCCCCAGCGTACAAGTGTTTTAATGACGCATGCAGGTGACCTTCATTCAGAGTCCCTATACCGCTCATCGGTACACCTCTAATAGGAGCTGTTGTAGTTTGCAAAGATGGCATTGGGAATTGGGCATATCTTTGAATTGGGAGGTCGGTTTCAAAAGAATTTTTCGCCTACATGCAACGTTTTCAGAAGCTGCAAAGTATATAGAAAAACAGGAGAGCATTATGCAACCCATTAGCAAAGCACTACTACTTACATTGATCGGCGCATTTGTGGGCGCTGTAGCCTTACCCAGCAACGCACAAATTTTTGAATACCCAATAGATAGAGACGCCGAAGAGATTGAAGTAGATACCGGCATAGAATTCACAGTCACCTGCTCTAGAGCGCGAACTGGCGATGCCGCCGACAGCGGAATAATTAGAATCGACGCCGAAGATGAAGACGAATTTGATCTGGATATTAGCTCTAGCGAAATTTCGTTATCTAGGAATACGCCATTTAATTCTTGGTTCAGAAAATCCCACGATGTTTCAGCTGAACTTATCTTGAGCTACTCCCCTGAAGGCATTGAGGTTAGCTCAGCAGCCGAAGGACGAATCAGCGAGTGCTTTTCCAACAATGAGGAACTTGAGCTAAAAGCAAGTTCTGGCGGTTCGCTGCGCATTAGAGGCGATGGCGGCGAGATCGAAGATCTCGATATAGACGTATCATCAGGCGGAAGCATTAGAGTGAAGGCCCCATTGAACTTTTCTAAGGCAGCTATCGAGGCAAGTTCTGGTGCACAAATCGATTTTGACGACGATGTCACAATCGATGAAGCTGGGCTGCGCATTTCCTCCGGTGCCTCTGTAGAACTATGCGGCGCAAAGTCAATTACCGGACGCATTTCAAGCGGCGGCAATGCCGAGGTTGCCGATGACGTTAAGCGCGAAGACTTTAAAACCAGCTCTGGCGGCAGCGCCGACTCATTTCACTGCTAAAATATTTTGGAGATCGATATGAATTTCATAGAAGAGAATCTTATTCCGGTGCTGGCTCTAACTATAGCATTTGGCTTACCCGCAGTTATTGTGAGCATATATTACAAATATGAAAGTAACCGCGACCGACTATTCCACGAGTCCCTACAACTGCTCATAACTAGCGGTCAAGGGGTTACACCAGAAAACCTTCGTGGCATTCCTGGTTTTAAAGAAATTGCGCCGCGCAACGATGTACGACGCGGCGTGTTAACCATCGGCCTGGGTCTTGGCATCACCTGTTTAGGGGTAGTTGGCCTAGGAGATTTTGAAAATCCGGTTACAGGTTTGGGTTTATGCATTGCGGTTTTCGGGTTAGCAATGACCGGGTTCGGCGTATACCAAAAAAGCGCCGCTAAGACCTAGGCAATGATTCCAGACGCTGAACTTGTACGCCGCACTATTGCTGAAGGGACCCATCATTTTGGGCCCCTGGTGCAGCGTCACAGCGACTATGTTTTTGGCCTGAACATGCGTCTAACTAGCGGCAATAGGGCATTAGCAGAAGACATTACTCAGCAAGCATTTCTTAACGCGTTTACCTATATTAAAAGCTACGATCGCAATAGGGACTTTAAACACTGGCTGGCTGGCATTGCAGTAAATTGTTTCAAAGACGCGATAAAAAAAGAAAATACATACGTCACGTCAGCAGAGCAGCTCGAAGGCTTTCACACACCAGATGCGCAAATCAATAGAGAATTTGTAGAACTGATTAAACCTCTGAACATGCAAGAACGAGCCTTGGTGATCTTACGTTTTGTCTACGAATTTAAAGTTGATAAAATCGCCGAGCTCATGCAACTCAACTCTGGCACAGTAAAGTCAAAACTCAGCAGGGCCACACAAAAACTAAAATCGAATGAAAAATGAAGATATTCAAATGAACGAATTTGAGAGCATTCTACAACGCGAAAAAGACGCCAAATATCAGCTGCCAAACAAGGAGCTATTCAGCTTTGCGGTCATGGCAAAAATTGCTGCTAAAAAGTCACGACACTCTGCCCAAAGAACCCTTATCTCTGTCGCTTTACTGAACTTCATAGTGATTGGCTTTCTCTTTCTGAATCCAGGCAACCCAATCGATAACGCCTTTGGATGGATTATTCCAGTAGCACTAAAGGGGATATTCCAAGTTTCTCAAGCTGCATTACTTATAGGCATAACCTTGGGCGCAGCTAGCTTAACAGGCGTATTAGTGTTCATAGGGCTACGTTCACGCTGAAGAGCCCTAATCGCTCTGTTGGCGCGGACGTTCCCGCAATCCATTTACTTATTCGCCAGACTACGTCCCTGCCCCACCGCCCATCGCTAAACCATAAAGCCACAAAAACTGGAAATTGTTGCCGCCTAGTTTTGGCTCCTTGCCGGGTATGCCATACTCAGATGACTATTCAGGCCATTAGTCAGCCGACCACTCAAAAGACTAAGAAAGGAGAATGACAATGAGCGCAGAAGGCACTTGGACAACAACCATTAACACCCCAATGGGCGCCCAAACCGGCACCTTGATCCTGTCTATTAACGGCAGCGAGTTAAGTGGCACCATGCAAAGCCCACAGGGTGAGATGGCCATCACAGGCGGTAAAGCCGATGGCGATAACCTAAGCTGGACAACAAGTATCACTTCACCAATGCCGATGGACCTTGAATTTTCGGCTACGGTGACCGGGGAGGAGATTGCTGGCACCGTGAAGCTGGGAGCATTTGGTGACGCTGACTTTAACGGCACTCGGGCCTGATACACGACGCAAGCTTAGGGCAGCGGAGATTTTACGAGGAGAGAGATGTGAGTTGGGATAAAGAAATTGAAGAGATGCACAGTAGAGCGGAACTTGCCTACAAGATGGGCGGGGAAGAAAAAGTTGCGCGCCAACATGAGTTCAACAAACTCACCATACGCGAGCGTATCGGAAAAATTGCTGATGCCGAGAGTTTCCACGAAATAGGCACTCTGGCGGGTGTCGGAAAATATGACGAAGACGGCAATCTCATCGCCTTTACCCCCTCTAATTTCGTTTTTGGTACGGCTGACATAGATGATCGGCCAATTATTTTATCCGGCGATGACTTCACCGTAAGGGGCGGTTCCGCAGATGCCTCAATTGCCGGCAAGCGCACCAGAGCAGAAGGCCTAGCAGCAGAGCTGCGACTACCCCATATCCGGCTTATAGATGGTATGGGCGGTGGCGGCTCAGTGAAGACTATTGAAACAGCAGGACGCACCTATATTCCTGAACTTCGCGGCTGGGAAACCGTGGTGTCCCACCTGTCCATCGCCCCCTCTGTATCACTTGCTCTAGGTTCAGTAGCAGGTATGGGCGCAGCAAGAGTAGCTACCTCCCACTATTCAGTCATTGTCAAAGACAGCGCACAAATGATGATAGCTGGCCCCGCATTAGTGGATTGGGCAAGCTTAGGTGATGTCAGCAAAGAAGAATTAGGCTCTTACAAAATTCATACGCGCAATGGGGCCATCGACGATGTTGCCGACAGTGAAGAAGAAGCCTTTGCCATGGCGCGGCAATTTTTATCCTACTTACCTAGTAGTGTAGACGAGTTGCCACCGGTCATTGAATGCACAGACGACCCCAAGCGTGAAGATGAAAGCTTGCTCAACCTTGTGCCAAAAGAGCCTAGGCAAGTTTATAAAATGCACCAGTTGCTGGAATCGGTTTGCGATGAAGGCTCTTTTTTTGAAATGGGACGCAAATGGGGTCGCTCTCTGATTACCGGGCTGGCCCGTTTTAATGGCATTCCTGTTGCCATATTCGCTGAAAACCCGAGAGTTTATGGCGGCGCATGGACAGCCGACTCAGCACGCAAACTTATACGCTTGCTAGATTTAGCCTCTACTTTCCACCTGCCCGTTATTCATTTGGAAGATTGCCCGGGCTTTCTTATTGGCAAACAATCTGAAGAAGAAGCCACTATCCGCTATGGCTCTGCTGCATTAGCGGCGCTTGGACAATTAACCACGCCATTTTGCTGCGTGGTTATTCGTAAGGCCTTTGGTGTTGCCGGAGCTGGCAACCACAAACCCGGTAGCCATCATTTCCGCGCCGCATGGCCTTCGGGTGATTGGGGCTCTCTGCCTATTGAAGGTGGTATAGAGGTGGCTTACAAAGCGGAAATCGCTGAAGCAGAAAACCCAGATGCACACTTAGCAAAAATCAAAGAGCGGCTAAATAACTTACGTTCACCTTATCGCTCGGCTGAATTCTTTGAGATTGAAGAGATTATCGATCCTAGAAAAACACGAGCTTACCTCTGCCAATGGGCAAAAATTGCCCAACGCGCACTGCGCACAGATCCCCCTAACTTCGGCTACCGCCCCTAACGAGATTTAATCCATGGCTCAGTATCGACAGCACAGCTATCAAGCGCCCGAAGGGGCGACACAAATTATTTTGGTTCGCCACGGTGAATCACGGGCAGCGTCAGCAGAAAACCCCTTTCCCTTAGTAGGCGGACACGGAGACCCTGAACTGCATGCTAATGGTGAACAACAGGCCGAAATGGTTGGTCAACGCCTGAAGGACGAAGACATTAACGCCATCTATGTCACAGACCTGCAAAGAACCCAGCAAACGGCGGCGCCATTATGTCGCCACCTTGGTATGACGCCAATAGTTGAAGCTGGCCTGAAAGAGGTTTTTTTGGGCGATTGGGAAGGCGGAGTTATGCGTATACGCGCAGCCGCAGGTGACCCTATTTTCACCCAAATGCAGGAACAACAGCGCTGGGATGTAATACCAGGCGCTGAGAGTTTAGAGACCCTCAATAGTCGCGTAATGGCTGGGCTGAAACGCATACATCAAGCTCACCCAAACGAAAAAGTTGTGGCCGTAGTACACGGCGGCGTGATTGGTCATATTATGGCTCACGCTACTGGCGCTCAGGCATTTGCCTTTAACGGAGCGGATAATGGCTCCATCTCACGCATTGTGATACATGGCGAGGAGATAAAAGTTCGGGGCTTCAACGACAATGCCCACGTGAGTAGTACACTCCATGATGGCAGTGGTCAGCTGACTTAGCCCGCACTGAAGTTTTAAATCAAGATTTAGGCCAATACTGCGACTAAGTCTTTGCGCCAATTATTTCATCGATAACCTGAGCAAGGTCGGCATCCGGCTGATCTTTAAGGTTTTCCATACTGGCATAGATTTCTGCCGCGCCTTGGTGAAAGTCTCCATTCAAACCCTGCGCTTTAAACGTGGCACTAATTTCCCGCATTTCTCCGGCAAAGCGCCAGGCTTTAGGCGCTGTAGCTTTGGCCGCAGCATTGCTGCGCTGAGTTAATCCCGGTTGAGAAATATTCCACTCGGCGTTGAGTACTTCACTGACCCCACTACTGCTAGCCAGCGCATTTACTGCTAACAGCAACGCACTGTGGCCTTTGGAGTAAGCTGCGTAAGTTATTTTCAAAGCAGAAGCCGCCACCATTGCCTCTGCACCATCACCTTCTGGTAAGGCAATGGCCTCTAGTGCGCCTTGACTAAACCAGCTTGCGACCATCTGTGCGTGTTGACCGGACAAATACAATCGCGTGGTCCCTGACGAATGTGCTGGGGGACCAATAATACCGCCGTCAACATAAGCACCCGAGCCAAATATTTGTGCAATCTCCTTCGCGGTATTAGGGGCTATGGCATTTGCATCAACGTATAGACCATCAAATGCCGTTGCATACACCGCTGACGCTAGTGCAATAGCTGCATCCGGTGGGCAGACACTGATTATTCCGTCAGCCCAAACTGCCAAATCTTCTAACTCATTAAATTCGGCAAAACCCGCCGCCCTACTGCGACTAGCCTCGCTACGCCCCGCACTAACCCAGCCCACTTCATGGCCGCTATGCAACAAGCTAAGCCCTATACTTGCACCCATGGCCCCAGGATGGAGTAAGCCAATACGCATTCTAGCGCCGATAATCTAACGGAGGTTGGCGATCTCCAAGCAACGCTGAGTATTTAAAATCCTCGCCCTGAGCACGCTTAAGTTCGTCTGCAGCAGCTTCAATGGTGGCGGGGTTTTGCAATAGATCTACGGCGGTTTTGGCTAATAGCTTCGTCGCCAAATGCATGCCTTTGTGTCCGATACTTGTGCCACCAGCTGCCACAGCCTGCCAACTATGAGCAGGCGTACCAGGTACCCAAGTTGCTGTTCTGAAACCCACCGTAGGCACCAGCCAACTAACGTCACCTACGTCCGTTGAACCCATTCCCTGACGAAACTTGAACGGCTGAATTTGTGTTTGCGAGCCTAGTTCTTTTGTAGCACCGGGTAGCGATTGACGAATATTTTCCGCAAAAGTTTGTTCCTCAGCATTGTAGCTAACGCCACCGAGCTGGACTAAGTTGTCATAAGCCAGCCTAGACAAAGTGTAGTTTGGTAACACTGGATAATTGCCGTGCATCACTTCTATATCTACTTCAGTTCCAGTACCCAATGCAGCGGCGTTGGCGGCATTAGTGACACGCTCGAATAGAGTCACCACCTGATCTTTATCCGGATGCCGAACGTAGTAATAGACTTGGGCGCGTTCGGGCACGATATTCGGCGCGTCACCTCCATCGGTAATGACATAGTGCAAGCGGCTATTTTGCGGTACATGTTCGCGCATCAAATTGACCATATAGTTCATGGCTTCAACACCATCAAGAGCAGAACGCCCACGATGCGGGGCCGAAGCTGCATGAGCAGCTTTGCCATGAAACGTAAAGCGACCAGATTTGTTCGCAGTACTACTTGCCGGTGAGGCTGAGTTACTGTCCCCAGGGTGCCAGTGCAAAACTACGTCTACATCATTAAAGACACCGGCTCTGGCTAGATAGACTTTACCGGAGCCGCCTTCTTCAGCAGGTGTTCCGACAAGTTTGATGGTGCCTTGGGTGCCAGATTCTTCTAGCCACTTAGCCAATGCAACGGCAGCAGTAGATGAGGCAGCACCAAACAAGTGGTGTCCACAGGCGTGACCCGCGCCACCTTCCTTTGTGACTTGTCTAACGGGTACCGGCCCTTGATTTAGTCCCGGCAAGGCGTCGAATTCTGCCAAAATAGCAATAGTAGGCGCCCCGCTCCCGTAAGTAGCCACAAAAGCCGTCGGAATATCTGCCACTTGGTTAACCACATCGAATTCGTTTTCGCCCAAGTAGTCCTGCAACGATTGACTACTTTGAGTTTCTAAATAACCCATTTCCGCGAGTTGCCATAGCTGATCAGCGATCGCTACAGAGCGATCACGCTGACCCTCAACCAACTCAATGACCCTCTGAGGATTAGCATCTGCAATTACGCAGTTGCTGCAAAGCGAAAAAAGTAGAACCAAACATCCACGTTCAACAATAGTCATATCTGTCTCCAATCCCCTGATGTCCCAAGACACCTATATAGGTTTGCGTCATTATTCGCCTGCGAATTCGACAATCAAATTGATTATCAAATTATCAGCCACTAAGCCAAACATTGCGCTGCAATACTGCCAATGGCAACGCCACGGCTACCTTGGCGTATGCCATTACGATCATGGCCCGGTGTTACATAGGCCAATGACAAACCCGTTTCAGGGTCAGCCCAAGCAAGCTGCCCGCCTGCGCCGTTGTGTCCAAAAGTAGCCGGCGAATTCGTGCGGCCAAAACCGCGAAAACGGCGGCTATCATCCCCACTAATAATGAGCCCCAACGCTCTGTTCGCCGGTTTCTTAAACAGCGCATCGGTAAAGTCTCCGGAGCGGATACGGCGTACATCCTGCAAAGTAGATTCAGGCCATAATGTTGCCTTGTCATTACCGCCGTGAAGTAGTGCTTGATAAAACAGTGCAAGAGCCGACGCTGTCGCAAAACCACCGCCTCCAGGTACGCCGACCGCTCGTACATCTGGACGATTAAACGCAAGTATTGCAGCCTCGGTGACTTCGGTTTCAGGCGGTACAGGCATACCCATCTTGGCATAGTCGTCTGGGGTAAGAGGGTCGCCGACATAGGCACAAGGCAGCGCGCGGTAATTTTCTTCAGCGGGCAAACCGACAAAAATATCTTCTAGCCCAAGGGCATCAATAACACGTGTACGCACAAATTCGCGGTAGCCCATGCCACTGCGACGCTCAATCAGCTCAGCAATCACCCACATGGATGACGAAGGGTGATACTCAAATTTGGAACCCGCAGGCCAAGTAAGGCGCCATCGGGCAAAGCGCGACATACGCGCATCATAGTCATCCCATTCCAGTGGCGCGAAGGGTGCCATTGGAAATCCTGCTGTGTGGGTAAACAACTGGCCTACCGTGACTTGGTCTTTCTCATTGGTAGCAAACTCAGGAATAATGTCTGCAACCACCTCGTCTTCGCTAAGCTTGCCTTCTTGAATAAGTAGCCAAGCCGCAGCAGAGGTAATGGCTTTGGTCGCAGAAAATATGCAGGTCAGCGAATTGTCTTGGGCCTCTCCAAAGGATGCGGACAAGACTATTTTATTGTCCTTTGCTAGGGCAATTTGCGCTGCCGGTAACAGGCCTACATCCACTTCTTTAGCTGCCCTTGTTAGCAACTCCTGCACCTTATCTACAGATAGACCGTTGGCATTTACCGCATCGAGCTGAGCTTCATTCATCTACTTCTCCCAGACACGCAGACCTAGCAACTTCGTTACCCAGTTCGCGCGTATTCAATTATTTTCTTCTGGGTTCATCAAAAGGCAACACTTGCACCCATGAGTCCACCAGCCAGTACTTGCCCATTAAAGATTGAATTGACCAAATATTCAATTTGCCAGCCCAACTAAAGTATCTCTTGAAATCTATCCAGCTGATTGATGGCCCATCTGGGTTTAAGCCACTGACTATTGAAAGAAAATGAGAGTGACTATTTGCTCAAGGCCATAGGGCAACCTAGAATAACCCGCTCAACTCTTAGTAATTTTCGGAAACCTTATGCCCATCCTAAAAGGTCTTACTGGCTCTATTGGAAACACCCCGCTCATTAGAATAGACAGCCTGTCCGAAGAAACTGGTTGTGAAATATTGGGTAAAGCAGAGTTTATGAACCCTGGCGGTTCAGTAAAAGATCGCGCTGCGCTATGGATGATTGAAGCAGCTGAAGCCAGCGGCGCACTGAAAAAAGGCGGAACGGTGGTCGAAGGTACGGCTGGCAATACTGGCATAGGACTCGCTCACGTTTGTAACAGCCGAGGCTATAAAACGATAATTTATATGCCCGACAATCAGTCCGCAGAGAAAGTGAATTTGCTCAAAACTCTAGGCGCTGAAGTGCGGGTTGTGCCTACAGTACCCTATGCCAACGAGGACAATTTTCAAAAACAAGCGGGCAGATTTGCCGCCACTTTAGATAACGCAATTTGGGCTAATCAGTTCGACAACACAGCAAATGCGCTGTCTCACTATGAATCAACTGGCCCTGAAATATGGGCTCAGACCGATGGCAAAGTTGATGTTTTCACCTGCGCGGTAGGTACTGGCGGCACCTTGGCTGGAACCTCTGCTTTCCTGAAAGAACAAAACCCAAATATGCAGATTATTTTGGCCGACCCTATGGGAAGCGCCCTATTCAATTGGGTCAGCACAGGGGAAGCCACCATGACACCGGGACCCTCCATTACCGAGGGCATTGGTAACTCCAGAATCACAGAAAACCTCAAACAAGCCGTCATAGACAGCGCGGTACAGGTTACAGATCAAGAAATGGTAGATATGGTTTACCGTCTGCTGCGAGAGGATGGATGGTTCTTTGGTTCAAGCTCGGGGATCAATTTGGGGGCTGCTGTTAAAGCAGCAAAATCCTTGGGACCGGGTCACACCATCGTTACAATTCTTTGCGATGATGGCGGCAAGTATCAGTCACGCCTTTACAATGACGAGTTTCTTGCTCAACAAGGCTTAACCAGCCCTAGTTAGCTCAAGCTCCCATAGAGATCAGAATTAGCTGGTCCAACCCGCGTGATAAGCATTATCTCGCCACCACTTAGTAGATACCCAAAGACTCAGTCTATAGTGGTAAACACACCCAAGGCCACGTATCGTTGCGTTGAGCATTTAGCAAATTTACAGGACATCTCAGTGCCCGGATCAGAACTCAAAAAAGCAGGCCTTAAAGTAACCTTACCCAGACTCAAAGTCTTGGAAGTTTTAGAAGGTTCAACGCCCCATCACATGAGCGCAGAAGATGTTTACAAACAGCTTTTGAGCACTGATGACACCGTTGGCCTAGCTACCGTTTATAGAGTACTTACCCAATTTGAGTCTGCTGGCATTGTGGACAAGCACAACTTTGATGATGGTCATTCTGTATACGAATTAGCCGCCGAGCGGCATCACGACCATATGGTTGATGTAGACAACGGCGATGTCACCGAGTTTGTGCACGAACGCATTGAAGCCTTACAGCACGAAATTGCCGAAGAGCATGGTTATGACTTAGTACACCATGAATTAGTACTTTACGTGCGTAAGAAGAAAACTTCCGACTAGCCAGCTTGCCCGCAAGCTATCATGTATGGGCTTCACTCTTAAAGCGCTTAGACTAATCTAGACCCTGAAGCAGGTTTTCGTACATGCGCAAATGGCGGCGCGCGTTAAATTCATCACCTTCTAACTCATGCAAACGCGACAAGTTGAAATGCGCATCAGGAATGTCTGGAGCCCTCTTATAATAGCTGACCGCTTTATCAAGGTCGTCTAACTCGTCAAATACTGTACCCAAGTTATAGTTTGCCAATTCATGTGTTGGTGCAATGACCAACGCCAATTCATAGTGGCGTTTTGCACCGCGAACATCGCCATCTAACTGGTACAAACGCCCCAAATTCACATGAGCGTCTGCATTTTGCGCATCTAGTCGAACCGCTTCACGGTAGGCATTTGGAGCTTGCTTAGGATCTACTTCCTCAAGATCTAACCCAAGGTTGTACCACTCGTCCGAGTCCAATTCCTCTAACGGCTTGCCACCACCAGCTGTGGAGCGAGCCAAATGCGCAACATTCTCTGCTAAGTCTTGTACCGAAAAGTCCATGGTGAGCTGGCCACTTTCCACTTCCCAGGCTTTATCATCGTCGCGCACTACAACAACATGTCCATCGGCATAGATACGCACAGAACTAAGCGACTTAAACTGCGCCAAGTCGCCCTTTAACTTGGTTAACGCTCGATAACTGCGGCGCACCCCCACAGATGCGTCACGCAATGCCTTCGCAGTGCGCAGAAAAACCACATCTTGAAATGAGAAGCGATAGTGTCCACGACCATTACGCAGAGGCAGCAGCAAGCCTCTGCGCACATAATGGCGTATATGATCTGGGCCAATATTGAGAAGACCTGCTACCTCTCTAGTACTGTAACCATTAGTACCTGGAGATCTATGTAGGGCTGGCAAAGTTAATTTGCTCATAACCTTTTACTCAAAGCGCTTACCTAAAACTCTTCCCAAAAACGACGTTAGCACCGTCCATTTGGTGGCGTAACTACTAACCTCGACTATAACTTAGCCCTGAAACACCCTCAACAACTGCCAGAAATCACCTACAAAAGAAGTACAAATCTAGCTAGGAAAGTTGACCCAAACCGACATCACTGATGTTAGGTTAGATGACGAGGGATTATAACAATAATAAGAGAGGCTGATTTGAGTAACCTAGACGACGGCGACACACGCGCGCTAGAAAAACGACCAGTTTTTTGGTTTTACGGATCAGCTTCAATGGCCTACGGCATTAAAGACAATGCCTTTAGCTACCTACTGCTTATATTTGCCAACCAAGTATTGGGAATTCCAGGCTACCTGGCAGCAATAGCTTTGGCCATAGCTATGCTGTGGGACTCCGTTTCCGACCTACTTTTAGGTCATTGGTCAGATAAAACCAATTCAAAGTACGGGCGCAGACACCCATTTATGTACTCTAGCCTAGTTATTTTCCCACTGGCCTTTTACGCCTTGTTCAATCCGGTGATTCAGATCGATACACCCATGACCGGGTTTTGGTACATCCTCACCATGGCACTACTAATCCGCACCGGCACCACCTTATTTGAAGTACCCTCAACCGCTCTACTACCAGACCTTGAACGCGACTATGACCAGCGCAATCGCTGGCTGGCATTACGACACGGATTTGGCTGGTACGGTGGCAACGGTATTCACACCATTAACTTCTTCTTTTGGGTGGGCGCATACGGTGTTGCCTCAGCCACCGGCTATGCAATTTACGGCACAGTGGGCGCATTGGTCATTGCAGGCACAATTATTATGTCCGCCTTGGGTACGCAAAAAATTGCGGCATCACTAGACCGGCCCAGCGACACCTTTAAACTTAATGAAATCACTCGGGAAATTAAGCAAATTTTCCAGAGTGTTAAAAACCGCAACTTCGCCGCGCTCTTTGGTTATGGCCTGGTGATAGGTATTGCCACCGGCCTAGGTACAGCTTTATATCTATACAATACCGTCTACTTCTTCGGCTTTTCCGGCAACCAAATAGCCACAACAGGTGTCTTTGTCCTAATCTCGCCGGTGGTCGCGTATTGGGCAACGCCATTTTTTGCCACCCGCTTTGGTAAACCACGCACTGCCATCTGCGCACTATTGTCCAGAATTGTCCTTTATCCCATTCCTTACATCCTGCTCCTCGCGGGCTTTTGGCCGGAAATGAGCAGTTGGCTGAGTTTGGCCTGTTATTCGGCCTTTATCGTGGCGGAAGTTGTGGGGTTAGTTGTCGGTAATGTCCTCCTGGATTCAATGATGGCGGATGTGGTGGAGGATAGCGAAGTACATACCCAGCGCAGATCTGAAGGGCTTTTTTATGCAGCACGAGGCTTTGCTTATAAAACGGTTTCAGCAGGCGGTATTATCTTCGCGGGAACAATTGTCTCTCTGGTAGGTCTAGACGGGATTAGCTCGGTAACTCAAGTCACGTGGGAAATTCGTTACGATTTAGCAACATTCTTCCTACCACTTTATTGCTCACTTTGCCTGTTTGCGATCTGGATCGTGTCCCATTATAAAATAGACCGGACCAGTCATCAGGCGAATTTATCTACATTAGCCGAACGGCAAAAAGCAGAGAGTGAAAAGTTACCAGGCAGTGCGCCAACTTAGGCATTGAATGAGACTGAGACTCAAAGACTAGAATGTTAGTCTCAAGAACAGAGCTTGGTAGCAGCAGTCAATAACAGGCAAGCTGCTAGGAACAAATTTGGTCTTGGCAAAAATTTTCCAAGGCTAAATACTAAAAGGATAGAGGAAAGAGGAGTAAGTAATGAGTGATATGAAATTAGGACTAATGTTAGGTTACTGGGGCTCAACACCACCCACTCACCATATTCAAATGGCGCAACAAGCCGAGGCCTTGGGCTACGACTCTGTTTGGACTGCAGAAGCCTACGGCAGCGATGCCATAACTCCGCTGGCTTGGATTGGCGCGCAGACAAGCAAAATTCGCTTAGGTACTGGTATATGCCAAATCTCTGCGCGTACACCTACGGCAATGGCTATGGCGGCGCTGACAATGGATCATCTGTCCAACGGGCGAATGATTCTAGGCTTGGGCGTATCTGGCCCGCAGGTTGTAGAAGGTTGGTACGGCGGCCCATTTTCCAAACCACTTGCCAGAACCCGCGAGTACATTGATATTATCCGGCAAGTGCTAGCACGGGAAAATCCAGTATCTAATGACGGCGAGCACTACCCCCTACCTTATACCGGCGAAGGTTCTTGGGGCTTAGGCAAACCACTGAAACCTATTGTCCACCCATTGCGCGCAGATTTACCAATCATGATGGGCGCAGAGGGACCTAAGAACGTTGCCCTTGCTGCTGAGATAGCCGATGGTTGGTTACCCCTGTATTACTCACCTTTCAGACAAGATGTTTATTCCGCGTCGCTGTCCAATGCCAAAGCAGACTTTGAGGTGACCCAAGGTCTTGTCGTGAACATTACCGACGACGAGGAAAAAGGCCTCATTCCCATTAAGCATATGCTGGCCCTGTACATTGGTGGTATGGGTGCAAAAGACCGCAATTTCCATAAAGAACTAATCGGGCGCATGGGTTTTGAGGCAGAGGCTGAAAAGATTCAAGACCTTTACTTAGCTGGGAAGAAAGACGAAGCCGCACAAGCGGTACCCAACCAACTAGCAGATGAAATATCTCTGGTCGGCTCGGTAGATAAAATCAAAGATCGACTACAAGCTTGGGATGAAACACCGGTTACATCACTGAATGTTTCGGCACGTAGCGTGGTGGAATTGCAGCAGTTGGCTGATATTGTCTTAGACCGCTAAAACGCAACGCCACTAAACTTTGCGTTTGGCCTTACGCGCTTTGTGTTCGGCCTCACGCCGAGCCTTGCGCTCTTCACGGGCGCGCTGCTTTGCACTCTTCAGATTCTCTTTTAACGAAACCACCTGCTCCTCAGAAATGCTCTGAAAACCAGGAATTTGGCAACGTTGACCGGGCTGTAAGCGACCACCAAAATTCTCTAACCCTCGAATGGAATCAAACTTACACACCTGCGAGGAATTTACTTCATAGCTAATGGGACGGTTGGCTTTAAGCCCAAAGCAGCGATGTTTGAACTGCACCAAGTAGCGTTTACCACGACGGGTTTCAAACACAACATGCTGATCATCCAAAACTTTGACTGTGCGAATGCGGTGAACCGATAGGCAATTACGCTCTTCTACGTAGTCTTCTTTTTGTGGATCTTGATTAAGAATTTGTTCCAAGGTGGGTCCGGCTTCCGCGGAATCGCTAGAGGAAGCCTGCTCTTCACCTTTCTCGTCACTACTCATATGTGCTGCTGAAGCAGTGGCGGACAAAAAAAGTCCGGCTAGAAATGCAGATAGCAATACAAACGTTAGGCATAATTGCCTCACACCAGATACAAACCTAACAAGTAACATACTGCCTACAACCATCTTTTCCCTCATGTCTAAGTTCGGGTTCAACCACTTTAGAATACGCCGCAGTCACGCCAACTGCTACTACAACAAATGCGCCAAAATTTCCGAGCAGTCCCCCGCCACCTTAAAATCAAACAACTTATCCCCGCGGGTAACGCCGTTATTGATCGCCGCTATGGGTATGGATAACTCATGTGCGCGGCGCACAAAACGATAGCTTGAGAAAACCATAAGCGAACTACCAACCACCAAAACAGCATCTGCCTGCTGCACCCAATCATATGCCTGTTCGACAACCGGCTTGGGCACAGAGTCGCCAAAGAACACAACGTGAGGTTTGAGAATACCATCGCATAGTGAGCAACCCGGCACCTGTATTTGCGAAAATTCCATTTCTAAATCTGCATCGCCATCTGGGGCAGGCACAAAGTCCGCTTCTTGCACGGCAGGATTGTGCAGCTCCAACCACTTCTGTATCTCGCCTCTCGCCTCAAGCTGGCCACAACTGGTACAAATGACTTGATCCAAGCGCCCGTGCAAATCAATAACTGTTTGTTGACCCGCTCGCTGATGCAGGCGATCTACATTTTGCGTGATGAGGGCAAATACACTTCCGCGGGCCTCTAACTGAGCTAAGGCATTGTGCCCCGCATTCGGCTTCGCTTGGAGAAACGACGGATAGCCCAGCTGACTGCGGCCCCAATACCGTTGCCGCCATTCATGGCTCGCCATAAAGCCTTGGTGCTTAACAGGCTGCACCCTTTTCCACTCACCATTTTGGTCGCGGTAATCACCAATTCCGGAATTAGTACTAATACCCGCGCCGGAGATAACCAATATCCGTTTATGCTCTGTCATAAACTGATTTAGGCGTGCTAGATCTGCTTGCAAGCGGTTCAACTCCTTATTTCGCGTTCCTAAAATGGGCCGATAAATCGATCCACGATCATAGGCAAGTCTAGAGGCTTGCGGGTGAAAATTATGCCTCGGTCTAAGTTACGTAACCAAATAATTGGAAAAATAAGCCTGTTAGCTTCGCTGTCGTTTTCTAATGTGCGTAGGCTCAAGGGATCGTTAGTCAAATTATGCAAATTCAACACCTAGTCGGTTACACTCAATAAATAACAAAAATGAACAGTAAAACAAACGGAGAAACCTATGATCCAGCTATACGGACTACGCATGAGCAACTACTACAGCCTAGTAAAGGCTGCGTTAATTGAAAAAGGTTTGGAGTTCGAGGAAGTCAAAGCACCGCCCACACAAAAAGATGACAACCTTGCAAGAACACCTATGGGAAAGATGCCTTCAATCGGGGTGAACGGGCAATACCTGTCAGAATCTCTGGCCATCATAAACTACTTGGAAAGTGTAAAACCCTCACCAACCCTCATCCCAGCGGATCCATTTGCGGCGGCCAAAGCAGTGGAACTTGCTTGCCACATAAAGCTCAATGTGGAACTTGTTGCAAGACGCTGCTTGCCTGAAGCCCTCTTCAATACGCCGGTTAGCGATGAAACCAAAGCCAGCACCGAAAAGGATTTAGACAGAGGCATGCAGGCTGTTGGTCAGCTTATGGTGTGTGATCCCTACGCTGCAGGCGACACCTTCAGCATTGCGGACTTATACACCTACTATTCCTTTGGACTGGCCTCCACCATCGGGCAGAAGATGTTTAATAAAGACATCCTCACCGACTATCCACAAATTTCAGACTTAATAAAGCACTTGGCAGAACGCCCAAGCATTAAGCGTGTAACTGAAGAAGCGAGCGCCTAGTACTTTTCGCAATACAATTATCCTAGCGAGCAGTACCATAGGGGTACTGCTTGGTTGGCATTCAGCCCTCCTCTGACACCACTTCTAACGTGACCGTCTTTAACAACCGAACCCCCATTACCGCTCTCCAAAAACTCTAAAAAACGACCTTCTTTAAGCCAGCAATCTAAGTGTATTCTTTATCTGTGTGAAATCACTTCTGGAGAAAACAATGAATAGTATTCCGTACAGGATTATCGGCTTTTTTACTCTTTTGCTTGTTATTCTTGGCACCCCTGCCATAGCTAAAGAAATTCCAACCGCTACGCCAGAGTCTGTAGGTATGTCTACCGAGCGTTTAAAGCGAATAGCGCCGGCCATGCAAAAGTATATTGATCAAAGCCTGACTCCCGGGGTGATCACTGCAGTACTCAGAAAAGGCAAACTTGTGCACTTTAAAGTGCAAGGAGACATGGACGTAGATGCAAACACGGCCATGCGCGACGACGCAATTTTCCGCATTGCTTCAATGACCAAACCCATAGCATCCGTGGCGCTAATGATGCTTTGGGAAGAAGGCCACTTCCAGCTACGCGACCCTGTGGCAAAGTTCATTCCGGCGTTTGCGAATGTGAAAGTAAAAGCAGAAGGCGCTCCGGATACGTTAGTTGCGTTGAAGAGACCTATTCAAATTCGCGACATGCTCACTCATACAGCAGGACTAGCCAACTCCTACAGAGGCGATATTGAAGCCTATAGAGCTGCATTCGCAGGCGCGCCCGTTAAAGACAATGCAGAACTCATCGCGAAGTTGACCACGCTACCGCTTAATTATCAGCCTGGCGAAGATTGGCAATACTCAATTGCTACAGATGTAGTGGGTCATTTAGTTGAGATAATCTCTGGTATGTCGTTAGACGAGTTTTTAGCAAACAGAATTTTTGCACCTCTAGATATGACAGATACGCACTTCTATCTAGATCCCAGCAAAGCGCCACGCCTCACCACCCAATATACACCAGGCGAGGATATGAGGATTGTTGAGCAAGACCCAGGGTCAGCTCAAAGTCGCTGGATTAGCGGGCCTAAAACATTGTTCCGCGGTGCCGGCGGACTTGTATCAACTGCCAGAGATTATTTGCGCTTTCAGCTGACAATGCTCAATGGCGGCATTTTAGATGGCACACGAATACTTGCGCCCAGTACCGTCAGCCTGATGCTGGAGAATCACACCGGCGACCTAGACCTTTGGCTACCCGGCCCTGGCATGGGCTTTGGGTTAGGCTACGGTGTTGTAGTAGATCGCGGCGAAGCCGCAACCCCACTGTCCCAAGGTTCTGGTTATTGGGGCGGCGCATATTGCACTTTGTCTTGGATAGACCCAGAGCAAGAACTTGTCGGCGTTGTCATGACTCAAGTACGGCCCTATACGCATATCAACATACGCCAAGATTTTCAGGTGCTGACCTATCAAGCGTTGACGGATTAAATACGGTTGTTTCTATCAATGGAGAGTAAGCGGGGTGCTGGACTATCTAGAAGCGCCCCGCTACCTAGAAAATTTGAACTTTAGAATAAGGCCATCATCAGAACTTCGAAGAAGAAGCTCCTATAAACATATGAGCTGAGGCTACAAAGCTCATCGGAAAATAATTAACTGCCTTAATCTAACAACGAATCTCGGCCCACCATCTGTTCTAAGTCAACTTCCTTGCCACCTTGCAAGGCAACAATACAATAAACAACCAACGACACTGCCAACGCGGGAAACACCTCGTGCAACACACTACTCATTCCTGTGCCAATCCATACAACTAAAGTGGCGGCTCCAGCAGCCATAGACGCTAAAACACCAACAGCACTCCCTTTGCGCCAATACAGCCCACAGACCACCGCGGGGAAGAAACACGCGGCGTATACGCTCCCAGAAAAAATGGTGATAGCCAAAATATCGCCCGGTGGATTCAGCGCAAAACCCGCTGAGATAAAGGCTAAAAGCAAAACGCAGGCCCTGGTCCATGCCAATGGAAAGGTAGAAGCACTGCCCCAATTAGATGCTTGAACTAGGTTTTTATATAAAGTCGAAGCGGCAACCAACAACACACTATCCATAGAGGACATCGCCGCAGCGATAATGGCTATAAACAAAAAATCACCGGCCCATATCGGAAATACCGATGGATCGTTAACTAGGGTTGGAATAATAAGATCGGTATCGGTGACCCCAGACATGAGTAAGTGAGCATAAATACCCACTGGATAAAGACAAAGCTGCACAATGGTTAACCCGATCACCGCTGCCCACATACCTTGACGCAGAGAGGCTTCATCTTTTAAAGCATAAAACCTAGAAGTCTGGCGCGGATCTACAATGAGCTTTAACGAACCTGAAAGCGCAATACCCAGCAATACAACAAAGGGAATACCACCGTTTAGATCAAAGAGAAAATCTTTTGAAGGCATTTGGGTTAAATCTGTTAGCGCCCCAACACCGCCCGCAGCAGAAGTGACAAAATAAAAAATCGTTACCGCGCCAACCATCATCAACACGCCTTGAATTACATCTGTACGAACCACAGAAACAAAACCACCGACACTGGTATAGAGCATTACTATGACAAGGGCTATGCCTATGGCTACTTCGTAGGGCACATTAAAAAAGCTTTCAAACAAATGCCCTACGCCCTTAAAGATAGCGATCAGGTAAAGTACGCTACAAAAGACGATGACTAGTCCAGAGACAATGAGCAGCGGATGTTTTGGCTCAGCGCGCGCTGTCGCGGTGGAACCCAAAAAGCGGCTGGCCAAGAAGTCTGGCAGCGTGAGTGCATCGAACCTTGCGGCTAGACGCCTGGTCTTCGGGCCAATCCAGCGCCAAGTAATATACGTAAACAGAATCAGCATGAGTGGCATCGCCATCCACGCTAGTCCATAGGTATAACCTTTACCTGCGTGGCCAATGTAGCTATTGGTGGAAGCAAACGTGGCGAAAAAAGAGATTCCAATGGCAAGACCACCCATCTTACGGCCGCCAACATAAAACTCATCCAAGCCGGTACTGGCTTTGCTGCCGACATAGGCATTGTGCAAAAGCAAAAGGGAGTACGTTAGCAATAGCACCATGGCCAGCCAATGTTCAGTCATCCATTGAGTCAAAGTTGGTCATCCAATAATTCATCTGAGCGGGCCAGATGATAGACCAGAAAACGGGGGTTAGCAGTAAAGAAAGGGTTAAGGGCTAAGGCAAACTCTCGATACTGGTAGCGAAAATATATTGTGAGTAAGTGGCGACAATAGAGGGGCACACGAAACAGGCGTGACTGCTAAACACTGCTTTTTCGTTTACGGCATTAAGTCTAGAGGTAGCGGTTTTCTACGCTGGGGTTTCGCCGCTGAATAGTTCTTCGCCAGATAGGTAAGAATCGCATCCTCTGTGGTCTCATCAAATTGCCACAAATTGTGATTCTTTTGCATCCAACGAATGGTATTGAGCCAAGCAGTACGATCGCCGCTGTTAGCAGTTACCAGTTGTAATGAATGGCAGGCGCTACAGTGGGTTTGTACTTGTAGCCAGCCATCATCATTTTTCAGTCCATTGGCTAATTGTTTGGTAGCGGCGTTTACAGTCGCTGCGCCACATACCGCCGACAATAGTAACAGTGTTTTTGCTGTTCTTTTCATCACTTGGGCTTATACAACTTTGATGGCTATACGGTGGGCCGCATTATTTAAGTAACCTTTTGGATTCCAGCCAGGCACCACCATGGGTTGTGAGCGACCTTGGTCGTCTGTGGCGCGCGCCCAAATTTCGTAATAACCCGGTTGCTCGAACTCCAATGTGCTGTGCCAGTGCTGCCAGGCCAGGCGATTTACTGGTGCGCTAAGATCACTGCAGCGCCAAGTGGCCCCAAAATCTATGGATACTTCTACTTTACTGACAGCGTTATCCCCAGCCCAAGCGTGTCCGCGCACCTTTAGAGCTTGAGCCTGTTTATGTTCGATACCCGATTGTGGCGCGGTTACCAATGATTTCACCGGCATTGTCTCGATAATGCACATGTCTTCATCAGCAACAGTGGTACCGGGCGCTACAGAACTACAGGGCACTCGGTAAGCACTGCCGGTCATCTTTGTACCGTCGTGCACTTTGTTGCGCACCAGTATTTCGTTGAGCCACTTACCAGATGCCGATGCTGGCCAGCCGCCGCAGACTAAACGCAATGGGTATCCGTGCAATGCCGGAATTGCCTCTCCATTCATTGCCCAAGCGATGAGGGTTTCGTCTTCTAGCGCCTTGCTCATGGGTACGCCCCGAGAGATTGGTTCTTTGTTGGGGTCGCCGCTGAGGTGGGTGTCGGCGCTATTGTAGCCAATGTACACCGCGTCGTCGTTGATACCGCAGTGGAGCAAGACGTCTTTAAGGCGCACGCCTGTCCATTGTGCGCAACTTACCGCGCCCGTTGTCCACTGATTACCACTGGCCGGTGGAAAGAACTCGCTGCGACCATTGCCACCACACTCTAACTGCAACTGATAAGAGTGATGTGCAAATTGCTTTTGCAGTTGTTGCAGGCTGAATTGCTGTGGTCGTGCGCAGGACTCACCAGTAATGCTTAGAGTCCAGTTGTCTATTTGGCTCTTTGTCAGTTCCGGAGGTATACCGTTGTTGCGCACAAACATATGCCGCGCCGACGTGATGTCATCATTGAGTAGATGTGCTGGAGTTTCAGCATTTATAGGGCGGTTGTTGAGCACGACCAATCCGTCTTTGCCAGGCAACACCAAGCTGCTGGGATTTTGCGCCAACGCAACCGGAACAAACCCTGCAGGCATAAAGCGCGCAAAAGGTATGGTGACACCTAACAGCGCGCTAAAGGAGCTTGTGAGGCTTCGGTTTAAAAAAGTTCGACGACTGATGGGGTGATTTGTCTTAGTCATTAGTCTTGGTCATTTGGGTTTTTGCTAGCGTGCCGTTAAAAAATTGTATTGGACAAGTACAGTAGAACAAACAGCATAATAAGAATAAACCCCAGTTCCTTGTGATCAGCTGAACAAATTAGCTTCATGAATTTCACTATTAAGTACAGTTCTCAACTGACATTTGGATGTTTTTCGCGGGCTAAAGGCAAGAGTCGGGCATTCTAGTCGGGGCTTTTGCATCAGCGAGTGCCGATGTAAGAGGATATGGCCAGCGTTACGGAGGATAAAGAGCCGTTAGAGCGAGTGCCCGGGAGAGTGTGAACGTAAGGTCGACCCACCAACAGGTCGACCTAGAGCAACTGATTTAGGCCGAAAAACTCAGCGCTTGAGAGCGCAAGGTTTCGAGCTCTGCAAAAAACGCTTCCTTGCGCTTATTTACATGCGCACGCGCTTGGGCAATTTCTTTAGCCAACTCATCGCGACGATCAGCCGCTTGCTTAAGTAACTTAGACTCTTGCTTGAGCTTTTCCCAATGGGCCAAAGCCTCTATCCATTCGTTTTTCAGCTCCAGTACCCGAGTATCTAACTGCTTCTTCAACGCTGCTGCTTCGCGGTTAAATGCAGTCATGCTACTCACTTGAGCAATCTGGCGGCCGGCAATAATCTCGGCTTCTTCTTTTTCCGTTGCTCTATTAAGGCCGCGCACCAAGTTAAATGCACGCAACAACAAAATTCCATACCGTGTTGGATCTAACAACCAACCCGAAACACCAAAGCCATTGCGATAGTCTCTTGGATAGTCATGATGATCGCCGTGGTGGTTGCCCTCACCTAGCGGCGCCAGCCAAACGTAGTTATTTGAAGCTGAGCTGTTTAAGCCGTCAGTCTTACCCCACATGTGAGTGATGCTATTTACTGTCCAAGTATTGTGCTGAACCAAAATGGTGCCAAGCATAGAACCTGCCATTAGACCAAAAAATCCATACCAGCCACCCAAGGCATAGCCTAGGGCCATTGGGAACAAAAACAGCCAAAACGTTGTCAACAGGCCGTACCATTTGTCTTGCAACATAATGATCCAATGGCGTTTGGCATTGTGTGAGCGAGTATATTCTTCAGACTCAGGGTGATTGCACATATGGCTAAGCGTGTGCGACCAAGCAAAATTCCTAAAGGGACCGTCAAACCAAGTAGCACTGTAAGGGTCAAGTTCCTTTTTACCGTGTCTGTCGACACCATGGTGTAGTGAGTGGTTTGCAGACCAGCGTCGCACACTGCCTTGAACACTAAAAATCTGACCGAAAAAGCAGAAGAACCAATGCACGGGAGCCGACACATGCTTTGCTGCTTTATGGGTAATAAGGCGGTGGGTATATAAAGTAGTTGAACCCGAGCCGACGAAGAATTGAATGACAATCCACACTGTTGCTGCCCACACCCATTCGCTTGGCGCATATGCAAAAAGCCAAATACCCAAAACTATGGCGGCAATATGAGTACCAATCATAAATACGCAGGTTGGCGTATCGAACTCGAAACCGTTTGAAAATAGTTCGCGAAATGACCCATAAATAGGTGCGTCGCGCTCTTCAGCTGTTCTTTCACTCATAATTCTAGCTACCACTCGTTCTATGTCGTATATGGATTGGAGTATTGCCATTCTTGCAGTCCGGATTGAAGCATATTTACGCGCTAAACCAAACTCCTGTCTTTGCCTGTCCTAGCCCGAAAACCAAGCCTTGGCTAGGTTAAGTTATGTCTCTTCATGTAAGACCGAAGACCACATAGCCAGGTGCCGCGTGCATTGTGATAGAAGTTACAATTGATTGCACTACCCCCTTTTGTACAAAAATTTACCCCTTAGAAGTAGCAAGCAGCAGACTTAGACGCATAATGGACTTAGCGTCACGTTGCTGGTTATGCTCACGGCATGACAAATACACGACGATGCTGACCAAGACGGCCCAAACTGGCTAAACTACAACCCGTCATAGAATTCAGCGAATACATAACACTCACCGAGAGTTAAATAATGCTCATCTTCATAAAGTACATTTTGCCACTATTTTTCATTCTGCTTGTTGTGTGGGCAGTGTCATCTGCCTTTGCCAGACTGCGAAATGGCAAGGCAGCTCCGGTACAAGAACAGGTTGGCACCCGTGCTGGACAAGTTTTCTTTCGGCTCTTCGCTGCTGGATTAATCATTGCCTCGTTATTGGCCATTTACCTGCAAAACAGCTAACACGTTCTAGAATTAATAATAGCCTGATGCCCATTGATGGCCGCAGGGCGCAAAGGACAATAATAAGGAAAGTTCATTGAGTAGATTAACCGTTACACCACACGCGAATAAATTTGGCGCTCGCATTGATGGCGTGAAGTTGCAATCGCCCTTGAGCGAGGATCTAGTTGAGGAAATTAAAGCCATATGGTGGGAGCATCAGGTCGTCTACTTTCCTGACCAACCCCTAGACCACCCCCAGCTCGAACAGTTCAGTCGTGCAATTGGCGAATTTGGCGACGACCCTTACGTTGAATCCATAGAAGGCCATAACAATATTTTGGAAGTGCGCAGAGAACCTGATGAAGACATTGCACCCTTCGGCGGCAGCTGGCATTCGGACTGGTCCTTTCAACTTGCACCGCCAAGCGCCACCATTTTGCACGCGAAAATTGTCCCCCCAGTTGGCGGCGACACCCATTACTCGGACAGCATTCGCGCTTATGAGGCATTAGACCCATTATTACGCCAAGACCTTGACGCTATGACCACCACCCACAGCGCCAGAAGATCTTACAGCCATGAAGCTTACAAAAAGGGCGGCGAGCGTACCGGCATGAAAATTTTGCCCAGCGAAAAAGCCTGGGACACCCAAGTGCACCCCCTGGTCAGAACACACCCTGATTCGGGGCGCAAAGGGCTATGGATAAACCCAGTGTACACATTAAAGATTAATGAGCTAACAGAATTAGAAAGTGACACGCTGCTAGAGAAACTCTTCGCCCACTTGCTAAAACCAGAGTTTATCTACAAACATACTTGGGCTGAAGACATGCTCACCATGTGGGACAACAGAACGGTAATGCATTGCGCTCAGGGTGGCTACAATGGTCATCGGCGAGTCATGCACAGAACTACAATTGCGGGCAGCCAACCCTTTTAAGGAATGAGATCTATGAGTGAGTTTGTACTCCACAGCAAGCTTGAAGCTGACACATTCGAGATAGCCGACCTTGAGGTTAGCCAGCTACTGCTTATGAATGACGCTCGGTTTCCTTGGCTGATTCTAGTGCCACGAGTTAGTGACATGCGTGATTTGCATAACTTACCCAAGGATCACTATCAGGTGGTAACAAGAGAAATAGCCCATGTATCTCAAATTTTGCAGACTCTGACCCAAGCGCACAAGATGAACGTGGGCGCATTGGGCAACATGGTGCCCCAACTACACATTCACATTATCGCCAGACAAACCGATGACGCAGCTTGGCCAGCACCAGTCTGGGGTGTGGGCGAAGCACAACCCTATAGACAGGATGCCGCTGCTAGATTAATCCAGCAAATTGCCAACAAACTGAGCTAAGCCCAGCTAATCCGCTCGGGGAATATCGTTAACAAACATCGGTACATCGTAGCCTTTTTGCACAGCCCGCCGATCAGCTATCTGCGCGTACCAGCGTTTTATATTTGGGAACTGAGCCAACGCAATTTGCTGCCACTCAAACCGCGAAATCCAAGGCCAAGTGGCCATATCAGCAATAGAATACGTGCCAGCCAAATACTCAACTTCACCCAACCGCTGATCTAATACGCCATATAATCTTTGCGCTTCCTTATAAAAACGTTCCTCAGCATAGACCGACTTTCCAGCGTTATACTTTTTGAAATAGTGGACCTGACCCAGCATTGGCCCAATACCCCCCATCTGTAACATCAGCCACTGCAAGGTTTGGTAGCGGTTATCGCCCCAGAACCGATCACACTTTTCTGCCAAGTAAATCAGAATAGCCCCAGACTCCATGATCGCTTGATTGTTACTCCGGTCAACGATTGCAGGAATCTTGTTGTTGGGTGAAATAGCTAAGAACTCAGGCGCAAATTGTTCGTCTTTTTGCAGGTTCACCGCATGCGCGGCATATTCCAAGCCAAATTCTTCCAAGGCAATGGACACCTTGCGCCCATTAGGTGTTGGCCATGTATATAAATCGATCACACTTTTGCTCCCCTCGTCTGATGCCTAATTTAAGCACAAATGCTCAGCGTTAAATGGGCGGGATCTAAAGATTGAAGGCAAATGCAAAAAAACCGCAAACAGATCTGGCAAACAGCTACTTTTCTTTGTCTAGCTAGTTGTTGGATACTAAAAGTACTATCCAACAAACAAACCACCAAATTATGATCACCGAAAAAATTTTCATTACCGGCCCCGAAGGGCAATTGGAAGCTGAATTAACTCGTCCAAAAAATGCAGGACTTCCCGAACAGGCTGGAGAACGCGTAGCGCTGCTTTGTCACCCTCACCCCTTGTACGGTGGCTCAATGCACGATGGCGTGCTACAAACCGCGGGCAACGCTTGTTTGACCCAGGGGATCTCCACCCTAAAATTCAACTTTCGCGGTGTAGGCACAAGTGCTGGCATTAGTGGTCGCGGCGACTTCATCGCAAAGGACAACACTAAACTCAGTCCAGAGGTTGGCGATGTACTAGCCGCTTACGACTGGCTTAAACAGAACGCACAATTGAGTAATATCATTGTTGTCGGCTACTCTTTTGGCGCAAACATGCTCTGGCAGGCATTGCCCGAATTGGCACTACGCAACGCCGAACCAAACAAAATACCTAACACCATATTGATTGCACCACCCAATGCCGCTATGACATTTAACCGGCAAACGGGTTTGCATGAAGAGAGAATTTCTATCGTTGCTGGTGCCAATGATGACTACGTAAATCTACCGGCGTTAAGCGGTAGCTATGCGCTCAAGACTCACACAATTGCTGACGCTGATCACTTCTTTAGCGGTCAGCATCAGGCACTAGATGCAGCGATCACCAACGCACTGGCGGTATAAGTCGGCCTTCACGCTAGAGCTAGTTCAAAATAAAGGCAGACAGCGCATCTAAGACTTGGTTTGGTTGCTCGGTGAGCATTGAATGACCGCAACCGCGCAGGTTTTCAACATGGGCATTGGGCAACATTTGCGCCACGGCGATACCAGCTTTGGCTGGCGTCATTTTGTCGTCACCACCGGTAATGACCAGGGCGGGACATTCAACCCGCGGCAAGTCTGCGGCATCAAAAGCATTACACGCAGCCAAATCAGTATATAAAACACTCTCGCCTGCTCGCTCTAACCAACGCTCACCCGCGTGAATATTAGAAACACCCGGATTGTCACTAGAACCCATTAAACTGCGCTGGCTATGACTCCATGTATTGGTCATATCAATTGCCGCGTGATGATTATCTTTAGCAGCATCCAACAATAAATTAGTTACCGGCATTGGTGCAGAGGTGCCTAGCAACGCCACTTGCTCGACAACGTCTTTATGCCGCCCAGCCATATTCATAGCGATAAGCGAACCCATACTGTGCCCTACAACCGTGGCTTGGGCGCTTGAATCTTCCGCGACCGCACCTATGACCTGACCAACCCAGTCAGCCATAGCATCTATAGAAGTTAAAAGCGCACCACTACTTTGCCCGTGGCCCGGCAAGTCTAAGGCAATAACATTGTATCCATAGCGAGCAAAATATCGGGCTGGCATAACCCAAATGCTGTGGTCAAAACCTGCACCGTGGACAAAGACAATATTCTTACTGCCTTTTTTCCAATGCCCGCTACCAGTCCCGTAATAAACTTGTTGGCCTTCTAACTGCAAAATCATGATGGCTTCCTCAAAGACTTTTCTACACCGCGCAAACCCTTTTTCAAGTCAGCAATTAGATCAGCTGGATCTTCCAAACCAATACTCAGACGCACTAAGCCTGGCCCTATGCCAGAGGCAAGCAAACTCGCTTCATCCATTCTATGGTGGGTTGTGCTGGCAGGGTGAATGACTAAAGACTTAGCATCACCTACATTCGCAAGATGAGAAAAAATATCTAAACTCTCAATAAACTTGCGTCCCGCATCACGGCCACCTTTGAGTTCAAAACTAAATACTGCACCTGCGCCTTTAGGCAACATGAGCTGTGCCAAAGCGTAATCTGGATGGCTTTCTAATCCCGGATAACTGACGGATTCGACCATATCGTGTGCTTCAAGATATTGGGCTACCTCAAGTGCGTTCGACACATGGCGTTGCATGCGCAGCGGCAATGTTTCTAACCCTTGCAGAATTTGGAAAGCTGTCATGGGTGCCATACACGCACCAAAGTCGCGAATGCCCTCTCTACGCGCACGGGTAATAAAGGCTAACGGGCCAAATTCTTCAGCAAAGACCAAATCGTGAAACCCTTCATAAGGCTGACTTAGGGTGGGAAACTTTTCTTTGCCGCGCCAATCAAAGGTGCCGCCATCAACGACCACACCACCCACCACAACACCGTGACCGCTGAGAAATTTGGTTGCCGAATGCACAACAATATCTGCACCCAGATCAATAGGCCGACAAAGGTAAGGGGTGACAAACGTTGCATCAATCATCAAAGGCAAGCCGTGATCATGGGCAAGCTTCGACAGTTTAGGTATATCTAAAACCTCCAATCCCGGGTTGCCCAATACTTCCCCAAATATCACCTTGGTGTTTGGTTGAATGGCCTGAGTAAAGGCATCAAAATCACGAGGATCAACAAAAGTGGTCGAGATACCAAAGCGAGAAAGCGTGTATTGAAAAAGGTTATGAGTACCACCGTACAATGACCGCGATGCGACAATATGATCTCCGGCGCTAAGCAAAGTAGTTATCGCAAGGTGAATGGCGGCCTGACCACTAGCAGTGACAATTGACCCCACACCGTGATCAAGCGCAGCCATACGCTCTTCTAACACCGCGTTAGTGGGGTTGGATAAGCGCGAGTAGACATGCCCTGCACGTTCTAGATTGAACAATCCCACAGCCACATCTGAATCTGGAAAAACAAAGGCCGCTGACTGATAAATTGGCGTTGCACGAGCGCCAGTGGTTGGATCAGGCACTTGGCCAGCATGTAGTGACAAGGTGTCGAAACCTAAGCCCTTGGGTCCGCGATGTTCGCCGTCGCTCATAATCCGCTCTAATCAAAATGGAGCGAGCAGGTTCTACGTTTTTGACGCCATATTCAAGTATTTCCCATTACTCAGAGACTCAGAGACTCAGTTTCAGTACTGGCATGAATAGGCTTTTGGACAGCAAACATCCAATGGCCTTCTGATTTGGTTTTAAAATCCTTATAGGCCCTACTTTGATAACAAGTAATAGTTATTCATAGTATTTTCAAAGGCTAGTTGAGAAAATCCCGTAAAGCCTGCTGCTGCGGTCATCTCCTTGGCAAGGTCGTGCGTAAAACCAAGAGTACCCAAACCAGCACCGTCTTCAGTGGACATTCCTGAGTTCATACACACCATTACGGAAAATCCGTAAAGTAACCCGGCAATTGGATGATTGCGTAAATTCTCTTGAAAAGATTCAAATCCACGAATGTCTTCACACAACCAATATCCATCGTCCTTTAAGCATGCATAGATATCTGCTATCAGTGCATCTGGGTACGGCGTGTCGTGGATTACGTCAAATGTTGTGACCAAATCAAATTGTGCTGAAGACGGCATAGCCTCTTCGAACGGGTTAACCAAGCGGATATTCGTTAGCCTAGCTTCAGCCACATTCGCGCGCGCACGGTCCAGCGCATTGTTTGATGTGTCGTACCCCACAAACTGGGTGTTGGGAAAAGCTTGCGCCATAGCAATAGTCGAAATGGCACCGCCGCAACCCACATCCGCCACCACACCACCGGCAGTTAATCGCTCTGTCATACCCGTGATAAGGGGCAACAGTTCCGGTACTAACTGGTACTGATTGGTAAACGCACCCATGCGCTCAATACCACAGGCGCAATTGGGACCATGGTCGTCGTAGCTCATACCAATACCGGTGCGGAAAGAATCTTCGAGCTTTTCTACAGCAGGGAATACTGCTAATGCAGAATCATAGCCGCCCATCAAAAATGCGGGATGGCTTTGATCGACCAATACCGCGTGAGCTTCTGGGGATAGCGAGAACACTGCCGCCTCTTCGCTAAATTCTACTTGGCCAATACAGGTTTGATGGTAGAGCCACTCCCGTACCCAACGCTCATGCAGACTTAACGCTTGAGCCAATTGCTCGCTAGTACATGGCCCGTGCTCCCACAAACCTTTAAATAGACCCAGCCGGTCGCCCAAAACTGAAATGGCGCAATTAAAACCCGCAGCTACCATGCCGCCAGTTTGCTTCACAAAGCCCTCTAGTTTCTTTTGATTGATCTCGCTCATAGCACACCCCTTATCTTTGCGTTCTTTGTTTGCCACCCCGAGCAGTAAATCTAACCCAGACCAGACCTAAACTCACTGGCATTCGACTAGGTCCAAATCCACTAGCCGCCAAATTAAAATCCTCCGCGCTGATGACCAAGACTGCAAATACCGCTACCCTAAATTTTTTTCCGGAGAGCAGTATGATGGATTTTCCACAAGCGCAAATGATTGCGGTCAACGGCGTAGAGCTTGAAGTATTCACCGCCGGAGAAGGCAAACCCCTAGTTCTGTGCCATGGCTGGCCCGAACACGCCTACTCTTGGCGGCACCAAGTACAGCCACTGGTCGATGCTGGTTACCATGTCATCATGCCCAACCAACGCGGCTATGGAAAATCGAGTAAACCTAGCGATATAACCGACTACGACATCAATCAAATGACAGGCGACCTTGCCGCCCTTCTAGACCATTTTGGCTACAAAGATGCGTGTTTTGTGGGCCACGATTGGGGTGCCATCATTGTCTGGAATATGGCAATGATTCACCGTCAACGAGTGTCGCATGTGATCAACCTTAGTGTGCCGTTCATGCAGCGCGGCCCATCAGAATGGGTAAGCTTTTGGGAAAGCCAGCTGGGACCAGACTTTTACATCGTACATTTCAACCGTCAGTACGGTGTGGCAGATGAGGTATTTGCCAACAACACAAAACAATTTTTACACAACATGTATCGCACCAATCAATGGCTTTACCCGAAGGTAGAGCTAGGTCCAGGAATGAACATGATTAACATGGCCACTGACCCGAAACTGGCTGCTGGTGCGCCAGGCGATCCGATTATGAGTGATGAGGAAATGCAGGTGTTCTTGGACGCATTTGCCCATTCTGGATTCACTGGTGGCATTAACTGGTACAGAAATTTCACCCGCAATTGGGAAATTATCGGGGCTTATGAGCAGCACATTTATCAGCCCACATTGATGATTTATGGTGACTACGACATGGTGCCACCGTCACCGAATCTAGAAGAACAGGTAAGCAACTTAGAAGTAGCAAGTTTCCCTTGCGGTCACTGGATTCAGCAAGAAAAGCCTGAGGACACTAATCGGGTAATGCTGGAATGGCTGGAACGCCAATACCCTGGGTAAATTTCTAGTGCTTATCTAGTCGGTTTGCTGTTTATAGCGAGCAACTGCAGTGGGCAAATAGGAAAGCCAAAAACCGCCTTCCTATAAGCCCTATAAGCCCTATAAGCCCTATAAGCCCTATAAGCCATCCTAATACCCGAGCATTTAGTGCTCGGGTCGCGTGCTAGCCCATACCTGCTAGCCCATGAAAGTCATGCAGGACAATACAAGCGCGGCTATCACCATGCCAAGGCTTGGCACCATACTTAACATAAAGCCCAAAGTACGGCTGGACGGTTCCTTAACATAAGATCTGAAATACAGCATTCTGCCAATCAAAAACACCACGCCTGCGGCCGCTGCGTATAACGGGTTACCGTAGTAAGCGGTGGCATAAATTGCTGGAATAAACATGGCTAACTGTTCCAGCGTATTTTGCTGGGCGCGAAAGTAACGTTCAAACTCCTCATTACCAGAAATTGCGGGTGCTGCAATACCAAAACGCCCCCGCGCACGCCCAACTTCAATGCTGAAATAAAAATATTGAACCAACGCCAACATTACAATAGCGGTTACATACGCCATATCTAATCTCCCTTGTTTATTGAAACTTGGGGGAAGCTAGCCCTAATCGAATATTTGAGCAACCACTTAAATCGCTTTTTCTATTTCCCGGGCATAACTTCGCGCTTTAGCTCGACGCCATCATAAAACTGGCGGTAGCTTCGGCAACTACAAAATCATCAGACACCCGAATTAACTTACCCTCCATCTGGGCCAAGCGTCCTTTGCGTTTAACGCAGCGCCCTTCTAGACGGATGGGCGTACCCACGGGCAACTCAGCCCGGTAACGAATATCTGCCCGCGCGGTGAAGCACCTATCCCCCTGTAGCCATACCCAGTTAGCCATCACATCATCAAGAAGGCTAAACACAATACCGCCATGAGTAACATTGTCGTAACCCATGTGCTGGGCCCCAGGAGTAAACTCAGCGCGGCATATATCTCCGTCCATGGAGAACAGCACACCCAAGCCAATTGGATTCGCAGGGCCACAGACGAAACATTGATTAGAGCCGCTGGCGAGAATTGCCTCACGCTTGCTCTGCTGTGCATCGCCCGCTGTGGATTTATCATTTACTAGATCATTCATTTGCTTTCGCACCCAACTAAGTCAAACCCGTTACAGGGCATAAATGTAACCTCCCAAGGGTTAGTCGCACCTAGCCCCCACAGTTATGTATGATGACATCTTTCGGTTTGGCTATCAGGCGTGTTTAATATTCAAAAAATCAGAGCAAACTTGGATGCATTCAAGCCAAGTTTTGTAGAACCACAAACAACAACTAGGCAAGCGGCAGTAGCAATAATCTTGCGCCCAACAGACACCTTGTGCGATGTATTGTTCATAAAGCGTGCTGAAAAAGACGGAGACCCATGGTCTGGGCAAATGGCATTCCCTGGTGGGCACTTGGAAGACAGTGACGACGGTTTAAAGGGTGCCGCCATTCGCGAAACCCAAGAAGAAATTGGCTTGGACCTGAGCGATGCAGAGTATTTGGGCGCAATGGATCACGAACGCGCACAGCCAAGGGGACGTGTGCTCAATATGCTCATTGCACCCCACGTGTTTCTCATAGAGGGCGACCCAGTCTTTAATCCCAATTACGAGGTAGCAGAGGTAGTTTGGGCACCCATGGATCAGCTACTGGCTAACTCACTCCACGACACACACACCTACCCCATAGCCAACAGGCCGACCATATGTAATGGCTACAGGTTGGAGGAAGGACATTTTGTGTGGGGATTAACCTACCGAATGCTGAAGTCTTTCTTCTCCACCTTAGACGCCCAGTGGCGGCCGCCTTTAGAAGTAGCAGAGGCCGCGCCGGATTAAGTCCACCAGCAAGGAAGACCGGAAGCGGGCTTTATCCATCTTGAGCACTTATTAGGCATTTAGGCGTAACTTAACCTAGATATTCAATGGTCAGTTTCATGGTGTTTTCCGCCATTAGTAATTTTGTTAATTCAGCTAAAAACCGACATAGGGCCTCGCTCGGGAATTGATTTGACACGAATAACGGCGAACTTGACGTCCCCAACCGAGCGAAATTCCTATCCTCACAATGTGCCGAACTGTGTTTTAATTGTCCGTATTATTTTGCTCTGACCTCATGAATACTCGTCTATACAACAGGCCATATTTTATGAAAGAAGTTTTACTCACTGGTTTTCTTTTGTGTTTTTCATGTCATACCCACTCCGAAAGCACACCTGACTATCAACACCACGCCGATTTTATAACCCCTCCCCCTGGCCAACAAACCATTGGAGATGGCCACGGTGATATCGCGGTTTCCGCAAACGGCGATATTTATATCAGCGTGCAAGGTGGAGCAAAGCCGGGGGTACAAATTTATACTGCTGACGGGAGTTACAAAGGAAACCTGGAGGGAGCAGCCTCGGACTTCCATGGATTTCGCATTCATCGAGACACCGATGGAGTTGAATACCTTTACGGCACCGAGCTAGAGGGGGAACGACTGGTCAAATGGTCTCTGGATGGTGAACTGGTTTTAGCGATAAACATAGACGACGAGGTTCCCAGTAATCTACAGAAACGACGGCGCCTGCTTAAAGGCGTGCGCGTTACCGGAGTTGCTATTTCCCGCGACGATAGAATCTTTGTTACCGACGGCTACGCAACCAGTCTTATTCACGAATTTGATCAACAGGGCAACTACCTCACGTCACTGGGTGGAAAAAACGCCCCCTGGAATTTCTCCACTGCACACAAAATTATTATTGATGGGCGCAATGACAGTGAAAATTTGCTTGTAACCGACAGGGAAAACAATCGTCTTGTGTGGCTGGATTTTAAAGGCAACATTGTCGCCACCCACGATCGTCTAAGACGTCCAAGCGCGTTATCTATACACAACAACTTACTGGCTATTGCGGAGCTTCACGGGCGAGTCACTGTTTTAGATGCGACAAACAAAATTGTCGCAGAGCTGGGTACAAATGATAATCGCAAACAAATCAGCACCCCTAAAGTCCGCCCTAAAGACTGGGAGATTGGCAAGGTCACTTCGCCCCACGGCATTAGTTTCGATAACGACGGTAACATTCTGGTTACCGAGTGGAACAAGTGGGGGCGTGTTTTAAAATTCAAACGCTAGCTAACAACTAGTGCCCGTTCTGAAACAGCTCCAGCCCGCCAGCGCGAGCGTTAGCGCGGGGATCCAGCTGTTTTAGCTGATTGATTTAATTTTCCTAACAGAAGGTCTCTGTATTACCGCGTCACTTCGTTCCTCGCAATGACGTTGTACTATGACGGTGTACTATAACTAAGACACATTCTCTTGTTCTGTGACAGCAGGCTGCCGTAGTTCTGCAGGCACCCACCCTGGGGGCATGACAAGTAATAACAGCTTATTGGCCAGCCCCGGCGTATTTTTAATATCGCGAATCAAACAAACACATTCACTGAAATACACATCGTAAAAGTTATTACTGTCTATCTCACGGGTGATGCCATAGTTGGGTGCATTATCCTCTTGCAAGCGTTGGTAGGTTCCAAACAAACGATCCCACACAGGGATAAGATTACAAAAATTTTTATCCATATACTGAGGATTTTTTGCGTGGTGTACTCGGTGGTGTGCAGGGGTAAGAATATATTTTTCCAGTTTACTCATGCGCCCTTCCGGCATCATTTCCTCACCCACATGAATAAAACTCCCCCACAGAGAGTCAATACCGGATACCACCACAATTAATAACGGGTCCAGACCTGCTAATGTACAGATTCCGATTCGAATAAAATCAGCAAACGGCGCTTCCAGTACAAAATGCGCATAGGATACCGACAGATTCATATGTGAAGGGCAATGGTGCGTGGCGTGTAAACACCAAAATATACGCACTCTATGTCCTAGCCAATGGTATATAAAATGTGCGAACTCGAAAACAAAGTAGGCAATTATCAAACCGTACCAACTAAAATCAATAGTGAACGGTGCCAGTGGCGCAAATAGCGCTGCTACGGCAAATGCAACCGATAGAGAAACTGTGCGTCCAATAACTCGATTTACTACATGACAAAGTAAAGGAACCCGAATATTTTCCCATTTAAACTTTCCGCTGATCATGGCCGCTACTATTTCAACCATGAACACGATAAACATCAAGGGCGCAAACAGGCCGTATAAACCATCCAGCGAAAAGATTAAGTCAGGGTCACCCGAAGATACGATATTGATAAACTCACCAAAGCCTGTGAACCCGAGAATTTCTTCCAGTGTGATGTCAGTCAGTTGTTGAGCAAGCGTCACTAACAGTTCCAATTATTACTCCAATAGTTTTCTGTCGTGGTAGTGCCACATAACATATACCACATACAAAAATTATGACTAGGCAAGTTCCCTCTAGCTCTGTCCAATGAGAACAGCGAAGATTATCATTTTAGCTACATACCCGAAATCTTCCTTGAATACAAACAAATGCCGTTGTGGTACGCGTACCGTAGAACGCTGTGAAGAAACAGACAAAATCTAAATCTGTCAGAAACTATACCGCCACCCGGTTCATCTTGTATTGGCGCTGTGCGGGGCTCTTGTCACCCCAGCCGGTATCGGGCACTTCAGATTTGTCTGGCTTCCTGCCACGCTGAGTCGGCGTCACTTGCGCACGTTGTTGGCTATTGGGCGCAAAGACTCTGTGGAAGCGGCTGAGATTGACGCGCGGTTTAGGCACCAGTGCTGACAACTTGGCAATGAAATCCATAAGTTCAAATATGACATGGGTTGTGCCATTGCGATACGGCGTCTTGAGTTCGTAGCGCACTTGGCGTGCACCACAGCTGGGGCAGAAGCCACGACGTTTACAACTAAAGGCGACTAAGCGCTCATGATGGCAGGCCTCACAACGTACGCGAAGAAAGCCATATGCTAGGCGGCCGCATTGGAGGAAATCAGAGAGGAGGAAATCAATGAATTCTTGTTGGATGTAGCGAGGTAGGTATCGCCCTTGGGCTTCGAGTGATGCCTTGAACGCTGGATAGTATCGGTCAACCAGCTGGTAAAGGAGCGTCTGCTCGGGTTGGTGACGTTGGTAATTTGGCGGTCGACTCGCCGTGGCGTTCCTTGCCAGTGACATGGCATTTTACGCTGATACTTTTTTATGAACAGTATCGCGACTTACATTCAAACGTCTCAGCAGATGACTGTGAGACGTGTAGGCCTGTGGCGCCGGTTTAAGTCATCACTATGCCTCTGGGGTTTCTGCCCCAACAACAGCGCTGTGAGCGACAAAGTAGTGAACAATATCTGGGGTAAAAGTAGACATCATCAAAGCAAAATCTTGACTGTTGCAGCTTTGATAATAAGTCTGAATAACCTTGCTAAATGGATGACCGTCTTGGCATAACAGCATAATTAAGTCCTGTTAACAGAAAACTGACACGTCATTCGCACCGCTAAATTGAATGCGAACTATCGCAGATATTAAACCTACGCCCTGACTCTTATGGCTGATGACTTACGTCTTTGCTTTGGACTTTGTTTTGGACTTTGCTTCGGACTTTTTTTCGGATTTGCCTTATGGCGTAAAGCTCAAGCCACGATAATTAGCAATAGCTAAGCCTGCTGCCACACTGGTAAACGGATCGTGATCAACCACCCGACCAGGAAAGCGATCTTCCAGCAAACCAAGCACTGCTGGGATTAAGCTGGAACCGCCAGTGCGCAGCACAATATCTACTTGGTCATTGCGCAAGCCCGCCTTTGCAACCGTCACATCCAATGCTTCAGCCACGCGCTGCAATGGTTCGCTAATCATCCCCTCGAACTCGCGCCGCGACAGCTCAATTTCCAGATCAATTTCCGGCACATCCAACCGAGCAACCTCAGCGTGGGACAAGTCGGCTTTCAATTTACGAATACGGGTAAACAGCAAGTAGCTCAAGTTATGCTTAATAATGTCACGCAAACGTTCAAATTTGATTGTATTGGGACCGCCCGAGGCTATGCGCTCCATCACCGGTGTGGTGAATTTATTTTGATTCAGCGTGTAAGTTACTGCCCAGTTAACTAACAGATCTTCAAATTCTTCAAAAGGAAATCGAGTCTCAATCTCCCGATCAAACCCGCGGCGCTTCCATACCTCGCCCTTGCCCAAATGCGGGAAGAGTAATTGGCGGAACAAAATCTGGTCTAAGTGATCTCCACCTAAACCAATGCCGTGGGTGGCGATAACATTAAAACCCTCGCCTTCTCGACGCAGTAAACAAAAATCCAAGGTGCCTCCGCCAAAATCTAATGACAATACTGTTTCTCCTTGGGCGGTAGGGTTTGCGTGCAAAAAACTCACACTTGCAGCAATGGGCTCGGGATAAAAACTACGCTTAGTCACACCCGCATAACCAAAGGCTTCACCTAGTCGACTCATCGCCAATTGATTGGAAAATTTGTCCCGACCTTCAAAGTTCACCGGATGACCAAGATGGGCATCGGCAAAACTGCCAATATCCGCTTCAATGGACTTTCTAATCCGCAGCAAAAGGGGCGTGATGAGAGCTACTAGTCTGAACGGATGATCGAAGACCATTAACCGACGCACTTCTTCGTCGCCTAATAAGCGCTTGGTGCCGCGAAATAGGCGGCCCTGCAAACTGCTGTCGGTAACCGGCGCGCCATAAATTTTTTGTGTGGCGGTTTGTACTTCAGATATTTCATCGCCACCGCCATCGTCAACAAACTGACTGGTTTCACCCACTACCTCTGGGATAAGTTCAACAGTCCTTCCGGTGTTGTCAGCAATATACTGGTCCACGGCAAGCTGACCGGTTTTTGCCGTAAGTGAGCGATCAATATAAGTGGCAGAAGGTACAATTGAGTCATCACTCTCAAGCTGAACTAGACGTACAGATTCTCCGTCAAATATCGCCGCAGCAGAGTTACTGGTACCAAAATCTACGCCAACACCAACGCGACTCAAAACTCACCTCGAAGCAAAACTACAAACACATATTTTCCAAACACTGATACCGCCTTACGTAAAAAATTGGCAACCCTGCTAAGACTTTCCGCCAAATTGCACATTCTTAATATAATCGGGAACGTGAACGCCTTCTTTAAGATCGCCGCTGGGCACGGGATTACCCATCAAATAACCGGCAGAGATGGTACCTGCCCAAGTGTCTAGAACCAAATCTTCTTCCGGATCACTTGGATCACCCGCGCGAATTTTTGCCGCCATGTCACCTAGGGGAATACGGACCACGGTGGTTGCAGCATTTTCAGCTGTAGTTGTCGGTCGCGCATTTTGGCTATGGCCAGGTATCAACGCTTCAACAAATAGATCCAAGGCATCGGCTTTGGCTTGCTCTTCTACTATTTCGCCCTTACCAAAAAGGCTCACGGAGCGATAATTCATAGAGCAGTTGAAGCCGCTACGTGCCACAACAATGCCGTCCACCAACAAGACCGAAACAGCAACCTCACCGCCACCAACCAAATGCTTCAACAAGGCGCTCTGTCGATTGCCATGCAGATAGAGATAGTTGTCTTTGACAAAATATAGCTGCGGAATAATTCTGGGCGCGGCTTCGCCAGCTACAATATACGCCACCGTGCATAAACTATGCGCTTGTAAAACTTCACAGATAACCTGCTCGTCATACTCTGCGCGCATGGCATTTCTTCGCACTCGTGTTCTTTCCGAGGGACCCGTCATAACACCACCAAATCTGTTCTAACAATTAGCGCGAGTATGTTCGGTGTTAACGCTAGAACCAACCCCAAGTCTGAGGTAAATATAAAAAAGAAGGAAAACATAATGCTTTGTTAACGTAGACTAGCCAGATGACCCAGCCCACTAATATGAATAAATTCCGGAAAGCAAAGGCCCAAGATAAGGCCAAGGGTAGAACCC
>CAJJDH010000090.1 GCA_905182905.1 marine gamma proteobacterium HTCC2089 | reverse complement strand
AGATTCGTTTGCTTGGTTGGCGGCCTCGGGCAATACAAGCGTGTTTGGGATGTTGGGGCCTGATAGTTCTACATCGAGAAAAACCCCTGGCTGTATGTCTGCACTTATAGTCACGGGAATAAAGGCTCGAGCAAAGCGGCTGCGCGAATCTAGTTCGGCGCTTACGCGTTCCACTTGACTGGTTAGGGTACGGCCTAAAAGGGATAAATTGGCGGCACGGCCCTCGATGGGAGACAGCGCGGCAATGTCAGAGGCGGCAAGGGGTACAACTAACTCTATCGCTGAAAGCGCAAAAGCTTGGGCAAAAGTTTTGCCGTTGCTGAGAAGCTGGCCAACCTCAGCTGACGATTGGGTTATTTTCCCATCGAAAGGAAGAGAAATACTGGTTCTCGAGAGATCCAATTTGGCGATATCTGCATTTGCTAGGGCGCCAGCTAGTTGAGCTTGTGCTTGCGCAATCTGGGGTTGTAACGCGACTAGTGGCGGTACGGGCCGATTAGGATGCAGGAGTGCATAGTTACGTTTGGCGTTGTCGCTCTTTGCTTGTTGTAGCAGTAAATTTGACCTAGCTGAAGCCACCTCAGCCTGAGCTTGTTTGAGCCTGAGTTGAAAATCACGGCTATCTATCGTTAACAGAGTTTCATTGGCTGCAAATGTACCACCGGCCCTAAGTGCAGGAGATATGGTTTCAATTACACCGGAAATTTGTGGGGCTAGATCGACATAAGCACGGATGGCCACCGAGCCATTGGCGGCGACAGATACGCTATGAGTGCCAACTGCAGGTTTTACCACTGTGACCAATGGCGCGGGTGCCGTGGAGGGGGTTGAGTTGGCGTAGGCAGGCTTTTTCTTGCCCTCGTCAGGCGCTTGTGAATAAACCACAGCTAGGCCAACTAACATGACCACTGCTAAAAGTTGCAGCAGGCCAGTAATCCTTTCGCGCTTGCTCTTGGGTGTACTCACGTATGCCTCTTTAAAGTAGTCACTAAGTTTGAGATAGGTGTTCTGCTCACCCAACGAGGAGAGCAAATTTGCGCTATTCTCGAGTGAAAATTATACGCCAGAACATTGCTCTATGGTCGGTGAATATGTTGTGAAGGCATATTCTGGGCTTACGCGTTATTTTTCTTGTAGCATAGGCGCCGGTCAATTGCGTCATGACGGATAATTGACCGTTCATCTAAAAGTTACAGGGAGAGTATTGTGTCGAAGGTATCTGAGAGTGTTGTTTTTAAGTCTGGGTTTGAAATGAAGAATCGCTTCATGCTTGCGCCTCTGACTAATTCTCAGAGTCATGAGGATGGTCGACTCTCGGATGATGAGTTTCATTGGTTAACCATGCGAGCAAAGGGTCAATTTGGTTTAACCATGACTTGCGCGGCCCATGTCCAGGCTATCGGTAAGGGTTTTCCAGGGCAATTAGGTGTTTTCTCAGACGATCACTTGGAAGGTCATATACGCCTTGCTGAGGCGATCAAAGCCGAAGCCAGTTTAGCGGTAGTTCAACTACATCACGCAGGAATGCGTTCACCCGCCGAGCTTATTGGCGAAGCGCCGGTTTGTCCCTCTGCAGACGCAGAAACCGGTGCGCGGGCTATGACACTGGCTGAAGTTGAGCAATTACGTGACGACTTTATTGCTGGCGCAGTGCGCTCCAAAGAAGCTGGCTATGACGGGGTTGAAGTGCACGGCGCTCATGGCTATATCGTCTGCCAATTCCTCAGTAGCGCATATAATAAGCGCACTGATAACTACGGCGGGTCATATGCCAACCGCGCACGGCTATTGCACGAAATCGTTGCTGGCATTCGTGCACAATGCGGAGACGATTTTCTAGTAGGTGTGCGGTTGTCCCCTGAGCGTTTTGGTATTGAACTGGCTGAGGCGCTACAAACTTGCCAAGATCTAATTGACAGTGGGCAAGTAGACTTTCTCGACATATCACTTTGGGACAGCTTTAAGTTGCCTGAAGAAGAAGCTTTCCAGAGCCAAAGCTTACTCGCACACTTCGCCGATTTGGATCGCAAAGATGTAATGCTCACGGTGGCTGGAAAAATCACCACGGCTGCAGACGTGTCTGCCGTGCTGGCTGCGGATATAGATTTCGTCACTATTGGCCGTGCTGCGATATTGCATCACGATTACCCACTCAAGGTCGCTGGCGACGCAAACTTTGAGCCGGTTTCTCTACCCGTATCTAGAGACTACTTAGCTAGTGAAGGACTCAGCGAGACCTTTATCAATTACATGAGTGGTTGGAAGGGCTTTGTAGAAAACTAGGCCAGTAAGCGATAGCAGTAAGCTAGCTGTTCTCTTATCTGCTCCGCTCATGTCCAAGTTTGTCTTTGAACTGTGCAGCTAACTTCACAGCCTGTTCACGGAGTAGATCCTAGCCTGTAGCGACAAAGATAGAGATCAGGCATTGAATAAGAAAATTGGCATTATTGGCGATGTCCACGCCGAGCATAAGCGACTCGCGCTGGCACTTAGTTGGTTAGAGAGCCAAGGCGTAGATTCCATTATTTGTACCGGTGACGTGGCTGATGGGGTAGGCGACATTGACGCTACCTGCGACTTACTGACAAATAATAGTGTGCTCACCGTGGCTGGCAATCATGATCGCTGGCTGCTCACCGATAAAGCACGGCACGTTGAACACGCCCATACGAAATCAGTTGTTAGCGATAGCAGCCTGAACTTTCTGCACAATCTTCCGCAGACTTTGACCTTGCAAACTGATTGCGGCGACCTGTTGTTATGTCACGGGGTCATTGATGATGACCTAGCAAAGGTCTGGCCGGGTACAGCAACGACAGAGGCTAAGCGTTCATTACCACTGGACAAACTGCTGGGACAATCAAGTGGAGTGCCGCGCATTATTGTCAATGGACACATGCACTTTCGCACCCTAATCGACTTCGAACATTGCCAGATCGTTAATGGTGGTACTCTCAAAGGCCCGTATCCTGGGGTCACTATTATTGATCTTGAAGCCGACGAGTTATGCGGTTTTGATTACAGCGCAGATACAGGGTTTTTGCCTACCCAACGTTACTCTCTAAGCGACTCTGGTGCCCGTCGCGTATGGTCCAATACGCAAGAATTTGATTGCGATTGGACGCCCGTGATCTTGCATCGACCGCGCACTTAAATCTACTCTAGACCGCCCACAATGCCAGGCCCCGGTACAGCTAGTGCACTTAACGCATGACAGAGCAGTTGGATATGGTGTCGTAGCAATAAGAGGGAGACGATAATGGACAAAAAAGCTGAAATTACTTTGGCAGATTTTGAGAAAATAGACATTCGGGTGGGTACCGTGGTAACTGCTGAGGCATTTCCTGAGGCGCGTAGGCCCGCGATAAAAGTCTGGGTCGACTTCGGTGAAGACATTGGTGAGTTGAAAACCAGCGCCCAAATCACAGACCTTTACCGGCCCGAGAGTTTGATTGGCCGACAAGTTGTTGCCGTAGTCAATTTCCCAAGTAAACAGATTGGACCGATTATGAGTGAATGCCTAATTCTGGGCGCAGTAGGTGCGGAAGGAGAAATTGTCTTGTTACAACCTGAAAGACACTCGCCAAATGGTCTTCCAATAGCCTAATCTCTTATAATCGAAGGAATACGCCGTTTAACGCGCTGCTAAGTGATTGGAGTTGATATAACGATGAGACCAGAACCCAGATGGTTACCGAAAACCTTATTAAAGCCGGTATTCCCCCAGCTCTTGTCCGTATCGCTGCTCATAGTATTTATCCTCGAGTTTTCGCCGTATAGCCATGCCCAAGTTGACCTATCCGGTACTTACAACATATCTACGCTTACGCCGGTGCAGCGGCCTGCAATGTATGGTGAAAACCTTTATCTGAGCCAGACTCAGGCGGAGCAAGTAGCCGATCAGTTTCAGCAATACAGTCGTCAAGCGAGTAAGGGCAGTGACCCGGACCGAAAAGCGCCACCAGAAGGCGGTAAAGTAGGCGGTTATAACGCGTTTTGGATTGATCGAGGTGAAGGGGCTATAGCCTTGGAGGGGCGTTTCAGAACGTCATTGATCACCCACCCTAGTAACGGGCGTATCCCGCCCATGAATGATCAAGGTGCGGCTAGAATGGCCAAGATTCTTGACGATTGGAGAATTATTTGGCGCAACCCCGACCCTTCAATGGCGAAAGACGGCAGTTCAGCTTGGTGGCTAAAGGAAGGTAATGGCACTGGTCCTTACGATGACTTAGAGCAGCGTCCGTTGGCAGAGCGTTGCATTATCGGGTCGCGGTCAACTGCCGGTCCGCCAATGCTGCCAAATTACTACAATAATTTTAAACGCATTGTTCAGACGAAAGATCATGTGATGATTTTGACGGAAATGAATCATGACGCACGGATTGTGCGTATGAATGCTATGCATGGCCCAGCTCATGTAAGTAGTTGGCTAGGTGACTCTATAGGTCGCTGGGAAGGCGACACACTGGTTATAACAACGAAGAATTTTGGGCCAATGCCTCCTTTGTCGGGTGCAGATGAAAACCTTCAGGTGATTGAGCGGTTTTCTAGAACTGCCACTGGTGAGCTGAAATACCAGTTTGAGGTCACCGACCCCACGGTATGGGATTCAACCTGGGGTGGCGAGTACCCTTGGATACCAACGGGAGACAAAGTTTACGAGTACGCTTGCCATGAAGGTAATTACGCCTTGGGTAATATTATGCGCGGGGCACGGTTGTTGGAGCGAGAAGCTAAACGTTAGGCCAGTTTTGGCTTCTAATAGCCAAATTCAGACTCGTTGACTGACTAAATAAGAAAAGACTGATTGCTCAAAGTGGGAGAGGGAAAGTGAAGAAACTTACAATTTGTGCGGCAATATTACTGGCTCCGTTGTTAGGTTACGGACAAAAAATGGACCTGTTAGGCACTGAGCATATCTTGTTTTGGACCCCAGAACAGCAGCGGACTGGGTACTCGAGTATTGCAGAGATTGCTAACACTCGAACTATAGAGGCGGTTGATCAATACCTAAAGTTGCCGAAGAGTGAATTGAGCTTGGATGACTATGCCCATATCAACAAAAGCGAGGTCAGTAGTATTGACGACTTTATGCTGCGTAGTCGGGCAGCGGGTTTATTGGTCCTGCATGAGAATCAGATAGTTTTCGAGAAATACGCTCTGGGGCATCGAGAAGACAAGCTCTGGATCTCGTTTTCGGTTACCAAATCTGTCGTTAGTTTGCTTATTGGAGCGGCCATCAAAGATGGTCTTATAAAAAGCGTAGATGAGTTAGTCGTAGATTATCTGCCGCACCTGAAGGGCGGTGCTTACGCAGATGTGCGTATTAAAGATCTATTGCAGATGTCGTCGGGGGCCGGGTGGAATGAGGATTATGCAGATCCTGACTCTGATGTAGGTAACGCGCCTTACGGGCCGCCTGAGTTGTTTAGCTACATGAGCGAATTAGAAAAGAAAATGCCTGCAGGTGAAGTTTTTAACTACAACACTGGTGAAACGAGTATTGCTGGTGCTCTGCTGCGTTCTGCAGTAGGTAACAATTTGTCGGTCTATTTGCAGCGCAAGATTTGGCAGCCATTTGGAATGGAGTTCAATGCAAACTGGTTGTTGGGCGCACCAGATGGTGAAGAAATTGGAGGTTGCTGTATCAGTGCTACCTTGCGTGACTATGCTCGCTTGGGCCTGTTTGCGTTAGGTAACGGCACGCTAGCGGATGGCACCGCTGTATTACCCGAGGGTTGGATCAGCCAGTCGACTGCCGCATCAAAAGTCTACGAGGGGTATGGCTATTACTGGTGGTTACAAGAAGAGGGTACTTATGCTGCTGAGGGTGTATTCGGGCAATTTATCTGGATAGACCCGGCGCGCGATGTAGTCATAGCAATGCAAAGTGCTTGGCCCAGCGCTTGGGAAGACGACTACGAAGCTGAGGTTAACAAACTGTTCGGGGGTATCGCAGCTTCTCTCGACCAGCAATGATCTTTGAATCTGGTTGCAGGGAGCCGTTCGTCTGGTGGTCGCAGTAGCATCCTCTAAATTACTACGACTTTGCGAATTAAATTGTATAATTAACAATAGATTATGATTATTTATTAACGTAGATTAATAAGTGAGCGTAACGCTTTTTTATAGTTACATTTAGCTAGGCTTTGCAAATTTCAAACCCTCATATCTGCATCGACGGCTCTTCAGTACAACGTTCGAGCCTAAAACCCTTCACCCTTCACCCTTGTCACTCTGTTTCTAGTGGGTACCGTTTACTTTTGAGTGGCGAAAATTTCACCAAATTTTCATAATTTGGTGAGCTAAAGCCTCTTTGCGCGACACTTTTTTACAAATTTATGCATCTTGCAATGTGCTTTCGGGTTTTAGAGAATCTTGAAACTCTATTTAACTAATTGATATATATAACTATATTTATTTTTCAATGGCGGCAACGGGAAGTGGGAAATAAATGTTACAGAAATGTAACGCAATGGTGGTTTGACGCTATTTTTCCATGTTATTGTTATGGAGTCGTATACCAAAAGTATGCGGGCGTGCGTTGTTGTGCGCCATATATAGAAAACAAAATTGTTTAGTGGAGAGACTATGAAACTGTACAAGACTGTAAAGCGCACGGGCGCGTTGTCATGTATCGCACTCTTAGGTTTTTCAGCGACTGCATTTGCAGAAGATGAAAGAATTGAAGAAGTGGTAGTGACCGGTTCATTTATTAAGGGGACCCCTATTGATTCTGAATCACCGGTAACGGTGTTGGAAAGAGACGAATTAGTTCGTCAGGGTTCACCTAGCATTGTAGAAATCGTACGTCGCCTTAGCGCAAGCTCCGGCGTAGACGGCGAATCTAACCAATTCCAATCTAATGCCTCTGAAGGTGTAGCCAACGTAAATATTCGTGGCTTAGGTCCTCAAAGAACATTAGTTCTACTTAACGGTCGACGCCAAGTGCCTGTTCCTCAGCGCCTACCTGGTGGTCGTTTCGTTGATGTAAACGCATTCCCAAGAATGGCAATTTCTTCAGTAGAAGTATTGAAAGAAGGTGCTGCTGCAACTTATGGTTCTGACGCTATTGCTGGCGTAGCTAACTTTAAAACCCGCAAGGATTTTCAAGGTTTGCAGCTTTCAGCTGGCTTCCAGGATATCGATGCAAGCGATGGTAACAGCGAATTCGGTGCGATCTGGGGCACTCAAGTGGGT